>JBDTCO010000080.1:0-52880 GCA_039923495.1 Polyangia bacterium
ACGCCCGGGTACCTCGACGAGCTGCGCGCAGTGATCGCCGAGCAACACACCGGCTGGTTCGACGCCGACACCTACTTCGCCGAGGGAAGCTACGACGCGGCCGTGCTCGCGGCTGGTGCCACCGTCGACTGTGTCATGGCGGTCGTCGAGGGACGCGTCGATCGCGCGTTCTCGCTCGTGCGCCCCCCCGGGCACCACGCGCTCGCCGACAGCGCCATGGGCTTCTGTCTGGTAAACAACGTCGCCGTCGCTGCAGCGGCTGCGCGCGCGGCCGGGCAGCGCGTCGCGATCTTCGACTGGGACGTTCATCATGGCAACGGGACGGAGGCCATCTTCTACGAAGACGGCGATGTCCTCTACGTCTCGATGCACGAATGGCCACAGTTCCCCGGCACCGGTGCGCGCATCGACGTGGGTCGTGGTGCCGGCATGGGCGCCACGCTGAACGTCCCCGTGCCGTCGGGTACCACGAGCCAGGAGTACCTCGAGCAGTTCCGCGCGGCCGTCTTGCCCGCGATCTTCGCCTTCGCGCCCGACGTCATCCTCGTGTCGGCCGGGTTCGACGCGCACCGCGACGATCCGCTCGGTGGGCTCGCGCTCGACGACGACACGTACCGCACGCTCACCGTCGAGTTGCTCGCGCTCCAGTCGAAGCTCGCGCTCGTCCTCGAAGGTGGCTACTCCCTGCCCGCGCTGTCGCGCTCCGTCGCGCTCGTCCTCGAGACGCTCCTCACCACGCCATCGTGAACCCGGAGCGCATCGGCAACTACGAGCTGCTCGAGTATCTCA
Source organism: Polyangia bacterium (assembly GCA_039923495.1). Classification (GTDB taxonomy): domain Bacteria; phylum Myxococcota_A; class Polyangia; order Palsa-1104; family Palsa-1104; genus JBDTCO01. The sequence goes on from JBDTCO010000080.1 coordinate 790, forward strand.
CCGCGGGTGGGATGGCCGACCTGTACCTCGCGCGCGGGCCCAGGCAAGACGGGCCCATCGTGCTCAAGACGATCCAGCGCAAGTACGTCGAGCTGACGCGCGTCGTGAAGATGTTCATCGACGAGGGCCGCATCGCCAAGGCGCTCGATCACCCGAACATCGTGCGTATCTACGACGTCGGCTCGTCCGCGGGGGCGTACTACATCGCGATGGAGCTCATCGTTGGTCGCGACCTGCTCGCGATCGCCAGGCGGGGGATCGAGGCCGGGCGCTTCCTGCCTGTCCATCTCGCCGCCGCGATCCTCGCGCAGGTGGCGACGGGCCTCGTGTACGCGCACGAGAAGCGCGACGAGGATGGCCTGCCGCTCGCCATCGTCCACTGCGACATCTCGCCCGGCAACGTCGTCGTCTCGTTCGGTGGCACCGCGAAGATCGTCGACTTCGGGATCGCGCGCGCGGCGATCCAGCTACGCGCGGAAGATCACTCGATCGTCGGCAAGTACAACTACATGTCGCCCGAGCAGATCCTCGGGAAGCCGCTCGACGCGCGCGCCGATCTCTTCGCGCTCGGCATCATCCTCTACGAGCTCACCGTCGGGCGCAGGCTCTTCCGCGGTCGGGCCGAGGACGTGAAGGCGCGCATCACCGGTGGCGTCGTGCCGAGGCCGCGCGACGTCCGCCCCGATCTGCCGGAGGCGCTCGAGCGCATCATCCTCAAGGCGCTCGAGGTCGACCGCGAGCGTCGCTACGGCTCCGCGCGCGAGCTGCGCCGGGATCTCTACGACTTCCTCGCGCACGACGGACACGCGGCCGGCAAGCGCGAGCTCGCCGAGTACCTGCGCGAGATCTTCGTGCCCGCGTCCCAGCGCATCGCGGTGCCGGGCGCGCCCGAGAACGAAGACCTCGATCTCGGCGTGGGCTTCGTCGGTGGCTTCGCGAAGGACGAGTCCGACGACGAGCTCTCGCTCGAATCGCCGCTGCCGGGCCTCACCGATCTCGTCGTCGACGCCGACGATCCCGAGCCCGGTCCACTGATCGTCACGAAAGAGGTTCCGCTCGTGGCCGAAAGGACGCTGGCCGTCCCGCCATCGCATGCCGTGTCACCACAGGGTGCGGTCGCACCCGATCCACAGCACCCGCCCGCCCGTGGCTCGGATCTTCTGTTCGCGCTGGTTGCCATCGGCGTCGCGGTCGCCCTCTACCTGCTCATTCGCGCCTGAGTGAAGTCCCCTTCCAGAACGAAGCTCATGTGGGCTAAAGTGGCGCCTCATGCCTTCGCCGACCATGCCGGAAGACCTGGCACCATTCGAGGTCTTCCCCGGACGCGAACTCGTCGCGGGGCGGCCCCTCGTCGCGCACCTCACCGGGCGGCGCTTCGATGCCTTGCTCGATGGAGCGGGGTACGCAAAACCCTACGATCCCGGCTTCGGCAAGGGGATGGTCAAGACGCTGTCGTACCTCCTGTCGGTGCTGGGCGCGTCGTTCGGCTTCGCGGAGCAGACGGAGCTGTCGCTGTTCGCCATCGCGGGCGGCGGTGACGCACGTCGGCTGCTGTCGCGCATCGCCGGCGAGGCGTCGGGCAAGCTCAGCCTGACGCTCGGCATGGTCGCCACCTTCGAGACGCGCCTCTACCAGCTCGAAGATCTCGAGCTCTGCGTCGAGTACTTCCGCTGGCGGCACGCCGTGACGCAGACACGAGCCGTTGATCGCTACTGCGAGTTCGTGCTCGCACAGGCGGGCACCGAGGCGAGCGCGGCGGAGCGGATCCTCGCGACGCTGCGCCCCGAGGACAAGATCGAGCTCCTGCACCAGAACGGCCTCGAGTTCCAGCAGGTGCCGGCGTGGCAGCGTCACGGCGCCGCCATCGCGCTGCACGCCGGCGCCCCCGTCGAGGACGGCAGCGACGAGGCTCCAGCGCGACTCGTGGTCGATCTCAACCTCCCAGATGAAGGCGACTTCGGCCAGTACGTCCGGCCGCTCCTCGGCGCGTAGCGAGCGACGGCAGCAAAGACCTCTCGTAGCGACCTGTGGCAGGGAGTTCCGCGCGAGTCAAAAGGTCGAAAGGCTCGCCTCGAAGTTCGCTATAGTGCGGGACGCTCATGTCGGTCGAATCCACATCCGGCCCTCGGCCGACAGCAGAACCACGGCCGGTGGCAAGTGAGCGCCGCTCGCCGGCGCTGCGCATGATCGGCGCGGTGCGCGATGGAGGACTCGTGCAGCCAGGTGCGCGTCCGGTGGCGCGCGCGCGCAGGCCCAGGGGGCAGACGTCGCTCCTCGAGAAGAAGCTCACCCAGCGGGTTGGCCAGGCCGTCGCGGAGCACCAGCTCATCGCCGACGGCGACCGCATCATGGTCTGCGTGTCCGGCGGCAAGGACTCGTACGCGCTGCTCGACGTCCTTCAGCTCATGCAGCGGCGGGCGCCCGTGAAGTTCGAGCTCGTCGCGGTGAACGTCGACCAGGGCTGGCCCGGCTACCAGACGAGCGTCATCCGCGACCACTTGATTTCCCGAGGTGTCGAGCACCGCATGGTCGAGTCCCACGAGATCGCCGGGATCGTCGAGCGCGTGCTCCGTCCGTCCGAGACGGGCGCGACGCCGTGCTCGCTCTGCTCGCGGCTCAGGAGGGGCGTTTTGTACGGCCTCGCGACCGAGCTCGGCGCCACGAAGATCGCGCTCGGTCACCACGTTGACGATGCGGCCGAGACGCTGCTCCTCAACCTCTTCTTCGCCGGCCAGCTCCGCGGTATGCCCGCGCGCTACAGCGCCGACGACGCGCGCCACACCGTCATCCGTCCGCTGATCTACGTCGAGGAGGCGGACCTCATCGCGTACGCGGCGGAGCGCGCGTATCCGACGGTACGCTGCTCGTGCCCGACGTGCGGCCTCCCGGAGCAGCAGCGCCAGGTGATGAAGCGCATGCTGACGGGCCTCGATGCGGAGCACCCGGGCCTCAAGGCGCGGATGCTCGCTGCCATGAAGAACGTCCGGCCGGGCACGCTGCTCGACGCCGATCTCGCCGCGCTCGTCGCGACTCACGCCACCCCGAACCACCTGGCCAACGACGCCGCGGAGCCCGTGTAGCGCGATGAAGTTTCTCTGCGACAGCTGCGGTACCAAGTACTCGATCGCCGACGAGCGCGTGAAGGGACGCGTGCTCAAGATCCGCTGCAAGAAGTGCGACTTCGTCATCACCGTGCGCGAGGAGATCTCCGCGACCGCGGCGACCGAAGCGGTGCCGACAGGTGCCGGCGAGGTCGCGATGCCGCAGTCTTCCCAGGTGCTCGACGAGAGCACCATGCTCGGCGAGCTGCCGCTCATGGTCACGGCGCCCACGCCCACGCCCACGCTGGATGACTGGTTTCTCTCGTTCGATGGGGAGCAGGAGGGGCCCTTCTCGCTGGCGCGCGCGCACGAGCGGCTCCGCGCGAACCACGCCGACAACGAAGTCCACGCGTGGCGCCCGGGCTTCCTCGTGTGGCTGCCCGCCGAGGAGGTGCCCGAGCTGTCGACGAAGGAGCGCGTCAATCCTCCGCTGCCGGTCCTCCCCAACCGTCGCCCGGTCGCGGCTATCACCAAGGATCCGAGCGGCCCGCGCGCGGCGCTGTCCGTCAGCGCGGGAGCACGGCCTGCGATCCCGTTGGCGGCTCGCGCGCCTGCGATTCCCGCGGCGGCGCTGCCCGAGGCGGCGCCCGGTATCCAGTCGATGTTCGGCGGCCAGAACGCCGAGGATCCGCCCTCTCTGGATGGCTCCGCGCTCGAGCCAGACGAGGACGATGATGGTTATCCGGGTGAGGAGGGTAGTCCCGACCTCAACATCAGCAACGAGGCGTCGGGGCTCGTGAACCTCGCGCACCTCGCTGCCGCGCACATGGGGCAAAAGCCCGCCGGTCCGATCTTCATGAACGGGCACACGGCACGCGCTCCGAAGCTCGCCCCCGAGCATCTCGCCGATCTCGATGCGCCGCTCGATGCTCGCGCGCCCGCCCCTGTCGTCGTCGTGGCGTCCGCGGCGCCGAGCTCGGCGCCGCTGTTCAAGTACATCACGATCCTCGCGATCCCGATCTTGCTCGGCCTCGGCGGTACGGTCATCTACCTGCTCACGCACCGCCCGCCGGCGGAGACGATCATCGTCACGGAGCCGTCGCGCCACGTCGACGACTCGACCATCGTGCTCAACGACAGCATCGCGCGCGGCGTCGCTTCGGATCCAAAGCACCCGAACAGCGGTGGCAAGAAGTCGGTCGGCGTCACCCACGGTGCGGCACCCGGCGTCACCGGCAAGGGGGCGGGTGAGTCGGGTGCGACGCAGGCCCGCAACGAGCTGTATCGAGAGGGCGGCGATGAGATCACGCCGCACGGTGTCCCCGGCATCGCGGGGCACCACGACCAGCCTGGCGGTCAGGTTTCGCAGGCGGCGATCATCGGCGTCGTCAACTCGAACAAGCGGATGCTCACCCTGTGCTACGAGCGCGCGCTCAAGAACGACGCGTCGTTGAAGAGCGGCCGCGTTCCGATCCACGTCGCGGTCGGCCTCTCGGGCCGCGTGCAGAACGTGTCGATCGTCGGCGCGCAGTACGCCACGTCGGAGCTCGGCCAGTGCTTCGTGCAGGCCGTCAAGCGCTGGAGCTTCCCCGCCTCCGAGGCGGCGTACGAGACCGAGTTCCCGTTCATCTTGCAAGGTCAGTGACGGCAAGGTCAGCGACGTCAGGGTCAGTGACGGGACCGGCGCCGTTCGGTGTGTACGTCCACTTCCCGTACTGCACGAAGCGCTGTCCGTACTGCGACTTCGCGGTCTCCGTCCGGCGCACCATCCCGCACGAACGCTACGCGAACGTCGTCGTCGCCGAGCTCGTCGAGCGCGCCGCAGAGTTTCCGGGGCGCGTCGCGAGCTCGGTCTACTTCGGCGGTGGCACGCCGGGGCTGTGGCGACCCGAGGCGCTGGGCCGCGTGCTCGACGCGATCCGCTCGACGTACGCGTTGCGCGAAGACGCGGAGGTGACCGTGGAGGTGAACCCTGGCGAGGCGTCGGCCCCGCATCTCGCGGCGCTGCGTCGCATCGGCGTGAACCGGCTGTCCATCGGCGCGCAGTCGTTCGACGATCGCAGCCTCGCGGTCCTCGGGCGCACCCACGACGCCTCGGCCGCGCGCACGGCCGTGCAGCTCGCGCGAGCGGCGGGCCACGACAACGTGTCGGTGGACCTCATCTTCGGGCTGCCGCACGCCAGTCGCGTGGCGCTCGATCGCGAGCTCGAGGCGGTGCTGTCGCTCGAGACGGAGCATGTCTCGCTGTACCAGCTCACCATCGAGCCGCGCACCGCGTTCGCCGCGCTCGTCCGCGCTCGCTCGCTCGTGCTTCCCGACGACGAGGTGCAGGCCGAGCTGTACGAGCGCGTGCGCGAGCGGCTCGCGCAGGCAGGGTACGTGCACCACGAGATCTCGAGCTGGGCGAGGCCGGGCAAGCACGCACGGCACAACTCGCTGTACTGGACGCAAGACGAGTACCTCGGCGTCGGAGCGTCGGCGAGCTCGCTGCGCATCTCGGATGGGGCGGGGGAGCGCAGCACGAACGTGCGGTCGACGGATGCGTACCTCTCCCATCGGCACGTCGAGTCCACGGACAGGCTCGAGCGCGACGCGTTCGAGCGCGAAGGGCTGTGGCTGGGCCTGCGCCTCGTTGCCGGCATCGACCGTGCGGCCCATCACGCACGCTGGGGCCACGACCCGATCGCATCCGACCGCGGGTCCGTGCTGCAGAGACTCGTCGCTGGCGGCCTCGTGGTCATCGGCGACACGCACCTTCGACTGACGCCGCGCGGTCAGTTGCTGGCCGACCACGTCGGCGCGGAGCTCGTGTGAAGCGCGTGCTATAAACAAGGGGCTCGTGCCCGTCGATATCAACCACCGCGCTCGCAAGATCCTCTCTGCCGTCGTCGACGAGTACCTTGCCACGGGCGACGCCGTGGGCTCGCGCACCGTCACGCGCCGCTCGGGTATCGACCTGTCTGCGGCGACGGTGCGCAACGTGATGAGCGACCTGGAGGACGCGGGCCTGCTCAAGCAGCCGCACACGTCGGCGGGCCGCGTGCCGACGGACCAGGGCCTGCGCTTCTTCGTCGACTCGCTCCTCAAGGTGCGCTCCATCAACACGCGCGAGCGCGAGGAGCTGACGCAGCGCTACCACATCAACACCGACGACTTCGACTCGGCGCTCCGCGACGCGAGCCACATGCTCGCCGAGCTCTCGAGCCACACCGTCGTCCTCGTCACGCCACGGCCGGAGAGCGAGATCCTCGAGCACATCGAGTTCGTCCGCCTGCGCGAGAACCAGCTGCTCGCGGTGCTCGTCGGCAAGAGCGGCCATGTCCAGAACAAGATCGTCACCGTCTCTGAAGCCATCACCGGCGAGGAGCTCGAGAGCATCCACAAGTACCTGAACGATCGGCTCTCGGGGCGCACCCTCGAGGAGATCCGCGCGCGTGTGCTCGGCGAGATCGAGGAGGGGCGCGTCGAGTACCAGGTGATGGAGCAGAAGGCGCTCGAGATCCAGCGTCAGGCGCTGCTCGAGATCGATCGCGGCGAGGTGATCATCGAGGGTCGCGGTCGTCTGCTCGAGAACCTGCAGGGCGACTCCGAGACGCAGCTCGGTCGTCTGAAGGCGCTCATGCGCACGCTGGAGGAGCGTCGGCACCTCGTCGATCTGCTCGACCACACGCTCACGGCGGACGGCATCCGCGTCTTCATCGGCGCGGAGACGCGCATCGACGAGCTCGCCGACTTCACCGTCGTGGCGGCATCGTACGGCAGCGACTCGCGCTCGCTCGGCACGCTCGGCGTCATCGGCCCGACTCGCATGAACTACTCCAAGGTCATCTCCCTCGTCGACTTCACCGCGCAGCTCGTCTCGAGCGTCATCGCCAGGCGCTGACGCGAAGGCCGGCGGCGCGGCCACCCGGCTCCTGCGCCCGGCCGACGTACATCGTCGAGCGACCGTGACCACTTTTTGAAACAGCGTGTGACGTGCTATAGCAAGGCAGCCATGGCACCGAATCCTACCGACGCTGACCAGCCCGAGCATGCCGAGCCCGAACACCAGGACGGCGGCGAGCAGAAGCACGAGAAAGACGAGAAGAGCGAGACGCCCGAGCTCAGGATCGCGTCGCTCGAGGCGGAGAAGCGCGAGGTTCACGATCGCTTCCTGCGCCTCGCCGCCGAGTTCGAGAACTGGAAGAAGCGTGCGCGTCGCGAGCAGGACGAGGCTGCCACGCGCGGGCGCGAGGCGCTGCTGAAGGAGCTGCTGCCGGCGCTCGACAACCTCGAGCGGGCGCTCCAGGCGGCGCCGGAGAAGGATCCGGTCGCGGTCGGGGTGCGTCTCGTCGACAAGCAGGTCATGTCAGCGCTCGAGAAGTTCGAGGTCAAGCGCTTCTCGGCGCTCGGGCAGCCGTTCGACCCGAACATGCACGAGGCCATCCAGCAGGTGGAGTCGAGCGACGTTGCGGCGGGCTCCGTCGCGAAGGAGTTCGCGCCGGGCTACACGGTCAGCGGTCGGCTGCTGCGCGCGGCAATGGTGGGTGTCGCCAAGGCACCGGCCGCCCCCAAGGGCGATGAGGGGTAGCAGCCCATGAGCGGGCGTGTCGTCGGTATCGATCTCGGCACCACGAACTCGTGCGTGGCGTTCCTCGACGGACGCCGCCCGGTCGTGATCCCGAACACCGAAGGCAGTCGTACGACGCCCTCGATTGTCGCGTTCTCCGCGTCCGGAGAGCGGCTCGTCGGCTCCATGGCCAAGCGCCAGGCGCTGACGAACCCACAGAACACCGTGCAGGCCGTCAAGCGCCTCATGGGTCGCAAGAAGAACGACGCCGAGATCGCCGCGCACCTCGCGAACACGCCGAACGAGATCGTCGAGGGCTCGAACGGCGACGCGCGCATCCATCTCGGCGACAAGGACTACTCGCCGCCCGAGCTGTCCGCGATGATCCTCGCGCGCATGAAGGAGATCGCCGAGGCGTACCTCGGCGAGCCCGTCACGGAGGCCGTCATCACGGTCCCCGCGTACTTCGACGAGGCGCAGCGCCAGGCCACCAAGGACGCGGGCCGCATCGCCGGGCTCGAGGTGCTCCGCATCATCAACGAGCCCACGGCCGCCGCGCTCGCGTACGGATCGATGACGCTAGAAGGTGAGGCGCAGCAGATCGACACGGCGCAGTCGCAGCGCATCGTCGTCTACGATCTCGGTGGCGGCACGTTCGACGTCTCGGTGCTCGAGCTGCGCGCCGGTGTCTTCGAGGTCCGCGCGACCTCCGGCGACACGTACCTCGGCGGGGAGGACTTCGACCGCAAGATCGTCGAGTGGCTCGCCGACGGGTTCATGCTCGACAACGACGGTCTCGATCTCAGGAAGGACAAGATGGCGCTCCAGCGCCTGCGCGAGGCCGCGGAGCGCAGCAAGCACGAGCTGTCGTCGTCGATCGAGACGGCCGTCAACCTGCCATTCATCGCCATCGGGCCCGCCGGTCCATTGCACCTCGAGGCGACGATCACGCGCGCGCAGCTCGAGCTGCTCACCGACGAGCTCATCGAGCGCAGCCTCGAGCCCTGCCGCAGCGCGCTGGCCGACTCGAAGCTGAAGGCGGAGGACATCGACGAGGTCATCCTCGTTGGTGGACAGACCCGCATGCCGCGCGTGCAGCAGGTGGTCGAGCAGTTCTTCGGCAAGAAGCCGAACCGTCGCGTCGATCCCGACGAGGTCGTCGCCGTCGGTGCCGCGCTGCAGGCCGGCATCATCAAGGGCGTCATCGACGAGGTGCTGCTGCTCGACGTCACGCCGCTCAGCCTCGGCGTGCAGACCGCCGGCGGCGTGTTCACGCGCCTCATCCCGAAGAACACCACCATCCCGACGCGCCGGCAGGAGGTGTTCTCCACCGCTGTCGATAACCAGGAGTTCGTCGAGGTCCATGTGCTCCAGGGCGAGCGCGACATGGCTGCCGACAACCGCTCGCTCGCTCGCTTCGTGCTCGAGGGCATCCCCCCCGCGCGACGTGGCGTACCCCAGATCCAGGTGAGCTTCGACATCGACGCCAACGGGCTCGTGAAGGTCGGCGCCAAGGACCTCGGTACCGGCCGCGAACAGGTCGTGCGCGTCGTGCCGACGAGCGGCCTCTCCGAGCGAGAGATCGCGCGCGTCGTCACCGAGGCCGAGGGGCAGAAGTCGGACGACGAGCAGCGTCGTCAGGCCGCAGAGCTGAAGCTCACCATCGAGTCGCTCGTCTACACGAGCGAGCGTGGCCTCGCAGAGTACGCGTCGATGCTGCCGCCCGCTGATCTCGAGGCGCTGAGCGCCGGCGTCGCGCGCGCAAAAAAGGCCATCGCCGCGTCCGATGCCACCGTCGAGCAGCTCACGAAGCTGCACGTCGAGCTCGAAGGACTCGCGCACAAGCTCGGTGAAGCGGTGTACGCCGCCGCTGCTGCGGGAACCTCCACCTAGGTGGCGCGCCGCGATCTGTACGACGTGCTCGGCATCCCGCGGGACGCCGACCCTGCCCGTATCAAGCGCGCGTATCGCGAGCTCGCGATGAAGTTCCACCCCGATCAGAACCCGGGCGACGCGGCAGCCGAGGCCTCGTTCAAGGAAGTATCGGCGGCGTACACGGTGCTCTCCGACGTGGAGCTGCGCGACAAGTACGATCGCCGCGGGTTCGCCGGCGTCGACGGGAACGGCCCGGACCTCGGCTCGTTCACCGAGCTGTTCGAGGGCGTGTTCGGCGATCTGTTCGGTCGCAAGAAGGAGCGTGAGCGGGGCCGCGATCTCCGCTACACCATCGAGCTCGGCTTCGAGGAAGCCGCGCTCGGGGTCACGCGCGACATCACGTTTCCCTCGCGCGAGCGCTGCCCCGATTGCACCGGCACCGGCGCCAAGGGGGGCGAGGCCGGGCGGCACGCGTGCACCGCATGCAAGGGCAAGGGCGAGATCAAGGTACAGCAGGGCTTCTTCGGCGTGTCGAAGCGCTGCCCGACGTGCGGCGGTGGTGGTCACGTCATCGTCGAGCGCTGCCCGCGCTGCAACGGCGATGGCACCATCACGATCGACCGCGTCTTCTCGGTCAGCATCCCCGCTGGCGCCATCGACGGCTCCACCCGCCGCGTGGCCGGTGAGGGCGAGCCCGGCAAGAACAGCGCGCCGGCAGGCGACCTCAACGTCGTCGTGAAGGTGCGCCCGCATCCGCTGTTCAAGCGCGAGGGGGAGATCATCACGTGCGACGTGTCGGTGCCGCTCACGACCGCGATGGTCGGCGGCACCGTCGACATCCCCACGCTGGAGGGCCTCGGCGAGATGAAGATCCCAGCCGGTACGCAGGCAGGCAGCGTGTTCCGGCTGCGCGGCAAGGGCGCAAAGTCGCAGAGCGGTGCGCGCGGCGATCTCCACGTGCGCGTTCAGGTCGAGGTGCCGCAGCAGCTGGACGAGGCGCAGCAGAAGCTCGTGCGCGACCTCGAGGCGTCGTTGCGGGCGGAGCAGCGCCCCGAGACCGTGCGCTACGGTGAGCGGCTCGCAGAGGTTCGTACGCGACGGGCGGAGAAAAAGTAGATCGTTCCCGTTCGTGTCGCGTTGGTACTCGGCATGACGCTCAAACCCCTCGTCCTCTGCATCTCGATGTTCTGTGGCAGCGCGTGGGCTGCACCTGCCAACCAGGTACGGACGCAGGTACAGACGCAGGTGCCGAACCAGCAGCAGCAGGCGCACCCACGCCACGTCGACGTCGTCCTCGCGCTCGATACGAGCTCGAGCATGGACGGGCTCATCGATGGCGCGCGCCAGAAGCTGTGGGACGTGGTGACCACGCTCTCGAAGGCCCAGCCGCAGCCGATCCTGCGCGTCGGCATCGTGTCGTACGGCAACACGGCGTACGACGCATCGAAAGGTTGGGTACGCCCCGACATCGACCTGACGACCGACCTCGACAGCGTGTACGGCAAGCTCTTCGGCCTCACGACGAACGGCGGCGAGGAGTATGTCGCCCGCGCGGTGCAGACATCGACCGATCAGATGTCGTGGTCGAAGCAACAGGACACGCTACGCATCCTCTTCGTCGCTGGGAACGAGTCGGCGGAGCAAGATCCATCGGTGAAGCTCGAGACGGCGCTCGCCGATGCGCGATCGCACGGCATCTTCGTGAACACCATCTACTGCGGCGCGAAGAGCAGCCCTGAGACCGTCGCGTGGGCTCGCACCGCGGCGCTCGGCAAGGGCAAGTTCGCCGCGATCGATCAGAACCGGACCGTGGCCATCGCGACGCCGCAGGACGCGGAGCTGCAGCGGCTGTCGGCGCAGCTCAACGACACCTACGTCGCGTACGGGGCGGGCGGTCGTGCGCGTGCTGCAAACCAGAAGGCACAGGACAAGAACGCGACCGCGCTCTCGCAGCCTGCCGCCGCGGCCCGAGCCGTGGGCAAGGCGAGCTCGCTCTACAGGTCCGCAGACTGGGACATCGTCGACGCGAAGCGTGAGGGCATCACCGTCGCGGCTGCGGAGATGCCGGAAGACCTGCGAGCGATGCCCGCCCCGCAGCGGGACGCGGTCATCGAGAAGAAGGCGAAGGACCGTGCCGCCCTCCAGAGCCGCATCCAGGCGGTATCGAAGCAGCGCGAGGGCTACCTGTCCGCGGAGCGCAAGAAGTCGGTCGCGAGCGGGCCCGCGCTCGATGACGCGCTCATCGGTGGGCTCAAGTCCGAGGCCGAGCAGTCGGGCTTCAAGTTCTAGCCGCGTGTCCGAGCGTCGGGCATGATCCACGGTGATGGATGCGTGTCCGAAGTGTGGATCGACCCGGGTCTCCGGTGGCGCGTGCGCGGCGTGTGGCCTGCGAGTCGATCTGTGGGCGCGCTTCGACGGTCGGCCCACGCCGGATCCGCTGCTCGATCCCGCCTTCGCCGAGCTCCGCGCTTCATGGACCGATCCCGCCGCACACGAGCGGTTCGCGAGCGTTGCCCGGCGCGCCGAGCTGCTCGACGCTGCCGCCGCGCGCTACCGCCAGGTGCTGCGCGAGACGCCGGATGACTCGGACGCGCACGCCGCGCTCGGCAAGCTCGCCCTCCTCGCGTCGACCCAGCAGCAGGTCGCGGTGCGCTTCTCCGATACAACGCTCAAGACGTTGCGCGTGCTGTCCACGATCGTCGCCGCCACGGTGGCGCTCACGGTCGGCTACATCTTGTTCGCCATGCTGCGGAGGTGAGTGTCGTCCACCCCTCCGAGGTGGTACGATCACCGTCCGTTCCGCATGGCGCAGATAGACTTCCAACGTCGAGAAGTGTCCGTCCGCCTGGTCTATTACGGACCCGCGCTCTCGGGGAAGACGTCCAACCTCCAGGCGCTGTTCGACAGGCTCGATCCCCGCCGCCGCGGTCACCTGCTGACGCTCGACACGAAGGACGACCGCACGCTGTTCTTCGATCTCCTGCCGCTGTCGGTGAAGTCGTCGACCGGGGTGACCGTGAAGGTGAAGCTCTTCACCGTCCCCGGCCAGGTCATCCACAACTCCACGCGGCGGCTCGTGCTCCAGGGCTGCGACGGCGTCGTGTTCGTCGCTGACTCGCGCATCGCCGAGACGCAGGGCAACAACGAGAGCTTCGTGAACCTGAAGCAGAACCTGCGCGAAAACGGCATCGATCCCGCGCACACGCCCATCGTCATCCAGTTCAACAAGCGCGATCTCCCGGGTATTCGCAGTGACGCTGCGCTCGCCAAGCTCGCCGAGCGGGGCAAGGAGCCGGTGTATCCAGCGGTCGCGATCCGCGGAGAAGGCGTGGTCGAGACGTTCCTCGGCCTCGTCGACGCGGTGTGGGTGTCGCTCGATCAGAAGCTCGGCCTCGGTACCACGCACGGCGTTCGTCGCGACGAGCTCATCGCGCAGCTCGCGTCGCAGCTCGGCGTCCCGCCCGTCGTGCCGCCGGGACTCGGAGGGCAGAGGTGAACCGCGGGAGCGCGCTGGACACGGACGCACCGGTCGGCCTCGACGAGCTGCTCGATCGCAACGCCCGCGCCGCGCTGTCCGACGCGCTCGGTGCGATCGGGCTCCTGCTCTCGGTCGCCGACGACACGGGTCGCCAGATCATCGGCACCGCCTCGCTCGAGACCGACGCGCTCCCCGTCGACTGGGATCCCGAGGTCACGCCGTGCTCCAGCGGTCGCTACGGTGCCATCGGCATCTTCAACGAGGGCTCGATCATCGGGCGCATCGTCATCGGGCCGATCCCCGACGCGATGACCGACGTCGTCGTCACAGCGCAGCTCAACGGCCTGCGTCGCATCGTCGACGCCTTCATCGTCGACGGGATGAAGCGCGCGCTCTCGGCCCGCATGCACATGGCGTCGGTAGAGGACGCCAACCGCGAGCTCACCGAGAAGAACAAGAAGCTCAACGAGCTCGTCGACAAGCTGCAGGAGGCCGACCGCATCAAGTCGAACTTCCTCGCGACGGTCTCGCACGAGCTGCGCACACCGCTCACGTCCGTCATCGGCTATTCGGAGATGCTGCTCGAGGGCATCGCTGGAGAGCTCAACGAGGAGCAGCGCGACTACGTTCGCACGGTGATGGAGAAGGGCGATCAGCTCCTCCAGCTCATCACCGGCATCCTCGACATCTCGCGCATGGAGGCCGGCGAGATGAAGGTGCGGCGCGTGCCTTTCGACATCGTCGAGGTCTGCAACGTCGCCGTGCAGACCGTCGCGCCGAACGCGCGTCGCAAGCGCATCAACGTCGAGACCGTGTTCCCCGAGGGCCTGCCGATGGGCATGGGTGACCGCGACAAGGTGCGCCAGGCCGTGCTCAACCTCCTCGGGAACGCGGTGAAGTTCACACCCGACGCAGGGACGATTCGCCTCATCGTCGAGCTCGGCGCGCTCGCGCGCACCACCAGGCCCGGCGGTGCACCGGGCCTCCGCATCTCGGTGCAGGACACGGGCATCGGCATCTCCGCCGAGCACTTCCAGCAGGTCTTCGAGCCCTTCTTCCAGGTCGACAACTCGTCGACGCGCGAGTTCGGCGGCACCGGTCTCGGCCTCTCCATCGTGAAGCGCTTCGTCGAGGCGCAAGGTGGCCAGGTGTGGCTCGAGAGTGAAGTCGGCCGCGGCTCGACGTTCCGCTTCACCCTGCCGATACAAGAGACGTAGGGTGTCCATCGACTGGCTGCTCGCGGGGCGTGCCGGCACGGCCGTCCTCCTCCTCGTTGCCGCGGCGTTCTTCGCCGGCTCGGAGACCGCCCTGTTCTCCCTGTCGCGCATCCAGCGCGAGGCGCTCGGTAGGCGCGAGGACCGCACGTCGCGCAGGCTCGCGGGGCTGCTGTCGCACCCGCGACGGCTGATCGTCACGATCATCGTCGCCAACGAGCTCATCAACATCGCCAACGCCTCGCTGTCGGCGACCATCACCAATCAGCTCCTCCCCGACATGGGTGAGCGAGCGAAGATCGCGGTCACGGCCGCGGTCATGGTCCCGCTCATCCTGCTCATCGGCGAGATGACGCCAAAATCGCTCGCGGTCCGCATCGGTGAGAGCTGGGCCCGCGCAGTCGCGACGCCGCTGCTGTTCTTCCAGTACCTCATCACGCCCGTACGCGTCGTGCTCTCCATCGTCTCCGGCGCGGTGCTGTACCTGTTCGGCGCGCGCCATCAGCAGATCGAGGCCGGCGTGCGCGAGGAGGAGTTCCGCGCGCTCGTCGACGTCGGCTCGGAAGAGGGCGAGCTGCAGGTCGCGGAGCGCCGGCTCATCCACAAGGTCTTCGAGTTCGGCGACACGCCGGTAGGCAAGGTGATGACGCCTGCAGAACGCGTCTTCGCGCTGCCGTACGAGATGCCGCTGGGTCGCATGGTCGAGACCATCAGCGAACAGCACTACTCGCGCGTGCCCGTGTACCGCGGCGGCCGCCTCGATCCAAAGGCCCGCGCAGCCGGACGCAAGGCGCCGCTCGAGGTCGTCGGCATCGTGCACGCGAAGGACCTCGTCACGTACGCGAGCCGCGGCCTCGAGGGCCACACCGTGCAGGACCTGCTGCACCCGCCGTTCTTCGTGCCGCGCACCACCACGTGTGACCGGCTGTTCCGTGAGTTCCAGCGTCGCAAGACGCACATCTCGCTCGTCGTCGACGAGTACGGTCGCCTGCTCGGCGTCGTGACCATGGAGGACCTCCTCGAGGAGCTCTTCGGCGAAATCGCCGACGAGAAGGAGCATCAGCCATGACGACCGCGCTCATCGTCGCCGCGGTCTGTCTCCTGTTCGAGATGTTCTTCGCGGCCTCCGAGATCTCCGTCATCTCGAGCGATCACCTCGTCATCTCGCGTGAGGCTGCGGCCGGTCGCCACTCGGCACGGCTCGTCGAGGCCTTCCTCGCGGACAAGCAGCGTCTGCTCGCCACCACGCTCGCGGGGACGCAGCTCTCCGTCGTCGTGACGACCGTCGTCATGACGTACGCGCTGCACAAGGTCCATCCAGAGCACGCCGAGCTCTACCTCCTGTGCGCGCTCACGCCGGTGCTCGTCGTGTTCGGCGAGATCGTGCCGAAGACGCTCGGGCAGCAGTACGCCAACAGCACCGCGCGCCTGCTCGTCTATCCGCTGTGGGTGTTCTCGAAGGTGTTCGCGCCGCTCGTCACGGTGCTCACGATCTTCACGTCGTGGCTGACGCGGGTGCTGCGCGTGCCCGAGCGCAAGATGGTGACGAGGCGCGAGCTCGAGCTCCTGCTGCAGCCCAGCGACGGCGCCACGCGCACGCCCGGGGCGAAGGGCGAGATCACGGACGGCGAACGTCGCATGATCTCGCGCATCTTCGACTTCTCGGAGACCACGGTCGGCGACGTGATGGTGCCGCTTTCCGACATCGTGGCCATCTCGGAAGAGGTCGATATCCGCACCGCCGCGCGCGAGATCGAGGAGAAGCAGTACACGCGCTACCCCGTCTACAAGGAGCGCATCGACCGCATCGTCGGCACGGTGCACGCGTTCGACGTGCTGAAGGCGAAGGATCAGGACCAGCGCGTCGCCGACATCGCGCGCGCACCGCTCTTCGTGCCCACCACACAGCCTGCCGTCGACCTGCTCGTCGAGCTGCAGCGCGCGCGGCAGGGAATGGCCATCGTCGTCGACGAGTACGGCGGTGCGATCGGCATCGCGACCGTCGAGGACATCCTCGAGGTCGTCGTCGGCGAGATCGAGGACGAGCACGACGTCTCGCCGCCGGCCATCCGCAAGGAGGCCGAGGGCGTGTGGCGTGTGGGCGCGCGCGTGAACGTCAGCGAGATCAACCGCCAGCTCAAGGTCGAGCTCCCCGAGGACGAAGAATACGAGAGCATCGCCGGGCTTCTGCTGCACTGGCTCCGCCACATCCCGAAGGAAGGGGAGAGCATTCGCGTCGGGCTGGCGCTCGTGAAGGTCGTGAAGGCGTCGGACCGCGCGGTCGAGGAGGTGCAGATCCGGGTCGGCAAGAAGCGCGAATCGCCGGGCACCAACCCCGGCTGACACCGTCGGTGTTACGCTGCTGCGCATGACGTCCGAGCACCTTCATGCGCTCCTCGAGGAGGTCCGGGACGGCAAGCGCCCGGTCGTCGAAGCGCTGCGCGAGCTGTCCGATCTGCCGTACGCCGACCTCGGGTTCGCGCGCATCGATCACCACCGACCCCTACGCACCGGCTTCCCCGAGGTGGTGTTCGGACAGGGTAAGAGCGGCGCGCAGATCGTCGCGATCCTGCGCGAGCTCGCACGCCACGGCGACAACGCGCTGGCCACGCGCGTCGATCCGGCGGATGCGTCCGCCATCGTCGCGGAGGTGCCGAACGCGCGTCACGTCGCCGAGGCGCGCGCGATCGTCGTCGAGCAGCGCCCCATCGTGCCGCGTGGCTCGGGCATCGTGCTCGTCGTCGCTGCGGGCACCACCGATCTCGTGGTCGCCGAGGAAGCGGCGCTCACCGCTCGGCTCGCGGGACGCACCGTCGAGACGCTGTACGACGTCGGCGTCGCGGGCCTGCATCGCATCCTCGCCGCGCGCGACCAGCTCCGTCGCGCCGCCGTGCTCGTCGTCGTCGCCGGCATGGAGGGCGCCCTGCCAACGGTGGTGGCCGGCCTCGTCGATCGCCCTGTCATCGCGGTGCCCACTTCGGTCGGCTACGGCGCGAGCTTCGGCGGTGTCGCGGCGCTGCTCGGGATGCTCTCTTCGTGCGCGCCCGGCGTCACCGTCGTGAACATCGACAACGGCTTCGGTGCGGGCTACGCCGCTGCCCAGATCGACGCGCGATGACGCTCGTAGGCTCCGACCTCTACGTCGATTGCTTCGCCGGAGCGGCCGGCGACATGCTGCTCGGCGCGCTGCTCGATCTCGGCGTACCGCTCGAGGTGGTAACCTCCGCGATCGACGCGCTCCACCTCCCCGGCGTGCACCTCGAGGTCGAGGAAGTGCGGCGCGGCGCGCTCGTCGGCAAGAAGGTGCACGTGCTCGTCCATGGCCACGACGCCGGCGACGCGCACGGACCGGTCGTCCATGAAGATGCAGCACCGGGACACGACCATCATCACGAGCACCATCACCACGAGCACCGCCACTACCGCGAGATCCGCGCCCTCATCATGGCAAACGCGGCACCCGAGGTCGCGCGGCGAGCGTTGGCGATCTTCGACCGTGTCGCCGCTGTGGAGGCGCGTCGTCACGGCGTCACCGTCGACGACGTGGCATTCCACGAGCTCGGTGCGGCGGACTCGATCGCCGACATCGTGGGCATCGCGGCCGCGCTCGCGTGGCTACAGCCGGCATCGATTCACTGCCGTCCGGTCCCGCTCGGCGGCGGCATGGTGAAGACCGCGCATGGCCTCTTGCCCGTGCCCGCACCGGCCACGCTCGAGCTCCTCGCAGGCTGCGCGGTCGAGGCAGGCGGCGCGTACGAGCTCACCACTCCGACCGGCGCGGCCGTCCTCGCCGCCGCGCTCACTGCCTTTGTGCCAGGCGTCGTACCAGCGTCCGCGTTCGGTCCGCTGCCCGCGGGGCGCGTGCTGCACGTGGGTTGGGGCGCGGGCACGCGGGATCTCGCGGACCGGCCCAACCTCCTTCGCCTGGTCGCCTACGAGCGGGCCGATGCACCGACCGACCGCGACGAGGTCGATCTCCTCGAGTGCAACATCGACGACATGCAGCCCGAGCTCTTCGCGCCGCTGGTCGAGGTGCTCCTCGAAGCAGGCGCGCTCGATGCGTGGTCGCAGCCTGTGTCGATGAAGAAGGGCAGAGCCGGCGTCCTCGTCGCCGTTCTGTGCCGTCCCGATCATCGCGAGGCGCTGACGGCGCTGCTGTTCTCGGAGTCGACGACCATCGGCGTGCGTCACAGCCGACGCGCCCGCACCATCTTGGGCCGCGTGATCGTCGAGGTGCAGACCGAGCATGGCACCGTCGAGGTGAAGGTCGCGGGCCACAAGCACGCTGATGGACGCTTCCGCGAGATCCTCACCGCCTCACCCGAGCTCGAGTCTTGCCGTCTCGTCGCTGCGCGTGCGCAGGTCCCGCTCCGCAAGGTCTACACGGCAGCGGCGGCAGCGGCGGCCGATCTGTCGAGAAAGCTGATATCGTAAACGCACCGTGAGCAGTACCAGCGCAGTCCCCGCAGAGGCGCCTCCCACCGTGATGGTGGTCGGTGGCGACGCGGCCTTGCGGCGCCACTATCTCGCGGAGCTGCTTGCGGCCGGCATCGAGGCCGACGAGCACGAGGTCGCGCCCGCCGTCGAGGACGAAGAAGACGGGGGCGTGGTCGTGGTCGCCGGCGGCGGATCGACGCGTCGCGACGGTGCGGGTGCGCTCCTCGACGCCATCGCGGCGGCGCGTCGCGATCGTGGAGAGGCGCTGCTGCTCGCGTGCCTTCCACGTGAGGAGGGCGACGCGCTCCCTGCGGCGTTCGCATCGGGTGCGGACGACGTGCTGTTCACCCCACCTTCGGAGGGGGAGCTGGTCGCGCGCGTGCGTGCAGCGCAGGCGCATGCCTCGGTCCGCGCGACGGCCGCGCAGTCAGGTCGCTACGGCACCACGCTCCTCGCCGCGGGCGCGCTGATCCGCGATGGCAGCGACCTCGAGGAGGCGCTCTCCGACTGGCTTTCGCGCGTGTGCGATGCCGTTGCCCTGCAGCGCGCGGTCCTGCTGCTGTGCACGGACGACGACGACGGCGCGCTGCTCGTGGGTGCGTCCGACGACGCTGGCCTCAATCGCCTGCCGCTCGACCTCGATCGCTACCCCGAGGTGAAGGCCTGCCTCGAGACGCGTACCGAGGTCGTCATCGAGGAGGCTCGCTCGTCGGAGCTGCTCGGTGCGTGGGCAGAGCTCGCGGCGAATCATGGCGGCGAGGCCATCGTCGCGGTCCCCATCATCGATGGGGGGCGTGCCGTTGGTGCGCTGCTGCTGCGCTCGAACCGCCCACGGCCGCGCTTGCAGGCGCACGCGCTCGAATTCCTGCGCTCGGCCGCGTCGCTGCTGTCGTTGCTGCTCCGTGCCTCCGGTGCGCTCTCGGCGGTGCGTGAGCAGACGCGACGCACCTCGCTCGCGCGGCAGGAGAGCGAGCGCAAGTCGCGCGCGCTCGATCGCTACCGCGACTTCCTCGACTCGTCGTCGGAGTGCATGGTCATCGTGGACGCCGATGGCGCCGCGCTCTACCTCAACCGCGCCGCCGAGCAGCTCACGGGCTTTCGTCGCGACGGTCTGGAAGGGCGCTCCATCGCCACGCTGGTCGATCCCGTGCAGCGGGAAGGTCTCGAATCACGCATGCGCTTCGCCGCGGCCGGTGAGACCTCCAACGACTGGTTCGACCTCACGCTGCAGACCACGTCGGGCGAGCGGCTGATCGTGAGCGCGTCCACGTCGTCCGCGCTGGCCGAGGTCGGCGCGGCAATCGTGTCGTTCCACGACGTGACGGTGCCGCGTCGGCTCGAGGCGGAGCTGCAGAAGAGCAACGAGTTCCTCGAGCGCCTCATCGACTCCACCGTCGACGGCATCGTCGCGTCCGACCTGCGCGGCCGTGTGATCCTCTTCAACAAGGGCGCCGCGCGCCTCACCGGCTGGACGGCGGAGGAGGTCATCCGCAAGGTTCCGGTGTGGCGCCTGTATCCGCGCGGCCAGGCGCAGGCCATCATGGACGCCCTGCGCTCCGACTCGTCGGGACGCCGTGGACGCCTCGAGCCCTCGCGCATGGAGGTCGTCGCGCGCGACGGCACGCGCATCCCCGTCTCGCTCTCGGCGTCGCTCGTGTACGAGGGCGATCGCGAGGTCGCCATCGTCGGCGTCGTCAGCGATCTGCGCGAGCAGCTGCGCATCGAGGGCAGCCTCGCCGAGGCGCAGGAGAAGCTCATCCTCTCCGAGCGCCAGGCCGCGATCGCGGAGCTCGCGGGCACGGCGGCGCACGAGCTCAACCAGCCACTGACGTCGGTGATGGGCTACTCGGAGCTGCTGCGCCGGCGCATGACGGCGAGCGATCCGCACTTCCGCGCCGTCGACACGATCCTCCGCGAGGCCGAGCGCATGGCCGAGATCGTGCGCAAGATCGGTCGCATCACGAAGTACGAGACCAAGGCGTACGTAGGCTCCACGCAGATCATCGATCTGGAGAAGTCCACTCACGATGGCTGATGCCGGGCGAATGCCGCGCAAGCGCATCGCGGCGCTCAAGCCGCCGAAGCCCGCCGCGGTGATGACGGCGGCCTTCGAGCTGGCGCGCGAGCTGTCGCTCGATCTGCGCGAGGAGGAGCTCGTCGGCACCTTCGCCAGCGCGCTCGCGAAGCTGCTGCCCGGTCGACGCCTCTGCCTGCGGGTCATCGATCCGCGGTTGCTGTCGCTCACGTCGCTGGTTGCCAATGGTCCCGTGCCGGAGCGCCTGCGTGAGGCGCCGCTCGTGGTGAAGCGCTCCGCGCTGCGGCAGACGCGCCTGCCTGACGCCATCACGCTCTCCGGCCGCGTCGTGGTGAGCGATGCGTACGAGTCCGTCTTCCCTCAGTCCACGGCGCGCGGAGGTGGCTTCTCGGTGCCGCTCGTGGCCTCGGCGGAGCTGTTCGGGTTGCTCAACGTCGAGTACCCCGACGAGACCCAGCTTGCGATCTCCGACGAGCGCGTCGTCATCCCGCTCGCCAACCAGCTGTCCGTCGCGCTGCGCAACCTCGACCTGCTCGGCGAGGCGCGCTACTACCGCGACTACCTCCGCAAGCTCATCGACGTCGCCAACGCGCTCATCGTCGTGATCGACCGTGACGGCCGCATCGCCGTCATGAACGTCGCGATGCAGAGCTACCTGGGCATCGGACCGGACGTCATCGGCACGCCGCTGGCCGAGCCCACGCGGAGCGGCGGCGAGCCCCGGCTCGGCGCGCTGTTGCTCGACGGTCTCTCCGGCCGCGAGCACAGCGATCGCGAGGTCATGATCGCGCGCTCCGATGGCGCGCAGCACCGCGCGCTCTTCAACACGTCGGTGCTTCGCGCGAGCGACGGCCAGGTCGACGGTGTCATCGCCATCGGTCAGGACGTCGAGCGCATGCGGTCGCTCGAGCGCCAGGTCATCCAGGCCGAGAAGCTCGCCACGCTGGGACAGCTCGCCGCCGGCGTCGTACATGAGCTCAACAACCCGCTCACCTCGATCAGCGTGTACGGCGAGTTCATCGTGCGTCAGCTCGAGAAGGGCCTGCCCGCCGATCTCGAACGAGCGCGGAAGGTCGTGGAGGGCGCAGCTCGCATCCACAAGCTCACGAAGGACCTCATCAGCTACGCGCGTCCGTCGGGGGAATGGGAGCAGGCGAGCGTGAACGACGTCGTGCGGACGGCGCTCGTGTTCTGCGAGCACGTGCTGCATCGTGCGGAGGCGCAGGTCGGGACGGAGCTGTCGGTCGATCTGCCATCGGTGCGTGCGATCCCGACGCAGCTCCACCAGGTGCTCATCAACCTGGTCACGAACGCGTGCCACGCGCTGCCGGCCCCGGGCGAGCACATCCGGGTGCGCACGAGCCTCGTCGGTAGCGTGGTGCAGGTGGAGGTCATCGACAGCGGTGTCGGCATCGAGGCGACCGACCTTCCGCACATCTTCGATCCGTTCTTCACGACGAAGAAAGATGGCAAGGGCACCGGGCTCGGGCTGTCCATCGTGAAGAACATCATCGAAGCGCACCGCGGCTCGATCCACGTCGTGAGCACGCCCGGCGAGGGCACCTGTTTCCGCATCCTGCTGCCTGCGTCCGTCTGATATACGAGGACCATGGCACGCAAGGTCGCTGACACGCTCAAGGAGCTCGAGGAGATCGCGGAGAAGAAGGCGATCCGCATCACCTACGAGTCCATCGGTGGCGAGCTCGGCGCAGGTGGTTTGTGCAAGCTCAAGGGGCAGTGGCGCTGCATCGTGGACAAGCGCGCCACCGACGGCGAGAAGACCACCGTAATCGCAACAGCGCTCGCGCGCTTCCCGCTCGAGGATCTCTTCATGACCGAAGACACGCGCGCCTTCATCGGCCGCCACGCAAAGGCGTAGATGTCGATCGACCGCGGTGACTCGCACTTCGACGATGCTGGCTCGTGGGAGAAGGCGTGTCGACACATGGGGCTGTTCCTCGCGTGGGCGATGGAGCGCGGGTTTGCATCGGACGATCACGAGGGCGAGGACGCGTCGTCGCCCACCGAGTACTTCATCGGCGCATGCGACACGAAGCTCACGAACGAGGACCTCAACGACGAGGGCAACGCGTTCGTCGAGGCCGCGTACGAGGACTATCTCGGCGAGGTGAACGCGTATGCGAGCTCGCTCGGGGTCGGCGACTACGACATCGTCGAGGACGAGGCCACGAAGACACACTTCTACGCGTGGCTCGATGCGCGGCTCGGCACGTGGCGCTCGCAGCGCAACTAGCGCAGCGGCGTAAGCGCGTCGTAGGCGCTCTTCGGCAGGAGCACGAGCAGCGGGTCGTCCTCCTTCTTCAGCCACGAGATGAGCAGCTCCAGCTCCGGCAGCGGCATCGCGGTGCAGCCGATCGTGGGGTGGTGAGGGGCGCTCCACACGTGCAGGAAGATGCAGCTCCCCGCGCCGCGCACGTGCTCGGGGTTGTGCGCGACGAACACGGTGCGCGTGTAGAGCTCGTCGTCGCGGCGCATCGGCTCGGTGCTCGACCACGGAGGCGAACCGCTCTCGGGCGCGAGCGCAAAGCGGTTGTACTCGGGCGCGTGCACGTCGTCGACGCAGTACAGCCGCGAGCTCGCCTGGCGGTACGGTAGGGTCGAGCCTCGCGGTGCATCGGCTGCGTAACCCGTCGTCTCGGTGAGCCGGAAGAAGCCCGCGGGGCTGCGCCTGTCACCCTCGCGCTTGACGGCGCCGCCGAGCTCCGTCGCGAGCGCGGGCGGGTGCACACCGAGTCCCCATGCGAGGCCCTTTCCGGTGACCACGGCCCAGGGCTCGCCGACCTGCGTCCAGCCGCTCCTCGTGCGGGCGTAGCGCGTGAGCGTCGCGTCGTGCGAGCTCCATGTTGGAGCGACGACGACGACGAGCTGCTTCGTGGAGGCAGGGACGAGGGTACGCCCGCGCTCGATGTCGAGCTGTGGGTAGCGCGCCCAGTCGCTCGTATCGAAGTGCCACCACTCCGTCGGTAGTCCGACGAAGCCGTCGGCCGTCATCGCGGCCTCGAGGCGCGCGCGGTGCTCGAGGGCTGCCCGCGGAAGCTGTGTGTAGCCACGGTGGGCCTTGTCGGTCGCGTCGTCCCAAGCGGTCGGCATCTCGAGCTCGTGGCCCAAGGCGTCGACGAGCGTGACGTCCACTGCGGCGCCACGGCCATGGCGCGAGCCCTTCTGCGGATCTGCGACGTAGCGCGGGTCTGGCCGAACCGCCCACAGCTTCTTCTGCGCCGACGGAGGGCGATAGCAGTCGCGGAGCAGGAGCCCGAGCCCGTCGCGCGCGAGCGACCGCTGTACCCGTGCGAGCCGTGCTGCCACGTCGGGGCGCAGCAGGCAGCGCGCGTCTGCCGCGTAGATCTGTTCGTGCGCGAAGTTCTGCTTCGTCGCGTAGCCGAGCTGCACGCGGATGGTCGGGTCGACGTTGCCGATGTCGACGAGCTCCTGAGCGTGCGACGTGGAGACGAGGCACACACAGAGCGACAGCAAGGAGAGAGCCACGCGCACGCGCCAGCGTACCCTGCCGCCATGCTAGCGTCGCTCTCATGCGCAGTCTCGTGGGCCTCGTCCTTCTCGTTGCCTCCTCGGCCATCGCCGCGCCAGCCGCACCCGTGGAGCGCAGGCTCCATATCGGGCAGGCCGAGGCGAGCTCGTTCGACAGGAACGACTACAACCGCTTCGAGGAGAACTACCTGCCGCTCTACGTGGCGGACGACGACGCGACCACGGCGTGGACCGAGGGTGTCCCCGGCGATGGCACCGGGCAGTGGCTGCGCGTGCGCTTCTCCTCGATGAAGGGCGCGACGAAGATCCGGCTGCGCATCCGCAACGGCTACCAGAAGTCGCACAGGCTCTTCGCCGCCAACGAGCGCGCGCGCAAGGTCACGTTCACGCTCCTGCCCGGTAACACGAAGACGGAGAAGGAGCTCACCGACACCGAGGGTTGGCAGGAGGTCGTGCTCGAGCAGTCGTCCGGCGTTGTGGCTGGCGTCGAGCTGAAGATAGGCTCCGTGTTCCCTGGCAAGAAGTACGAGGACCTCTGCATCTCCGACGTGCAGGTCTTCGTCACCGCCGAGACGCCCGACAACCCCGCGTTCGAGAAGAGCGTCCTCGACAAGGTCAAGAAGTGGAAGGCGGACCGCGTCGACGCGGCCAAGGCGTTCGCGCGAGCCGCAAAAGATCGCCCGCTCTCCATCGCGTCGAGCTACGAGGTGAATCGCACCGACACACCGGCGCAGAGCGCGTCGAATCACGGGTTCTTCTCGCTCGTCGACAGGCTCGATCCGAAGCTGCTCGGAGCCGAGGAGCGCGCGGCGATGACCGAAGCAAAGGCGTGGCTCGGAAAGGAAGCGGCGAGCTTCCAGCCCGTCTCGCTCGGCCTCGGCGGTCGCGCCAAGCTACCGACGGTCGATGGGATGTGCACGCCCGTGCTCGGGAGCTGCGAGTACGACGGCTGCGACGCACCGAACGCACCGTTCGACGACATGCCGCTGCTCACAACGGACAGCTTCAAGCTCATCGAGGCGAAGGACCGTCCCGCCCTCGCGCGCCTTTTCGACGGCACGGCTGCGAAGCTCTGGCCGGCGTGCAACTCGAAGGACGGCGCCGTGCTCGCGTGGGCCGTGCGGCAGGGCGACGACCGGAAGACACGCGCGCTCGTGGTGATGCGCTGCGCGGTCGTCGAGGGCCGCGAGGGGAGCTACATCTCGTCCGAAGCCCAGCTGCTCGTGTACGACGAAAAGGGCAAGCTACGCCTGAGCGCCGGTCCGAAGATCACCACGAGCTACGCCTGGAAGCCGGACGGATCGAGCATCGTCGGCGGTAGCTACGTCTCCCTGGAGTCGACCGGCACGTACGCGGTGGCCAACCAGGTCGCGACCGCGAAGTGATGCTGGGGCTCGGCGTCGCGTTCGCGGCGCAGCTCTTCGCCAACGGGCTCGCGCCCGTCGATCCCGGGAGCGATGCCGCGTCGGCGCGCGAGTGCGAGGCGTGTCACCCCGCCGAGCACGCGGAGTGGAGCGCGAGCCGTCATGGGCGCGCCTTCACGAACCCGATCTTCCAGCGTGAGTACTCCGCGCACCCCGACGAGTGGTGCGTCCACTGTCACGCTCCTCTGACGAAGCAGCTCGAGGAGGTGCGAAGCGGGGCAGGCGTCCTCGCTGCCGAGGGCGTGAACTGCATCGCGTGCCACGTCCGACGGGGTCGCATCCTCGCGGCGCGCAAGCGCCCCGGCTCTCCGCACGCGACGGACGTGCGCGCGGGCTTCGGCGGCCCGTCGTTCTGCGCGGGATGCCATCAGTTCAACTTCCCGCAGCTGGACAACGTGACGCCGCACCTGCGGACGCGCGTCACGGGCTACACGTCGCACCCGATGCAGAACACGGTGGCCGAGCACGCGGCCGGCCCGCACGCGAGCGAGCCGTGTCGCAGCTGCCACGCGTCGCCGGCCGAGCATGCGTATCCTGGGGGGCACGACGCAGCGATGCTCGAGCGCGCGCTGTCGCTCGACGTGTGCCGTCGGGGGCGCGACGTGGTCGCGACGGTCACGAACCGCGGCGCGGGTCACCGCGTACCGACGGGCGACGTGCATCGTCACCTCGCGCTGCGGCTGTGGAAGGCGAGCGCGCCCGAGAAGTTGCAGGAGCACTTCATGCTCCGTCACTTCGAACCGCTGGCCGACGGCGGCAAGGCGCTCGTGGAGGACACGGGCCTCGCGCCAGGCCAGTCGCGCGCGTATCGAGCCACGTCACGCGCGCTCGGTGGCGAGGACGATGAGCCCGTGTCGATCGAGCTGCGCTTCGTCTACACCATCGACGAGTTCCCGCTGCACGAGCTCGGCGAGCGCGCGTTCACGACGGTGGCGAAGCAGATGGTGTTGCTCCCTCAGCTGCCTAGCTGCGGAGCTGCAGCGCAGCGACGATGATACAGGCCCAGCCGACGAGGAAGCCGAGGCCGCCGAGCGGCGTCACGGCGCCGAGTGCGCGTACGCCCGTCAGCGTCATCGCGTAGAGGCTGCCCGAGAAGAGCACCGTGCCGGCGATGAACGAGATCGCGGCGACCTTCACGGCCGACGAGTCGCTACGCGTCGCGAGCCACGCGACGAGGCCCAGTGCGAGCGCGTGCACGACCTGGTAGTGCGCGGCGGTGTTCCACCACTCGAGGCGCTTCGCCCCGTCCTCGAGCCCGGCGAGCCTGTCACGCAGCCCGTGCGCGCCGAACGCGCCGAGCGCGACCGCGAGAAACCCACTGATGCCCGACGCGACGAGCGCGAACCGTTCCATGCGGAGAGCGTGCGACCAAGCGGCACGCGCAGCAACTACGCGATGCCGAGGTACGCCTTCTTCACCGCGTCGGTCTCGGCGAGCGCCTTCGCGTCCCCCGACGTGCGGACCTCGCCCGTCTCGAGCACGTAGCCGATGTGGGCGCAGCGCAGCGCCATCAGCGCGTTCTGCTCCACCAGAAGGATGGTCATGCCCTCGCGGTTGAGCTCGCCGATGATGGCGAAGATCTGCTGCACGATCTGCGGTGCAAGCCCGAGCGATGGTTCGTCGAGGAGCAGGAGCTTCGGCCGGCTCATCAGCGCGCGCACGACCGCCAGCATCTGCTGCTCGCCACCTGACAGCGTGCCCGCGAGCTGCGTCGAGCGCTCCTTCAGCCGCGGAAAACGCACGAACGCCTTCTCCACGTCGTCGTCGAGCGAGTCGGTGCGGATGTAGCCGCCCAGTTCGAGGTTCTCGAGCACGCTCAGCTGTGGGAACACGCCGCGGCCCTCGGGCGAGTGCGCCATGCCGAGCCGCACGATCGACTCGGGCCGCTGTCCCACGAGCTCGTGGCCCAGGAACTTGATCGATCCGCGGCTCGGCTTCACGAGCCCCGACAGCGCACGCAGCGTGGTCGTCTTGCCGGCACCGTTCGAGCCGACGAGCGTGACGACCTGGCCCTCGTCGACGCGCAGCGAGACCCCACGCAGCGCCTGGATGGCGCCGTAGTGAACGTCCAGGTTGTCGACGACGAGCATCAGTCTGCAGCCTTGCCGAGGTACGCCTCGATCACGGCAGGGTGCGCCTGGATCTCCGCGGGCGTGCCCTCCGCGATCTTCACGCCGTAGTTCACGACCGCGATGCGCTCGCACACCTGCATCACGAGGCCCATGTCGTGCTCGATGAGCAGCACCGCGCACGTGAAGTCGTCGCGCACCCTGCGGATGAGCGCGCGCAGCTCGACCTTCTCGTGCGGCGTCATGCCCGCCGCGGGCTCGTCGAGGAGCAGGAGCTTCGGACCCGTCGCGAGCGCGCGCGCGATCTCGAGGCGTCGCTGCTGGCCGTAGGGGAGGCTGCGCGCCTCGGCGGTGGCGAAGTCATCCAGACCGAAGAGCCGCAGCAGCTCGTGAGAGCGCGTCTCGACCTCGGCCTCCTCGCGCATGAACGCGTTCGTGCGCAGCGTCGCCGCGAGCAGGCCCGTCTTCGCGCGCAGGTGACAGGCGACGCGCACGTTGTCGAGCACCGACATCTCGCCGAAGAGCCGGATGTTCTGGAACGTGCGCGCGGCACCGAGCGCGCAGATCCGATGCGGCTTCTCCCCCACGATCGACCTGCCCGCGAGCTGGATGCGTCCCGTGTCGGGGCGGTACACGCCGGTGAGCAGGTTGAAGAGCGTCGTCTTGCCCGCGCCGTTGGGACCGATGAGGCCGAACAGCGAGCCCTCGGGGACCGAGAGCGAGAAGTCGGACACGGCCTTGAGCCCGCCGAACGCGAGCGAGACACCATGCACATCGAGCGCGGCGGTCATGACTTCTTTTTCTTCCGGAGGTGCCACAGCTCGCGCGTGCCGAGCAGGCCGTTGGGCCGGAGGATCATGACGAGGATGAGCAGCAGCGAGTACGCGATGAGCCGGTAGTCCTGCACCGAGCGCAGCGCTTCGCTCAGCAGCGTCAGCACGATGGCCGCGATGGTCGCACCGGAGATCGAGCCCATGCCGCCGAGGACGACCATAATGACGATCTCGAACGACTTCATGAAGTTGAACTCTTCGGGCCGCGACGCCGTGCCCGCACCGAGCTGGTGCGCGAACAGCGCGCCCGCGACGCCCGCGAAGGCCGCGGCGAGCACGAAGGCGGTCACCTTGTAGCGCGTGGTGTCGACGCCGATGGCCTCCGCAGCGATATCGTTCTCGCGCACCGACAAGAACGCGCGCCCGTGCGACGACTCGCGGATGCGATACGCCACGAGCAGCGTGATGCCCACACCGATCCACGTCCACGCGAGCGAGTTGTACGACTGGCCGTGCGAGAACCCCAGCGCGCCGCCGAGGTGGATGATGCGCGCGGGCCACGAGACGTCAGACATCTCGTCGGGGCCGAGCGTCGGCGGCGTGGCCTGCAGCAGCACGCGGATGATCTCGCCGAAGCCGAGCGTCACGATGGCGAGGTAGTCACCGCGCAGGCGCAGCGAGGGCAGTCCAACGACGAGGCCCGTGACCGCGGCGACGATGGCGGCTGTGAAGATCGACGCGAGGAACAGGCTCTCGCCGCCGAGCGTGAGGTGCTTGTCGACGTCGCCGAAGATCGAGAAGCCGCCGTAGTACGTCACGATGATGGACGTGTACGCGCCGACCGCCATGAAGCCCGCGTGCCCGATCGAGAACTGACCGGTGAGGCCATTCACCATGTTGAGGCTGACGGCGAGGATGATGTTGACGCCGATGTCGAAGAGGATCTTCGCGGCGTAGCTGCCGTTCGGCACGCCGAGCTGCACCACGGCAGCGAGGAGCCCGATGGCCATGAGCGGCACGATGGTGCGGCCCATCAGACCTTCTCCACGACGCGACGACCGAGGAGGCCGCTCGGCCGCACCATGAGGATGACGATGAGGAGGCCGAACGCGATGGCGTCGCGGAACGTCGTCGAGAGGTAGCCGGCGACGAGCTGCTCCGTGAGCCCGAGCAGCAGGCCGCCGAGCATCGCGCCCGGGATGTTGCCGATGCCGCCGATGACGGCCGCGATGAAGGCCTTCAAGCCATAGAGCACCCACGACGCGTCGGCGGGCTGCTTCAGCTGACCGTACGTGAGCCCGACGATGAGTCCGCCGGCAGCCGCGAGCACCGAGCCGATGACGAACACGAGCGAGATGATGCGGTCGACGGGGATGCCCATCAGGCCGGCGACGTTGTGGTCGTGCGCGACGGCGCGCATCGCGCGACCGATCTTGGTGCGGTAGACGAGCACCTCGAGGCCGACCATGAGCACTGCGGCGCCGAGGATCGCGACCACCTCGACGGAGCGGACCGCGATGCCGCCGATGTGGAGCGTGGTCTCGGTGAGCTGTGGGAACTGGAAGACGTTCTTGCCGAACACGAGCTGGCCGACGTTCTCGATGAACAGGGAGACGCCGATGGCGGTGATGAGCACGTTGAGGCGCGGCGCCTTGCGGAGCGGGCGATAGGCGAGGCGCTCGATGAGGAAGCCGACGAGCGCGCACGCGGCCATCGACAGCAGGAGGAGCCCGGTGGCCTGCAGTGCCGACGGTCGCGTCATGCGGAACACCGTCGCGAAGCGCAGCGCGAAGAACGCGCCGAGCATGAACACGTCGGAGTGCGCGAAGTTGATGAACTGCAGGATGCCGTAGACCATCGTGTAGCCGAGCGCGAGCAGCGCGTAGAGGCTGCCGACGGCGACTCCCTTCAAGAGCAGCTGGCCGAGCCCCGCGGAACCCTCGCGCGCGGCCTCGGGCCTTCTGTCCAGCGCGGCCACGGCAGCACGCGCCTCCTCGGCGAAGTCACCTTCGGGCGGATCGATCGTGGTGGCGAGCGGCGTGTGGAGACCGTCGAGCCGGATCACCGCGGCGGCCTTCTTCGCGTTGCGGTGATCGTCGAGCGAGATGACCCCGGTGACCGCCGCGAAGCCCTGCGTGTGAGCAAGCGCATCGCGGAGCGCCTTGCGGAGCGCGATGAGACCCTGCTCACCCGGCGCCTGCGGCGGCAAGGCCTCGAGCTTGTCGCGGACGAGCATCGCGGCGTCGTAGCCGAGCGCGGCCATCGAGTCGGGGACCTCGTGGTAACGGCGCTGGTACTCCGAGACGAAGCGGCGCACGGCAGGGCGCTCCTCGTCGGCGGAGTAGTGGTTCGAGTAGTACGAGCCGGAGATCGCGTCCCCGCCGATCATCTGCACGGACTCCCAGCCGTCGCCGCCGAGCAACGGGCCCTTGTAGCCGAGCGCACGCGCCTGCTTCGCGATGTTCGCGACGTCCGTGTAGTAGCCCGGCACGTAGAGGGCCTCGGCTCCGGAGCTCGTGATGCGACCGAGCTGCGCGGAGAAGTCCTGATCGCCTCCCTGATACGACTCCGTGGCAACGAGCGTTCCGCCCATCTTCACGAAGAACGCCTCGAAGTACTTGCCGAGGCCCTGCGCGTAGGCCTGGCGCTGATCGATGAGGATCGCGAGGCGCTTCATCCCGAGGCCGTGCTTCGCGACGGGATCCGTGGCGAAGCGCGCCATGACGTAGCCCTGGAACGGATCGATGAAGCACACGCGGAACACGTAGTCGCCGACGTCGGTGACCTTCGCGTTGGTGGACGAGGGCGAGACCATCGGCGTCGCGTGCTGCTGCGCGACCTGGCCGCCTGCGATCGAGAGCGACGACGACACCTCGCCGAGCACCACGACGACCTTGTCGTTGGTGATGAGGCGGGTGACCGCGGTGCCGACCTCGGAGGTCTTGCCCTGATCGTCGTAGGAGACGAGGCGGACCTTGTCGCCGTGGATGCCGCCCTTCGCGTTGATCTCGTCGACCGCCATGACGAGGCCGTTGTGCGTGGAGTTGCCGAACACGGCCTCGGAGCCGGTGAGCGAGCCGTACTCGCCGAGCACGACCTCGTCACCGCGCGCAGCCGTGGCCAGCAGTGCGGTCGTGACGAGGCAGCAGAGTCGCAGGGTGGACACGAAGTCGTGGACCATATCGCAACGCTCACGCCTCCGGGAAGAGACGCGCGCTGTAGTACAACCTCGTCCCGTTGACCCGCCGCCTCGCCATCCTCGCGATCCTCGTCGTCGCCAACGTCATCGCGCTGCGGGGCGGGCCGAAGTCGCACGCGCGCGCGCCGAAGGACGCACATCACCTCCGGGTCGGGCTCGTGTTCGACGTCGGTGGCCGCGGCGACAAGTCGTTCAACGACATGGCCTACATCGGAGTCTCGCGAGCGGAGCGCGCGTTTGGTCTCGAGGCCGAGTACGTCGAGCCGGGCGAGGGCGCCGATCGCGAGTCCGGCATCCGCCTGTTCGCCGCGCGCGGCTTCGACCTCGTGATCGGCGTCGGCTTCATCTTCTCCGACGACATCTACGCCATCGCGAAGGAGTACCCGAACGTCCACTTCGCGTGCATGGACTATGCGAAGTTCGACGAGCACGGCTTCGTCGAGCCGCCACCGAACATGGTCGGCGTGAAGTTCCGCGAGGAAGAGGGTGCATTCCTGGTCGGCGCGCTCGCGGCGCTGGTCTCGCCTTCTCACACCATCGGGTTCGTCGGCGGAATGGACATCCCGCTCATTCGAAAGTTCGAGGCGGGCTATCGCGCCGGTGCGCACGAGGTCTGCCCCACGTGTCGGGTGTTGTCCGGGTACGCTGGCACGAGCGGTGATGCGTTCAAGAACCCGCAGAAGGGCAAGGAGCTCGCGCTCGCGCAGTACGGGGCCGGTGCGAGCGTCGTGTTCCATGCCGCCGGCACGACCGGGCTCGGCGTGTTCGAGGCCGCGCGCGAGACCGGTCGCTACGCCATTGGCGTCGACGCCGACCAGTACGACGAGGCGCCCGGTCGCATGCTCACCAGCATGACGAAGGAGAACGACATCGCGCTCTTCGAGGTGGTGCGCTCGCTGACCAACGGCACGTGGCACGGCGGCGTGCGCATCTTCGGGCTCAAGGAGCACGCCATCGACTACGTGTACGACGAGCACAACCGCGCGCTCATCCCGGCCGACGTCCGCACGCGCGTAGAGGGGCTGCGCGCGAAGATCATCGCGGGCGAGATCAAGCCGCCGCAGGAGCTCAGGTGACCGAGGCGCTCGGCTGCGAACACGTCTCGAAGCGCTACGGCGAGACCGTCGCCAACCGCGATGTCTCTATCTCGGTGAAGAAGGGGAGTGCACACGCGCTCGTCGGGGAAAATGGCGCGGGCAAGTCCACGCTGATGCGCATCCTCTATGGGCTCGAGCGCGCCGACGAGGGCCAGGTGCGAGTCGGTGGCGAGGTGGTGCGCCCGAGCGTGGAGCTCTCGCTCGAGCGGGGCGTCGGCATGGTGCATCAGCACTTCATGCTCGTGCCCACGCTCACGGTGGCCGAGAACGTCGTGCTCGGGCGCGAGCCGCGGCGTGGACCACTCGTGGACCTCAAGCGCGCCGAGCGAGAGCTCGCGGCCGTGGCGGAGCGCTACAAGCTGTCCGTAGATCCGAAGCGTCTGGTGGGCGACCTGTCAGTCGGAGAGGCGCAGCGCGTCGAGATCTTGAAGGTGCTGTATCGCGGCGCGCGCACGCTCATCCTCGACGAGCCCACGGCCATGCTCACGCCGCCCGAGGTGGACCAGCTCATCGCGATGCTGCGCGGGCTCGTCGCCGGCGGCGACACGGTGCTCATCGTCACGCACAAGCTTGGCGAGGTGCTCGCGCTCGCCGACGAGATCACGGTGCTGCGTCGCGGTGAGGTCGTGGACCGTCGGTCGACGGACGGGCTCTCGGCAGCGTCGCTGGGGCAGGCGCTCGTGGGGCGCTCGCTGCCCGCGCTGCCGAAGCGCACCCGCGCGATCGAGGCGGGTGAGCGGCTGCGGCTCGCGGACGTCGCCATCGATCGCGAGGACGGCACACGCGCGCTCGACGGGCTGTCGCTCACCGTGGCACCGGGGGAGATCCTCGGCGTCGCGGGCGTGGAGGGCAACGGCCAGCGCGAGCTCGCGGCCGTGGCTGCGGGCCTCTTGCGCCCCGCGCGTGGCAGCGTGCACATGGGTGGACGCGACGCGACGCGCCTCGACGTCGCCGAGCGACACGCGCTCGGCCTCGGCTTCGTCCCAGAAGATCGCCACGAGGAGGGCCTGCTCCTCGATGCACCGCTGTGGGAGAGCTATTACCTCGGGCGCGAGGCCGCGTACGGATCGTCGATGGTGATCCCGCAGGCGCTCGTGGTCGAGGACGCGGCGAAGAAGATGGCCACCTTCGACGTGCGTCCCGCCGATCCCTGGGCGCACGCGCGCGGCCTCTCGGGTGGCAACCAGCAGAAGGTGCTACTGCTCCGTGAGCTCGCGCGGAGGCCGACGACGCTCGTGTGCGCGCAGCCCACCCGTGGCGTCGACATCGGTGCGATCGCCGAGATCCACGCGAGCCTGCTCGCGCTCGCCGACGAGGGCGCCGGCATCCTGCTCGTGTCGGCGGAGCTAGACGAGATCTTCGCCATCGCAGATCGCGTCGTCGTGCTCTACCGCGGCAAGCTCGTGCTCGAGCAGGCCCTCGGCGCAGGCGACGATCGCGACGCGCTGCGGGCCCGCATTGGAGGCGCGATGCTCGGCGTCGCGCACACGTGAAGCGCCTCGATCGCATCGCGCTGTGGCTCGTGCCGCTCCTCGGGGCACTCCTCGTCACGAGCATCCTCATCCGCGCGGCGGGGCGCTCGCCGGCGGAGATCTACCGGCTGCTGATCATCGGCACGTGGGGCAACGCGTACGGCATCGGCCAGGTGCTCTTCAAGGCCACGCCACTCCTTTTCACCGGGCTCTCGGTCGCGCTCGCGCAGCGCGCCGGACTCTTCAACGTCGGGGCGGAAGGGCAGATCACCGTCGGTGCGTTCGCCGCGGGCCTGTGCGGCGCGTACCTCCCAGCGGGTACGCCCGCGCTCCTGGCCGTGCCCGCGTGCCTCGTATGTGCGGCGCTCGGCGGCGCGCTCGTCGGGGTGGTGCCGGGCTGGATGAAGGCGCGTCGCGGTGCGCACGAGGTCATCACCACCATCATGCTCAACTTCGTCGTGCGTGCCGCGATGGTCGGCCTCGGAGCGCTCGTGTTCGAGCGCGAGAGCGTGCACACGAAGCCCATCATCGCGGGCGCGCGACTCGCGCGCTTGTCGGGCTTCGTCGCGCCGCTGCGGGGATCGGCCGCGAACCTCGGCCTGGTCGTGGCGCTGGTCGTCGTTGGCGCGACCGTCTGGTGGGTCGAGCGCACGCGCGTAGGCTTCCACCTGCGCGCGGTCGGTGCGCAGCCGAAGGTGGCCCGCGCGGCCGGTCTCGATCCGGCGCGCATCACGATCCTCGCGTTCGTGCTCGCGGGCGCCATCGCGGGCCTCGGCGGCGCCAACTTCGTGCTCGGCTACAAGTACTACTACGAGGACGGCTTCTCCGGCGGCGTCGGCTTCGTCGGCATCGCCGTCGCCGTGCTCGGGGGCCTTCATCCGGTGAAGCTCATCGCTGCAGCGCTGCTGTTCGGTACGCTCGCGCAGGGCGCGCTGGCCGTGAACGCGGTCTGCCCGAAGGAGATCATCGACGTCCTGCAAGCGGTGCTCATCATCGCGGCGGCCGTCACCACGGCGGCGCAGCTGCGAGCGGGACGGACGTCATCATGATCCTGCTCGTCGCCTTCGTCGCTGCGCTCGTGCGCATCTCCGTGCCGTATGCGCTCGCTGCGCTCGGCGGCACGATGTCGGAGAAGTCCGGCGTCGTGCAGATCGCGCTCGAGGGCATGCTCCTCG
Source organism: Polyangia bacterium (assembly GCA_039923495.1). Classification (GTDB taxonomy): domain Bacteria; phylum Myxococcota_A; class Polyangia; order Palsa-1104; family Palsa-1104; genus JBDTCO01. Next base: position 36,138 of record JBDTCO010000080.1, read on the forward strand.
TCGGCGCGTTCTCGGCCGTCGTGAGCGCAGATGCCACCGGCTCCGCCACGCTCGGCATCGTCGGGGGTGCGCTCGCGGGCGGATTGCTCGCGCTCGTGTACGCGCTCGTCGTGCTGTGGCTCTCGACCGATCAGATCGTCACGGGCGTGGCCATCAACCTGCTCGCCGACGGGCTCACGCGCTACCTGCTCAAGGTCCGCTACGACAGCGCGTCGAACTCGCCGCGCGTCGAGGCGCTGTCCATCCACCCGCTCGTGCACGGTGGCGAGCTCGTCGAGGCGCTCACCCACCCGCTCGTGCTCGGGACCATCGGGCTCTGCTTCCTCGTTGCGTTCATCCTCAAACGCACGGTGTTCGGGCTGCGGCTGCGCGCGGTCGGCGAGCACCCGGACGCCGCGCGGACGCTCGGGGTGGATCCGCGGCGCGTGCGTCTGTTCGCGCTGGTGATCGGAGGACTGCTCGCGGGCGCGGGCGGTGCGTACCTCGCGGCGGAGCAGCGGCAGTTCGTCTCGGGGATGTCGGCGGGCCGTGGCTACATCGCGCTCGCGGCGATGATCTTCGGTCGGTGGCGCGTGTGGCCTGCCGTCGCTGCGTGCCTGCTGTTCGGGGCGGCCGAAGCGTTGCAGATCCGCATGCAGACGCAGGGCGGCCTCCTGCCCGGCTGGGCCGTGCAGATGCTCCCCTACGTGCTGACGCTCGTCGTCCTCGGAGTCGCTGGCAAAGGCAAGCGCAGGGGCCACGGCGGAGGCAACGCACCGGCCGCGCTCGGCAAATCTCTGTGAAATCGCTCCCGCATGCGGCTATAAAACAGCTGCTAACCCGGCGCTAACCTTGACGCCTTGCTCGTCGGGCGTGTAACAATCGAGCGCCGCGCCGCCACAACCCAAGAGGCCCACCGCCCCATGCCCAAGCAGATCCTGCTCGTCGACGACAGCGTCACCATTGCCCGCGTGGTCGAGATCACCTTCGCGCAGGAAGACTTCGCGATCACTGTCGCCAAGACGGCCGACGAAGGCATCGCCAAGGCGAAGCAGCTCCACCCAGACCTCGTCCTCGTCGACATCACGCTCTCCGGCAAGACCGGCTACGACATCGTCTCGGCGATCCGCGAGGACGCCGCGCTCTCGAAGACCGCGTGCCTGGTGCTCGCCGGGAACTTCGCGCCGTACGACGAGGCGAAGGGCAGCGCCGCGGGTTGCGATGGGTACATCGTGAAGCCCTTCGAGACGCAGCCACTCATCGACAAGGCGAAGGAGGTCATCGCACACCGTAGCGGTGGCGCCGTGCATGCACCGGTCGCTCCCGTCGCTGCGCCTGCGCCTGCGCCGGTCTCGGCGCGTCCGGGCGTCGAGTCGCTGTCGAAGCCACTGTCCACCGTTGCTGCCGAGACGTCGGCCCGCATGTCGGCGATGCCCGCTGCGCCTGCCCCGCTGACGCCCATCACGCCGCCCGTCGCTGCCGCCCAGCCTGTCGTCGCGCAGCGTCCGACACCAAAGGCCACGCTCATGGGCATCCCGGTCGTGAACCCGGCGACGATCGCTCCGCCTGCGGTGCCTGCGGCGCAGCCGGTCTCCTCGCCAAACGTGCTGCGTCCACCGGCTGCGGTCGCAGCCCCCGTCGCTGCGCCAGCGCCCATCATTGCACCCAGGCCCATCGAGGTGCCGAGGCCGGTGCCGATCCACGTCGAGGCGCCGAGGGTCCCCGTCGCACCGCCCCGTGCCGTGGCAACGCCGAACGTGCTGCGTCCGCCCGCCGCTGCGCACACCATTCCGACAAACGTCCCGCAGATGCCGCGCCCATCTTTGGTGCCTGGTGTCGCGACGCCGTCGCCGCGCGCTGCCGAGGCGCCGCAGCCGGTGCGCAACGAGGTCACGCCGCCCACCGGCGCACCGGCTCACATGGCTGGGATGGTGAGCGCCGTCGCCGATCGCGTCCCCGCGGCGATCTCCGCCAGGGGCCCCGAGTATGAAGCCATCGCCAAGCTCTCGCGCGAGGTCATCGAGCAGATCGTATGGGAGGTCGTGCCGGAGCTCGCCGAAACCATCATCCGCGCCGAGCTCGACCGCCTCGTTCGCGAGCGTCAGAATGCTTGATCGTCCCGCGTAAGCAGCACTGACGTTCGGAACCACGAAAAAGGGGCGGTCGCCGCGCAAGACGCGAGCGACCGCTTCCCGTTTGAAGCCCCGGAAGGGCCTGCACATGACCGACATCCAGAAGTCCTACGACCCCGCCGCCGTCGAGCAGAAGTGGTATCGCTTCTGGCAGGAGCAGGGCTACTTCCACGGCGACGCGGCGACGCCGAAGGCGCCGTTCTCCATCGTCATCCCGCCGCCCAACGTCACGGGCGCGCTGCACATGGGGCACGCGCTGTTCGTGACGATCCAGGACCTCCTCATCCGCTGGCGTCGCATGGGCGCGTACAACGCGATGTGGCTGCCTGGCACCGATCACGCAGGCATCGCCACGCAACTCGTCGTCGAGCGACAGCTGAAGGCGAAGGAGGGCATCACGCGCCAGGACCTCGGGCGCGAGGCGTTCCTCGCTCGTGTCTGGGAGTGGAAGGAGAAAAATGGCGGTCGGATCATCGAGCAGATGAAGGTGCTCGGCGCCTCGTGCGACTGGGAGCGCGAGCGCTTCACGATGGATCCAGGGCTGTCGAAGGCGGTCATCGAGGCCTTCGTGCGCCTGCACGAGGACGGCCTCGTCTACCGCGCCGAGCGGCTCATCAACTGGTGCTCGGCCTGCAACACGGCGCTCTCGGATCTCGAGGTCGAGCATGAGGAGACCAAGGGCTCGATCTGGCGCATCGCGTATCCCATCGTGGGCACGAACGAAAAGCTCGTCGTCGCCACCACGCGTCCCGAGACGATGCTCGGCGATACGGCCGTCGCGGTGCACCCTGACGACGCGCGCTTCAATAAGTACATCGGTAAGGAGCTCCTGCTTCCGCTGTCGGGACGTCGGATCCCGATCATCGGCGACGCGGTGCTCGTCGACATGGAGTTCGGCACCGGTGCGGTGAAGGTCACGCCCGCGCACGACTTCAACGACTTCGAGACGGGGCTTCGCCACAAGCTGCCGATGATCTCGATCATCGATCAGCAGGGGAAGCTGAACGCGGAGGTCCCCGAGAAGTACCGCGGGCTCGCGGTGCCGGAGGCACGCAAGGTCGTGCTCGCCGATCTCGAGGCAGCCGGTCTGCTCGTCGGCGAAGATCCGCACACGCTGTCGGTCGGCCGTTGCCAGCGTTCGAGCACCATCGTCGAGCCGCTGCTCTCGCTGCAGTGGTTCGTGAAGTCGGAGCCGCTGGCGAAGCCGGCCATCGAGGCCGTCGAGAGCGGCAAGACCAAGTTCGTCCCGGAGATGTGGACGAAGACGTACATGCACTGGATGACCAACATCAAGGACTGGTGCATCTCGCGCCAGCTGTGGTGGGGGCACCGCATCCCCGTCTGGTACGCGCCCGAGGACTCGTCGAAGTTCTGGGTCGCGCGTTCGGCCGAGGAGGCCTTCGAGAAGGCAGGGCGCACGGACCTCGTGCAGGACGAGGATGTCCTCGACACCTGGTTCTCGTCGGCGCTGTGGCCGTTCTCGACGCTCGGCTGGCCGGAGATGACGAAGGAGCTCAAGACCTTCTATCCGACCGCCGTCATGGAGACGGGCTACGACATCCTCTTCTTCTGGGTCGCCCGGATGATGATGATGGGCCTTTACTTCATGAAGAAGGTGCCGTTCCGCACCGTCTACTTGCACGCCATCGTCGTCGACGAGAACGGCGACAAGATGTCGAAGGTGAAGGGCAACGTCATCGATCCGCTCGACGTGGTCTACGGCGCCACGCGACAGCAGCTCCTCGACAAGGGCAAGGACGGCCTCGCGCCGCCCGAGGCGCTCAAGCACATCGAGCGCAGCTTCCCCGACGGCATCCCTTCTTCGGGTGCCGATGCGCTCCGCTTCACGCTCGCGTCGATGGCCGCGCAGGGACGCAACATCCGGCTCGCGTTGCCGCGCGTCGAGGGCTACCGCAACTTCTGCAACAAGCTGTGGAACGCGGCGCGCTTCGCCCAGCGTCACTTCCCAGGCTTCGACGCCGATCGCTTCGGCGACGCGCTGCGTGACAGCCGCGAGACGGCTGCGCTCGGGCTCGCCGATCGCTGGATCCTCTCGCGCCTCCAGCGCACGTCCGCCGAGGTCGACACGGCGCTCGAGGCGTTCCGCATCAACGAGGCCGCGCAGGCGATCTATCGCTTCGTGTGGAGCGAGCTGTGCGACTGGTACATCGAGCTCGTGAAGCCGGTGCTCTACGACGAGAGCAACGAGGTCTCCTCGCACAAGGCCAAGCGCGCCGTGCAGGGCTCGCTCGCGATGTCGCTCGAGACGGCGTGCCGTCTCCTGCACCCCATCATGCCGTTCATCACCGAGGAGATCTGGCAGAACCTCCCCAAGGCGACGGGCACGCCGGGCTCAATCATGATCACGATGTACCCGGTCTCCGATGCGAGCCTCATCGACGAGGAGGCCGAGAAGATCATCGAGACCATCAAGGACTTCGCGATCGCCGTGCGTGCGCTCAGGGCGGAGTACTCGGTGCCACCGTCGCAGCCGGTCGACGTCACGCTCCTGTTCGCCGACGCCGCCACCCACGAGCTCGTGAAGAAGTACGAGCCTGTCCTCCGCACCGCCGTGAAGATCGGCACGCTCGCCCTCGCGGATGGGGGCGAGCCGCCGACGGGCACGGTCGTCTCCGTCATCGGCGGTGCGCAGGTCTGCGTTCACCTCAAGGGGCAGATCGACGTCCCGGCCGAGCGCGTGCGCATCGAGCGCGATCTCGCGAAGACCGAGAAGGAGCGCGGCGGCATCGCGGGGCGCCTGGGCAACGCGGCATTCGTCGACAAGGCGCCCGCTGCGGTCGTCGAGAAAGAGCGCGAGAAGCTCGCCGAGCTCGACGAGCGCCGGACGCGTCTCCAGCAGAGCCTCATCAGGCTCGCGGCGCTGGCGTAAAGATGGCCGAGCTGCGCGTCCACGCTCGTGACACGGCGCTGGTGCTGGTCGACGTCCAGGCTCGGCTCGCGGCTGCGATGCCGGTCGAGGCGTTCGCCGCGATGACGCGCAACATCGTCACGCTCATCGCGACGGCCGCGCGGCTCAACCTGCCCGTGCTCGTGAGCGAGCAGTACCCGAACGGCCTCGGGCGCACCATCCCGGTGCTCAACGAGGCCGTGGGGAAGCTGCAGCCCGCGGCGCTGTACCTCGAGAAGAACACGTTCTCGCTCGCCGACGAGCCGCTGTTCCAGACGTTCCTCGGCCACGGCAAGCGCACGCTCGTGATGGTCGGCATGGAGGCGCACATCTGCGTCTACCAGTCGGCGCGCGCGCTCGCGCAGCGTGGCTACTCGGTGCACGTTCCCGTCGATGCGGTCATCTCGCGCACCGAGGCGAACCATCGCGTCGGGCTCGACCTCATCGCGCGCGCCGGCTGCATCCCCACCTCCACCGAGACGGTTCTGTTCGACCTCCTCGAGCGCGCCGGCACCGAAGCGTTCAAGTTGCTCTCGCGGCTCGTGAAGTGAGTGGTCTGCGTCAACGCACGCTGCGCAGCCGTGACCATCGGTGGCCATCGTGAGACGATGACGTCGTGATCGGTCGTACGATTGGCAACTATGTCGTTCGCGACAAGATCGGCGAGGGCGGCATGGGTGTCGTCTACCTCGCCGAGCACCCGCGTATCGGACGCAAGGTGGCCATCAAGGTCCTCTTGCCTCAGCTCAGCCAGAACCCGGAAGTGGTGTCGCGCTTCTTCACCGAGGCGCGCGCGTCGAGCGCGATCAAGAACGAGCACATCATCGACATCATCGATTTCGGCGAGCTGCCGGATCATTCGAGCTACATCACGATGGAGTGGCTCGACGGAGAGTCGCTCGCGTCGCTGCTCGAGCGCGAGCGTGTCCTGCCGCTTGCGCGCGTGCAGCACATCGTGCGCGGCATCGGGCGCGCGCTGACCGCAGCGCACGCACACGGCATCGTTCACCGCGACCTCAAGCCCGACAACATCTTCCTCGTGACAAAGGGTGACGATCGCGACTTCGTGAAGGTGCTCGACTTCGGCATCGCGAAGCTGATGACCGACGAGGCAGGCGCGCAGGGTCCCGGCGGTCAAGGTTCTGGAGCGAGGACCCGCACCGGTGCGATCATCGGCACGCCCGTGTACATGTCGCCCGAGCAGTGCCGCGGCATCAGCGTCGATGAGCGGAGCGACATTTACTCGTTCGGTATCATCGTCTACCAGATGCTCACGGGGCAGGTGCCATTCGCTGCCGAGGGCCTCGGCGATCTGCTGCTCAAGCACATGACCGAGGCGCCGCGTCCGCTGCGCGAGCTCGCGCCGTCGCTGCCCGAGTCGGTCGAGCGCGCCGTGCTGCATGCGCTCGAGAAGGAGCCGCAGCAGCGCTACGCGCGCGTCGAGCAGCTCGTCGCCGCGCTCGGCGTGGCGACCACCGGCGTGCTCTCCACGCTGCCCACGACCCTGACCGCACCGGCCGCCGTGCACGTGAGCGCCACCGACACCATCGGCGCCGCCGTCGGTGAGACGCGCGCCATTCCTCCCGGGCGCAGCACGAGCTGGGCATGGATCGCGCTGCCGCTCGCGCTGGGCGGTGCGCTCGCGGCCGCGAAGCTGTGGCCCTCGCACGGTGACGAGGGCGGCATCGTGGGCGACGTCGCGCCGCACGCCGCCGTGCGCACCGTGGCGCCCTCGACGACCGCGGTCCCGCCGCCTGAAGTCAGAGAGCAGGCGGTGCGCCTCGACGTACGCGCGACGCCGAAGGAGGCCGAGATCCGCGTCGACGGCGTCGTGCAGCCCAACCCGTGGTCGGAGACCCGTGTCGCCGACGGGGCGAAGCACGACGTCACGATCAGCGCGCCAGGCTACGTGCCGTACCGGGCGCAGGTGACGCTCGATCGCGACGTCACCATCGCGCGCGAGCTCGTCGCCATCGAGAAGCCCCGGAGCGAGCCCCGGAGCGAGCCGAAGGGGGGCGAGAAGCACATGCCGAAGCACGTCGAGACAACGCCTCAGGTCGTCACTCACCCGGCGACACCCGAGAAGAAGCCCGACACCGAGTATCGAGGCACGAAGGGCACGCTCATCCAGGACAACCCGTTCGGGGGGACTCAATGATGCAGGGATTCCGTATCGCTCTCGTCGCGCTCGTGCTCGCCGCAGTGGTCGCACCGGCCTCCGCGGCACCACCACCGGGACCGCCCGAGGCGAGCCCGACCGACGTCGGCAAGCGCCACTTCCAGCAGGCCATCGCGCTGTACAACGACGGCAACTTCAGCGCCGCGCTCGCCGAGTTCCAGGCGGCCTACGGCGTCCGGCCGGTGCCGAGCATCCTTTACAACATCGGGCTGACCTACAAAGCCCTGTTCCTCTACAACGACGCGATCCGTACGCTCGAGCAGTACCTCGTCGACGAGAAGGCGATCCCCGCCGAGCGTCGTGCGGAGGCCAACCAGCTCATCGTGGAGATGCGCTCCTTGCTCGCGGACGTGACGCTCACCATCTCGCCCGACGGTGCCGAGGTGAAGCTCGACAACCGCATCATCGGCACGGCGCCCATGCAGAAGTACGCGATCGCCGCGGGTCGCCACGTCCTCGAGGTCACACGCGACGGGTACGTGAGCCGCTCGAAGGAGCTCATGGTCACCGCTGGCGTGCCGCTGACGATCGCGGTGGACCTGCACGTCGTGCCGAAGACGGGTCGCGTGCGCGTCGTCGTCGAGCCAACGAGCGCCACCGTGCGGTTCGACGGTCGTCTCGTGAAGCCGCCGCTCGATCTCGAGCTCCCGCTGGGCGGCCACACGCTCGAGGCCAGCTCCAAGGGCTACATCACGCATCGTGAGGAGGTCAGCGTCGCGGCGGAGCAGACCCGCGAGATCTCGCTTCACCTCGACAGGCCGCCGCTGTACAAGCGCGCGTCGTTCTGGGTGCCGCTCGCGGTCAGCGTCGTCGTCGTGGCGGGGATCGCAACCGGGCTGGCCGTCGGGCTCACGAACCGCGACGATCGCCTCAACGGCACGCTGCCGCCGTATCGCGCGGGCATCGGTCAGTAAACAGGTCTTTTTGACCGGCCAGATACGATGACGAATACTCGGCGCCGCTGATGCCTCGCTCGCTCCTCCACGTGCTGCTCGCCGCTTCGCTCGCGCTGAGCGCGGTCGCGTCTGCGGATCCAAAGAAGGGCGACAAGCTCGAGGCCAAGACGGCCTACGAGAGCGGCATCAAGGAGTTCGGCGACGGCAAGTACGACGACGCAGCGCGCGACTTCGGTCGCTCCTACGAGCTCGTCGGCGAGCCCGCGATCCTCTACAACGTCGCGCAGTCGTACCGGCTCGCGCAGCGCTTCGGCAACGCGGCCAAGGCGTACCGCGAGTTCCTCGCGCACCTGCCGCCGGACGCGAAGAGCCGCCCCGAGGTCGAAGGACGCATCGTCGAGATGGACGAGCGCGTCGCCGACGAGCAGCGTCGCGCCGAGCGCGCGCGGATCGAGCCGCCGCGAGAGGCGCCGATCGCACACGTCGTCGAGCCACCGCCGGCCAAGCGCATCGGTACCCTCGAGATCGTCGGCTACTCGCTCGTCGGCGTCACGGCAGCGGGGCTCGCGTCCGGCATCGCGCTGTCGGTGCTCGCCGGAAAGGCCAGCTCCGACGTGCAGCACGCCGCCAGCGCGCACGAGACGTTCGGCACGTCGCTCGACGACACGCAGTCGCGCGGCAAGACCTACGACAAGGTGGCCATCGCGATGTACGCGGTCGCGGGCGTCGCGGCCGCAGGTGCAGGCGTTGCGCTCGGGCTCGGGCTGGCGAAGCACCGCAGCGACCGCGTCGCCGTGCTGCCCGCCGTGACCCCGCAGGGTGCCGCGCTCGTGATCGGAGGCCACTTCTGATGCGCATCGCGATCACCGCGCTCCTCCTGGCAGGGTGCTACCACCCGAGCATCCCCGACCAGAGCTTCGTGTGCGGACCCGATGGCCTCTGTCCGTCGGGCTTCTCGTGCAACGCGGCCAGGCTCTGCGAGAAGAGCGGCAGCACCCCGAGCGCGAGCCTCTACTCGGGCCTCCTCGGTGACAAAGATCTCACCGGGCTGTCGGGTATCCTCGAGTGCTCGACGAGGACCGGGCAGATGAAGCTCCGCGTGGGGAGCGGCACGAGCGAGGTCGACACCGACATCGTGTCCGCGAGCACGGTCGGCTTCTTTCGCCTCGCTCAGACGTCGGGCCCCACGCTCGGTGTGTGGAGCTTCGAGACGTTCTCGCTCCCCGCCGGCATCACGCTCAAGCCCGCCAGCGACTCCGACGCGATGCCCGTGCTCGTGACCATCGGCGCGATGACCGTCAACGGCGCCATCGACTGGCGTGGCTTCGGCGGGTTCGGTGGCCTCGCCGCGCAGCCCGGCCAGGACAGGAGCGCAGGCGTCGCAGCCGGCGGTGGCGCAGGCCCGATGGGCGGTGGTGGCGGTGGTGCGGGCTACGCGGCCGTTGGTGACAGCGCGACGAGCGGTGGTGCAGGGGGCGCGTCCTACGGCACGCCGGATCTCGCGATCCTCCACGCGGGCGCCGGCGGTGGTGGCGGCGGCGACGACGGCGGACGCGGCGGCAACGGCGGTGGCAGCGTCGCGCTGCTCTCGAAGGCGCAGATCACCCTCGCGAGCAGCATCGACGTCTCCGGTATCGCGGGCGGCGATGCCGGCATCACGGGCGGTGGCGGTGGCGGTGGTGGCTCCGGCGGCAGCATCCTCGTCTCCGCTCCGCAGGTGGTGCTCGCCGCGGGCCACGCCTTCACGAGCCTCGGTGGCATCGGCGGCACCGGCACGAACATGGAGAGCGACGGCGGCGCGGGCAGCGTCGGCCGCATCTACCTGGCCGGTACGCTGTCGGGCACCGCGACGTCCCAGCCGGCGGCAGCGAGCGCGATGACGCCAGCAACGTCGTTTCCCGCCGGCGCGACCGCCGCGCCGTAGCGCGATCGCGTCAGCGCGGGCGGGAGCGGCGTTCGCTCTCGGCGTCGAAGAGGACGTCGGCTGTGACGTCCTCGGCTTGCGCTTCGAGGCGCGCGCCGGAGAGCTCCGCCGTGGTCCTGCGGAGGCGATCGGTGAGCACGTTGACGAAGGCCCAGAGGAGCTTGGTCGCGAGCACGGGCTCCTTGCGGATGATCTCGAAGAAGTCCTTGCGACGCAGCATGAGCGCGCGGCTCGGCTCCTCGGCGGTCGCCGAGGCGGAGCGCGGCATGCGATCGGCGAGCGCCATCTCGCCGAGGTGCGCGCCGCGCGTGAGCGTCGTGATGAACGTGTCGCCCTTGTGGAGCTTCACGGAGCCCGACAGGATGATGAACATCTCATCGCCCTGGTCGCCCTCGGTGATGATGGCGTCGCCTCCGGCGTAGCTGCGCACGGTCGTCACGTTGAGGACGCGCATCAGTTCCTTGTACGAGAGGTGCTTGAAGAGCGGCATCGCGCGCAGGACGTCGACGCGGTTGGTGAGGTCGCTCGTGCGCTGCGCCGACTCCTTCGTGGCAGAGGCCGCGACGCGCACGCAGATGGCGGTGATGTTGTCGTGGCCACCACCGGCGTTGGCGAGCTGCACGAAGGTCTTGGGCGCGTCCTGCAGATCGTCGGCACCGAGGATCTCGGGGACGTCGTTGTCCTTGAGGTAGGCGTGCAGGCCGTCGGAGCACAGCAGGAACTGGTCGCCGGGGAGCACCTCGAAGTCGATGGTGTCGACCTCGACGCTCTCGTACGCACCGACGGCGCGCGTGACGGCGTTCTTGTACTTCGCGTAGGGCGAGCCCTCGATCTGATCGCGCTGGATCTTGCCGCGACGGACCAGCTCGTTGATGAGCGAGTGGTCTTCGGTGAGCTGGTGCAGCTGACCCTGGCGGAGCAGGTAGATGCGGCTGTCCCCGACGTGCGCGATGAAGCCGCGGTCGCCCGCGAGCAGCAGCGCGCTCGTGGTGGTGCCCATGCCGCGCTTGTCGGGCTCGGCCTGGCCACGGTGGAAGATGGCGGAGCACGCGGTCTGGATTGCGTGCTCCATGGCCACGAGGATCTCGGCGCGATCCTCCGGCTTGTTGTCGGCGCCGTAGCGCTTGATGAGATCGAAGGATTCGCGCGCGACCCGGGACACCTCGTGCACGGCGATCTGCGACGCGACCTCGCCGGCCGCGTGGCCGCCCATGCCGTCCGCGACGACACAGAGGTTCAACGCCGGATCGACGAGGTAGTTGTCCTCGTTCTGCTTGCGTTGGCGGCCGATGTCCGTGGCTGCGAAGAAGGTGAACTCCACTGGGGGTGAGCATGCCTCCAGAACCGAGGCAAAGGCAAGGCTCACCGTCGGGGAGACACGATCCGCTGGCGCAGCGAGCGCGGCCGGCCGACCGACAGGACATCGAGGTACGAGGTGGGCTTGCCGTCCACCGTCAGCATGCTCCCGCCAGGCGTCACCGTGCTACCGCCGGGAGGCGCCATGCCGACCGGATCCTCGACGTAGAGGCCGGGGACGTCGGGATCGACGCCGACCGCGACGAGGACCTGCACGGCCGCCTCGCGGGTCGAGAGCGCGTGCGTGCACGCCATGCGGGCGAGCGCGACCTGCGTCTCGGGCGTCGCGCGTGCGATCGCGCGACCGACCACCTTCACGCCGAGGGGTGCTAGAGGATCGGTCGAGACGTCGAAGACGACGCGTACACGACCGTGGGTGAGCGCCGGGAAGAGCAGCGCCAGCGCACCGCAGCCGTCCTTGGGCACGTGCCACCGCAGGACGACGAGCCGACCACTGGCGCCGCTATAGCGACGTGGCGTGGACGCGACGGGTGCGCTCGTCTCGGGTGGTCCCCACGCGGCCCACGCGTCGAGCTCGCTCTCCGTCGGCGGTGCTGTGAGCGCATGCCCTCCGATCGAGAGGTACGCCTCCGATGGCTCGAGCTGCCCGGCCGGTCGATGGATGAACGCCTCGGCGCCGGCGACGTGGTGGGGCCGCGCCCGCGGCCTTACGCGTGGAGTGCCACGCTCGATGAGCCCGGCCAGCACGAGCAGACGCGCGCTCGTGTCGGGCGCAGCGGCGAGCGCCTCGGCGACGGAGCTGGCGTTCCAGTCGCGCGGCTCGAGGGCGACGTCCAGCGTGACGCCGGGCACGCGCGCGACGAGGGCCATCGCGGCGTCGATGAGCCGGTGGTCGTAGCCGCCTTTCCATCCGACGCAGCGCAGATACAGCGTGGCCGATGGGGGCGGATGATCGACGGCGGTGTCGACCGCCGCGCCCGTGTGGGAGTCGGCCAGCGCCGAGCTGCAGGCGAGCAGCAGCGCGACCGCGAGCTTCACCTGGCGACGGTGGCGCGCCCCGCGACGAGCGCGGCCATCGCGTCGCGCAGCTGCTTCATCGAAGCCGGGTCGTTCGCGTCGTAGAAACCGCGGAGCCGCGCCTCGCGATCGATGAGGACGAAGCGCGTGCCGTGGAGGATCGTGAAGCCGTCGCGCTCGCCCTTGTCGACCTCGCGCGAGATGTCCTGCTTCATGCTGTCGACGACCACCGCGCGGAGCGTGCTGTCGTCGCCGCGCACGAAGCGCCACGTCCTCGGATCGGCGCCGTAGCGCGACGCAAACTCGCGGAGCCGCTCGAGCGTGTCGCGCTCGGGATCGACGCTGACCGACAGGAGCTGCACCTTGTCAGCGAGGTGAGCGCTCGTCACGTCCTTCTGCAGGCGACCCATCTCGGTGGAGAGCAGCGGGCACGCGGACGAGCAGCTCGTGAAGATGAAGTCGACGACGGTCACCTTGCCGAGGAGATCATCGCGTCGGACAGTGCCCCCGTGCTCGTCGGTGAGCGAGAACGCGGGGATCGATCCGTAGACGGGGAGCGAGACGGCGTGCTGTCCGAGCGTGAGCGCGGTCGCTCCCGCGGCGAAGACCACGAACGAGACGATGCCGAGCCAGCGCAACATCAGACGCGCCGGAAGATCGCCAGCGCCAGGATGACGATGGGAAGGTGGAACAGCGTGGCCACGAACACCCGGCGCGCCCACACGTTGTCGCTCTCGGGCGTGGAGTCGACGCGTAGCCCCGACACGGCCAGGACGAGGAAGCCGAGCGACAGCGGGACGGCGACCCAGAGGTACGCGCGCGACGAGATCCCCGTTGCGTACGCGGGCAGCGTGGTGACGCCGAGCAGCGCCGCGTACAGCGCGATGCGCACCTTCGTGGCCGCGACGCCGAGCACGCCGGGGACGACCTTCAGGCCCGCGGCGACATAATCGTCCTTGCGAAAGATCGAGATCGCGAGGAAGTGGGGGATCTGCCAGACGAAGAGGATGAAGAAGAGCGTGAGGCCGCCCGGATCGATGCGGCCCGTCGCTGCGGTCCAGCCCATGAGCGGCGGTGCCGCGCCGGGGATCGCGCCGATGATGAGCGCGAGCGTCGAGCGACGCTTCCATGGCGTGTACGCGAGCACGTAGATGATGAGCGAGAGCGCGGCGAGCAGGCCGGTGAGCGGATTGAGGCACAGCGTGCAGAGCGCGACGGAGACGACGGACGCGGCGAGGCCGATCCACAGCGCGAGCTCGGGGTTCATGCGACCCGACGGCAGCGGGCGGTTCCTGGTGCGGACCATCAGCGCGTCGGTGTCGACCTCGAGGTACATGTTGAGCGCGCTCGCGCCGTACACGACGAGGTTGATCGCGAACAGCGCCAGCAGCGTGTAGCCGAGGTGCAGCGGCATCGGCGAGAGCCACATGCCGCCGAACGCCGTGACGATGACGAGGAACGTGACCCGCGGCTTGCCCAGCGCGATGAGGTCCGCGACCGTCGTGCGATATACCGGGTTGGTGACCGGAGCGGGCGTGCCCGGTGCGGACGTACCCTGCACGACGCTCACTGCGTGGCCTCGTGCAGCTGGCCGAGAACCACGCGCTCCGGCGCCTCGGCGGCAGACCGACGCGGACCGCGCGAGTAGAGGTGCAGCGTCACGAGGTCGGCGAGCATGAGCGCGGCGACGCCGAGGTGCGCGGTGACCGGGACGACATCGAGGAACGTCGAGATGGAGAGCCAGCCGAGCGTGCCCTGCACGATGGCGAGCACGGGCGCCGTGGCTGCGAGCGCGCGTGCCCGGACATCGCGTGTCGTGCGGAACGCGACGACGGCGATGCTGCACAGGGCCGCGAAGACGACGACCGCCCAGATGCGGTGGAACGCGTGCAGCTGCACGTTCGGGTGTGCGCCCGCAGGCCAGAGGCCGTCCTTGCACAGGGGGAGGTCGGTGCACGCGAGGCCCGCACCGAGGTGACGCATCAGCGCGCCGACGATCATCTGCGAGTAGACGAGCACGGCCCCGGCCAGCGACGCGCGCTCGAGCGGCAGGCCCAGCGACGGCTTGGGACGCACCGTCGTGGGCGAGAGCCGGAACACGATGTAGATGAGGAGCGTGAAGAAGAGCATCGACGTCGCGAGGTGCAGGGTCGAGACGATCGTCGGCAGGCGATAGATGACGGTGAGCCCTCCGAGCACGCCCTGCGCGACGACGAGCGCGAGCGCGAGGAAGCCGAGGCGAGCGAGGGAGCGATCACCGGTCTTGCGTGCGCGCAGGAAGAGCCCGACGAGGAGCCCGATGGTGCCGAGCCCCACCGTCGTGGCGAGGAGCCGATGCCCGTGCTCGACGAGCACGCCACCCTCCATCTTCGGGAACGCGCTGCCGAAGCAGAGCGGCCAGTCGGGGCACGCGAGCGACGAGCGCGTGTTGTGCACGAGCCCGCCAACGATGAGCAGGCAGAACGTCAGCCCGAGCAGACCCTTTGCGTAGCGAGAGAGCGTCATCGGCGTGCTTCGCGGCCTCTTCCTGCAGGGGAGCTACGGCGTCGGAGTGGTGGAGAAGACCGGCTTCCATTCGACAGGCTTCGAACCCGAGATGGTGATCTTGCCGTGCTGCGTGCCGAAGCGCTCCTGCCACGCCTCGACGTCCCACGTGCCGTCGGGGATGCCCTTGATCTCGAACTTGCCGTCCTTGTCGGTGACGGCGAAGAGCGGGTTGTTCTGGACCCACGCGTAGCCCGTCATCCACTGGTGAACATCGCACTTCACCTTCATGAGCATGCCGGCCTCGCTGAACTTCTTCTCGATGGGCGGCGTGTTCGGGACCTGCGCGACGTTGAAGATCGTCGACGTGCCCTTGTACGTGTGGATGTTGTGCAGCGTCTTGTCGCTGTTCTTGATCTTGAGCGTCTGACCCGCGACGAGCGTGACGATGCGCGGGCGGTACATGCACTGTTCCTGGTTGAGCTCGACCTCGGCCGCGGGCGGAGCCATCGCCGGCGCACCGACGACGCGCACGATGACGTTCGCGAGCTCGCCGCCCTTGCCGACGACGACCTCCTCGTTCTTCATGTGATCCTTGGCGCAGAACGGATCGGCGCTGCGGTTGAGCTCTTCCATCTCGGGCGGCTTGCCGGAGAGGGTGACGGTGCCCTTGAGCACGCCCTCGCCGGGCTTCGCATCCGCGGCGACCGGTGCCGCAGGAGCAGCGGGCGCGGCAGGAGCGGCCGGTGCTACGGCAGGAACAGGAGGCGCGGGCTGCGGCTCCTTCTTCTCGTCACAGGCGGAAAAGGGGAGACAGAACGCACACAGCAGAGCAGAGCGCAGGACGGATCGCATGGGCATTCCTCGACGCGCCGGGGTGGCGCAGGGTGGAAGCCGTCTAGCGCGCGGACCCGAGGGTGTCAAGGAGCGGGCGGGTACAGTTCATGGCCCGCAGCGTCGGGGGCGCGGTGAGGGAGGAGAACGTGAGCACGGTGACCGATCCAGGCTCGAGCCGCAGCCGTTCATGGTCCCACGGCGGGATGGAGAGGTATGCGCTCAGCAGGAGGCGCAGCGGCCCGGCGTGCGACACGATCGCGATGTTCGACCCGAGCTCGTTGTCGGACAGCGCCTGCTCGATCGACGACTGGAGACGGAGCCGAACATCGGTGAGGCGCTCGCCCCCGGGCATCGTGATCTCCGACGGCGGCTGGCCGAGCAGCGCCGCGTAGCGCGGGTCGTTCATGATGTCCTCGTACGTGCGGCCTTCCCACTCGCCGGCTTGCCAGTCGAGGAGGCGTGGATCGCGCGCGACCTCGAGACCACGTGCGGCAGCGAGGATCTTTGCTGTCTCGACGGCGCGTGGCAGCGGTGAGGTGAGCACCTCGTCGAGCGGGATCCCCTCGAACAGGTTCACCAGATTGTGTGCGGTAGCCAACCCTTTGTCGGACAGCCCGAGCTCACGACGACCGGCCAGCCGACGCTCCTCGTTCCAGGCGGTCTGTGCGTTACGGATGAGGTAGACGGTCGTGTGCACTGGCGCACAAGCTAGCACAGCGACCTACCCGCGACGGGGTGTAACAATCCTGCTGGAAAAGCGCTTGACAGAGAGGCCCTGCCCGAAGATAAATGGCGCCGTCTCGAGGGGCAACCGTCTCCAAAGGGATGGCATTCGGGGATCGTCCAATGGCAGGACAGCAGACTCTGACTCTGCTTATCAAGGTTCGAATCCTTGTCCCCGAACCCAACAATGTAACGGCCCCATAGTCTAGTGGTTAGGACGCCGGCCTCTCACGTCGGATACCCGGGTTCAAGTCCCGGTGGGGTCACAACACCAAAACCTCTGAGACCAGCACGGTCTCAGAGGTTTTTTCTTGTCCACTGTCGGCCGCAATGACCAAGCGCGGTGG
>JBDTCO010000081.1:0-21925 GCA_039923495.1 Polyangia bacterium
ACGCGGCGCTGCGTCGCTTCCTCGACGCTTGCGACGTGGTCACCTACGAGTTCGAGAACGTGCCCGCATCGGCGATCCGCGCCGCGAAGAGCCGCACGCCCATCTTCCCGAGCCTCGCGGTGCTCGAGGCGTGTCAGCACCGCACGCGCGAGAAGGAAGCCATCACACGCGCGGGCGCGCCGACGGTGGCATTCGTCTCCGTGGCGGAGCGCTCGCAGCTGCGCGAGGCCTTGATCGCGTTCGGTTTCCCCGCAGTCGTCAAGACCTGCGCCGGTGGCTACGACGGGAAGGGACAGCGCACCTACCTGTCGCTCGCCGAGCTCCGCGACACGGACTTCGCGCTCGACGTGCCCCTCATCATCGAGGAGCGCGTGGTCATCGAGCGGGAGCTCAGCTGCATCGTCGCGCGGCGCGGCGCGGACGTCGTGTGCCTGCCGCTCTTCGAGAACCAACACACCGCGCACATCCTCGACGTGACGCTGTGCCCCGCGCCGATCGATGCGGCGCTCGCCAGAAAGGCGCAGCAGCTGGCACGCAAGATCGCGGTCGCGCTCGCCGTCGAAGGTCTCATCACCGTCGAGTTCTTCGTGGCACGCGGACGCGCCGGTCACGGTGTAGCGCTGCCGGGCACGACGGCGCGGCTCTACGTGAACGAGCTGGCGCCGCGGCCCCACAACTCGGGGCATGTGAGCCGCGTGGCATGCGACTGGTCACAGTTCGATCTGCAAGCGCGCGCGGTCCTCGGGATGCGGTTGCCCACGCCGACGCTGGTCGTCGAAGGCACGGCGTTCATGGCGAACCTGCTCGGGGACCGCTGGCCGACGCCTGCCGCAGCGATGGCCACGTTCGGCGCGCTTGCTGCAGAGGGGGGGGTCCGCGAGCTCTATCTGTACGGCAAGCGCGAGGCTCGCCCGGGTCGCAAGATGGGGCACGTGAGCGGTGTGGCGAGGTCACCCGCGTCTGCGCTGAAGGCCGCGCAGACGCTGCGAGACCGCTGCAAGCTTTCGGGCCCGCGGCCGATACGCTAGGCTGCGCGCCATGACGAAGTCCCTTTTCGCGACGCCCCCGCCGGACACGGGCACGATCGCGTTTACGGGCGCCGGCACGTTCGGCTACGCTTGGTTGAACCAGCACACGCTGATGCACGGCGGGATCTGGGTCGACTAGTACCACCGCCGCGCAAGCGGCGCGCCCGACTGGCGGAATGGCAGACGCAGAGGACTCAAAATCCTCCGACTTCACGGTCGTACCGGTTCGATCCCGGTGTCGGGCACCAAATCTCGAAGGTCAGTCGCGGTTATCCGCGAACGTCGCGTGGCCGCCCGCGTGCGTAACCGTGATCGTGTGACTTCGTGCTGCGGGCTCAGACGTGCTCGACGGCCCACCGACGGACGGCCGCAGCGACATCGGCGTTCGTGAACAGCGCGGCGTCCTCCTCGTACTCGGCGCGCAGCGCCTCCAGCGCGCGGTCCGCAAGCAGCCGATCGGGGTCTGCGGAAGAGGCATACGACGTCGCCAGCGGAGCGCCGTCGACGAGATAAGCGTCGGCCGCATCGGCGAGGCCCGCGAGCACGAGCTGCTTGCGGTGATCCACCTCCGAGCTTCCGCGGCTCGTGAGCACGAGCGCTTCGATCGCGACGAGCGACTGCTCGCGCGTCGTCTCGTCGAGGTCGACATCGGCGAGGAGGTGACGAAGCGTGGTGATGCGTGCGAGGAGCGTGTCGGCCTTGTCGAGCGCACGACGTTCGCGAGGGCGGAGCGTCGCAGCGTTGGTGGCTTCGTCGCGGTCGTGCGGGACGACGCGGTGCTTCATGAAGCGAGCGCGCGCGTCACGACGACGCGCGCGCCCGACCCTTACTCGACGTGCTTCTTCGAAGGCGCGGGGTGCGGGCCCGGCTCGGGCTGCCTCTTCTTGCGCTGCACCTCCGCCTGCTCGCGCGCGACCTGCGCCGCGCGTACCGCGTTCTCCTGCTGCACGCGCGCCTGTTGCGCCTGCTCGGCCTGTTGACGTCGCTGCAGCTCTGCCTGGTGCCGCTGCGCGGCTTGCTGCTCGCGCTGCTGCGCCTGGCGCTGCTGCGTCTGCACCGCCTGCTGGTCCTGCTGCTGACGCTGCTGGCTCACCTGCTGCTGACGCTGCTGCTCCGCGGCGCGCTGCTGCTCCTCCTGCTGACGCTGCTGATTCGCTTGCTGCTGCAGCTGCTGCTGGCGCTGCTGGTCCGCGGCATGCTGCTGCTCCTTTGCCTGCTGCTGCTGCTGCTGCAGCTGATGCTGGCGCTGCTGGTCCGCGGCACGCTGCTGCTCCTTTGCCTGCTGTTGCTGGTTCGACTGCTGCTGTAGCTGCTGCTGGCGCTGCTGTTCCGCGACTCGCGCCTGCTCCTGCTGTTGCTGTTGCTGACGCTGCTGCTCCTGCAGCTGTTGCTGCTGGTTCGACTGCTGCAGCTGTTGCTGACGCTGCTGCTCCTGTTGTTGCTGGGTCATCTGCTGCTGACGATTCTGGTTCGTCTGGTTGATCTGCTGCTCACGCTGCTGCGTCTGCACGTTGCCGTTCTGGATCGACTGCTGGCGCTGCCGATCCAGCTCCACCTGGCGCGCCTGCTCCTGGCGCTCGATCTCCGCGGTCTGCGCGGGCGAGATGAGCTTCGTGTGCGCCCCGGGCTGGTGCGACGCTGGCGCGAGCTGTGGCGGCGCCGCCTTCACGCGAGCCTGCTGACCCGCTGCGGTCTGGGGCGAATTCGGCGCGTTCGACTGCATCGCGCGACCATCACGCGTGACGCCAGCCGGCGCGTACAGTGTCACGTTGCCGCCCGCGCCCGGTCGAACGACCATGCCCGTGCGCTCCACCGGCGGTGCGCTGATGACGACAGCCGGCGATGTCCCGATCGGGGCCGGGACGATGAGACCCTGACGCGAGCCCGGCGGCGGCGGTACGAAGCAGCCCTGCGGACCCTCGGGTGGCGAACCCACGCGAGCACCCGCACGTGGCGGCGACACGTAGTAGCGACGATCACGCGGCGGGGCGACGAACACGGTGCCGCGGCGATCCCAGTGCCCCGTCACGAACACGACGTAGTTGCCGCGGTGCTCGTAGTAGGGCTCGTACCACGTGTATCCGGCCAGCGGCGGCGCCATCCAGTGGCCACGCGCCCACTCCCAGTCGCCGTCCCAGTACCAGTAGCCACCGACCCAGTAGTAGTCGCCGCCATACGGCTGCGCGTAGGGCGGCTCGACGCGCATCGGCGGCGGTGCGTAGGCGACCTCGATGGGCTGCGGATACCCGACCGGCGGATCGATGTAGACGCTAACGCTATCGCCAGGTGGCGGTACGTCCTCGTAGTAGCCGTTGTTCTGCGGCGGGTAGTTATTGTTCGTGTAGGCAGGCGCCGGCTGCTGGTACGTCGGTTGCGGCGCGTACGTCGTCTGTGGTGGCAGCGGCTGATACACGGGCTGCGGCTGCTGGTAGACGGGCGCCGGTACGCATGCGCTCGACACGAGCGCTCCCGACAACGCGAACCATCTGAGTCGATTCATAACGGTCTCCCCTCGAAGCAAGCGGACCGGCATCATTACACGCCGTCCATGCCGAGGAGACGAAGACCGACCAACGATTGTTCAATCCGCCGATCGTGGCTCGCGCGGGCACCGCTCGAACCGCTGGATTTCGTCCGTGGCACTCCTGGGTAGGTCGGCCACGAACTCCATCCATATCGGACACTTGTGGCGAGCGCGACCGTCGCGACCTTCTGCAACTCTCGCCCGAGTCGCTCGCTGGGGTTGGGACGGCGCCGGCGCACCGTGTACGCGCCCACATCGTCGATGTACGCGATGACACGCAGATGTAGTTGCAAGCGAGTTTCACTTGACGCTCCCCGCTGCCGACGACTATGGCTGTAGCGTGATCGGGAGAACGCCGAGCGGGATCAGCACGGTGCGGCGTACGCTAGCCGCCCTTTGCGCGTTCGCGATGTTCACCGTGACGATCGGGGGCCTCGCGCACCGAGCCGTCGTCGAGCACGTCGCGTGCGAGCACGGCCAGCTCGTCGAGGTCGTGAGCGAGGTGCCTCACGCGGCGCGCGAGCACACGGTCGTCGCCGCATCGCCGGAGCACGAGCATCACCACTGCGCGCTCGCGTCCTACCGCTGCACGAGCACCATCGTTCGTCGTGCACCAACGCTCGTCACCGCGCCCGTCGTGTTGTCGATCTCGCGGCCCGTCGCGTCGACGCACGCCACCGGTGCGTCGTTGCGCGACGCCCCGAAGACCTCTCCACCCGTCTGAGCCGTCGTCCTCGCGGGGCGGTCTGCCCGCGAGCCTTCCGCTCTGCCGTCTGGAGAACCATGTCGTCGTCTGCTCGCACGCTCGCGCGCCTGCTCCTTCCCGCGCTGCTCGCATCAGGAATACCGCGCGTCGCCTCCGCGCAGCCGGCACCCGTCGTCGGGACGGGCCATCAGCTCGTGGCGCCGAAGCCGCTCGTGGCACCAAAGGCCGTGTATCCCGCCGAGGCACAGGCCAGGGGCGAGGAGGGCAGCGTCACGGTGCTCGCGGATCTCGACGAGACCGGTGCGGTGCGCGCGGTGTCGATCGCCGTGTCGAGTGGCGTCGAGGCGCTGGACGACTCCGCGCTCGAGGCCGCGCGCAAGTGGCGTTTTTCGCCGGCGCTCGACGACGGCAAGCCGATCGAGAGCCAGCTCCGCATCCCGTTCCACTTTCACCACGTCGAGCTGCCGCCGGAGCCGGTGCCGAGTCTACCGCCGGCCGCGGTGGCGCCGACACCCGCGCCTGCCCCTGTGACGCCGCTGCCCGCGCCGCCCGAGCTCAAGCCGACCTCGCCGTACGAGAGCAGCGTCCGGGGCAGCAAGGATCCGCCGAGCCGCGGCGCCTCGGATTACCACATCGACGTCGAGAACCTCTCGCTCGTGCCGCGCGCGAGCGCCGCCGAGATCCTGAAGCTCGCGCCCGGCATCCTGCTCACGAACGAGGGCGGCGATGCCCACGCGGAGCAGGTCTTCCTGCGTGGCTTCGACGCGCGCGAGGGCCAGGACATCGAGTTCACCGTCGATGGCACGCCGATCAACGAGAGCGGTAACCTCCACGGCAACGGCTACTCGGACACTCACTTCATCATCCCCGAGCTCGTCCAGTCGCTACGCGTCGTCGAGGGACCGTTCGATCCGCGGCAGGGCAACTACGCAGTCGCGGGCTCGGCAGACTTCCACCTCGGGCTGCGCGACAAGGGCCTCACCACGAAGTTCACCGTCGGCAGCTACGGTACGTACCGCATGCTGCTCGCGTGGGCACCGCAGCACGGGTCGCCGGGTACGTTCGCCGCGGTCGAGCTGTACCAGACGACGGGCTTCGGTCAGAACCGTGACGGTCGGCGTGGCTCGGCGATGGCGCAGTGGGAGGGCAAGGTCGGCAGCTCCGATGTACGTCTGTCGGCGCAGGCGTACATCGCGAGCTTCCACACCGCGGGCGTGGTCCGTCAGGACGACTACCAGGCCGGCCGTATCGGCTTCTACGACACGTACGACTCGCGGCAGGGCGAGGACTCGCAGCGCTACTCGGCGTCGGCGGAGATCACGAGCCACACCGACCACATCACGTTCCGCAACCTGCTCTTCGGCATCGCGCGCCCGTTGCGCATCCGCGAGAACTTCACCGGCTACGCGCTCGATGTGCAGACGCCGCTGCAGACGCCGCACGATCAGCGCGGGGACCTCCTCGACCTCAACGTCATGGAAGGCACCGTCGGGCTTCGTGGCTCGGCGCGCCTGCACGGCAAGATCCTCAAGCAGGAGCAGGAGCTCGAGCTCGGCTACTTCGCGCGCGGCGACTTCGTGTCGTCCACGCAGCAGCGCGTGGAAGCCGCCACGGGGCACCCGTACCAGACCGACGCAGACCTCGACTCGCGCCTCGGTGACATCGGCCTGTACGCAGACGCGAACCTTCGCTTCACGCGCTGGCTGGCGCTGCGTGGTGGCGCGCGCGGTGATCTCTTCACGTACGACGTGAACAATCACTGCGCCGTGCCGATCACCGGCGACGTGAGCCACCCGACCGCGCCGGTCAACGACGTGAGCTGCCTCAGCATCGAGAACATGGGTGCGCACCGCGAGCCGAACCAGCGCGCGTCGACGGTCTCCGGCGCGCTCATGCCGCGCGCCTCGCTGCTCGTGGGGCCGTGGAAGAGCTTCTCGGCCTCGGTGAGCGCGGGCAAAGGCGTGCGCTCGATCGATCCGCAGTACATCACGCAGGACGTGAAGACGCCGTTCGCGAGCGTCGGCGCGTACGAGGGCGGGCTCACGTACCAGCACCGCTTCCGCGATAGCATCGATCTGCAGGTGCGTACCGTCGCGTTCTACACGCACGTGAACCACGATCTGATCTTCTCGCAGACCGTCGGTCGCAACGTGCTCGCGAACGGCACCACGCGCATCGGCTCGGCGAGCTCTGCGCGCTTCACGGGCGCGTTCTGGGACCTCGCTGCGAACCTCACGTACACGCAGGCGAAGTTCGACGACACGGGCCTGCTCGTGCCGTACGTGCCCGATCTCGTGGTACGCGCCGACGGGGCGCTGTTCGGCGATCTGCCGTGGTGGAAGGACAAGCTGCACGGTCACGCGCTGCGTGCGTCGCTCTCCGCGGGCTTCAGCTACGTGGGTCCGCGACCGCTACCGTACGGTGCGCGCTCGAACACGATCGCGACGCTCGACGGCTCCGCGAGCATCGGCTGGTGGTTCCTCGACCTCTCCGTAGGTGCGCAGAACCTCACCGACCGGAAGTACCGCCTCGGCGAGTACAACTACGTGTCCGACTTCCACTCGACGCCGTACCCCGCGCTCGTGCCGGTACGTCACTTCGCCGCCGGCGCGCCCCGCACGGTCATGTTCACCATCGCGCTCAACTACGGAGGCAAGTCGTGAAGCGCCTCGCATTCTGCTTGCTCCTGTCCGCGTGCCATGGCTCGACGGGCAGCCCGCTCGTCACGTTCTCGGCGTTCGCCGGCGGGCCCGCGGACATCACGACCGGCGCGACGTTCACCACGGGCTCGGGCTACGGTGTCGCGCTGTCGCGAGCGAAGCTGCACCTCGCGTCGGCGTACCTCAACCAGACGGTGCCGCTGTCGGGCGCGCAGGAGTCGTCGTGTGTGCAGGCAGCCGACAACGTGTACGTCGGCGAAGCCTTCGGTCCGCTCGATCTCGATCTGCTGTCGTCGACGCTGCAGCCGTTCTCGCTGCCCGGCGAGGGCATCGAGACGCTCGCGCAGACCGGCGAGGTCTGGCTCACCGGCGGCGCGATCGACGCTCTCGACGACACGACGGTCATCCTCGAGGTCGCCGGCACGGCGACCAAGTCCGGTCAGGCGTGGCCGTTCACGGCCTCGGTGACCATCGGCAACAACCGCGCGATCCCGGTGCAGAACCCGGCGCTCCCCGGCTCGCACCCGATCTGCCAGCAGCGCATCGTCACGCCGATCCCGGTCGAGCTCACACCGACGAGCGGAGGCACGTTGACGCTCCGCATCGATCCGCGTGGGATGTTCAACGCGCTGGAGTTCTCCACGCTCCAGCCGACCATGGGCTCGAAAGGCGTCTACGTCGTCCCCGACGAGCAAGGTGGCGCCGGCGGTCAGCTCTTCAACGGCTTGCGCTCGAACGTCGGGGTGTACGACTTCTCGTTCACGCCCTGACGATCCCCTTAACTCTCACCGCGATCTGGTCGATTCTACTGGGCTTGGGTGGTGCATGAGTCAGGGCGAGGGCGGTGGTGGTGGCGATTCGAAGCTCACCACCGAAGGCATGGACGCGAACCATCTCGAAGCGGCGCTCGGGGCGCTGCGCAATCCACTCGCCTACCTCCTGCCGGTGCGCGGCAGTGACGGTCACCCAGTCGACTTCCAGCTGACGTGGGCGAACCCGTCGTACGTCGCACTGTTTGCGCCCGGCGACGACTCGATTGGTCGTCCGGTGTCGCAGACGATGCGCTCACCGTGGAAGGCGCAGCTGCTGCCCGCGTACATCGCGGCGTTCGCGGATCAGCGATCGCGCACCATCGAGCTCACCATCGACATCGATGGGCGGCGGTTCGACTTCGTCTTCAGCGTGCTGCCCACCGAGGCCGCGCTCGGCATCAGCGTGGAGGACCACACGAAGCGCAAGCGCGCCGAGGCCGAGCTCGCGCTCACCACGACGCTGCTGCGCGGCGTGACGAGGCTCCAGGAGCGCTTCCTCGCCGATCAGCCGGTGCACGTCGTGTTCGCCTCCGTGCTCGCGCTCGCGATGGAGACGACGGCAAGCACGTACGGCTACATCGGCGAGCTCGTGGCCGGCGACGACGAGCTGCGCGTGCACGCGATGGACGACACGACGTGGGACAGCACGACTCGCGCGAAGCACCGCGGGCAGCTCGCGCTCGGCATGCGCTTCGAGCACGTCGATGCCGTGTGGACGCGCGTGCGCAACACCGGTGAGCCCGTCATCCACCACCAGAGCGGCGAGGGCCCGCGCGAAGGTGGCTTCGACAGCGTCCTCGCGCTGCCGATCCGTCGTGGCGACAAGCTGCTCGGCCTCCTCGGGCTCGCGAACCGCAGCGGTGGCTACGAGCACATCTGGATCAGCAGGCTCGAGCCTCTGCTCGCAGCGACGGGCGCGCTGCTCGATGCGACGACGCAGGCCGCGGCGCGCCGCCGCGTCGAGGCCGAGCTGCGACGCAGCGAGGAGCTGCTCCGCGAGGCGCAGGAGATCGCAGCGCTCGGAGCGTTCAGTTACCCGTTGCCGATCGCCGGAGCACCGGGTCGCTGGACGGAGCAGATGTACCGCCTCCTCGGGATTCCACTCGAGGAAGCGCCGTGGTCCCTCCGCAAGACGGCACGTCTGCTGGCAACCGACGAGTCGCGACCACAGCTCTACGAGCTGTATGACAACGTCTCGCGCGACGGCGAGCGGCGCCACGTCGACGCGGCGTTCGTCATCGAGGGGACGGCGCGGCACCTCCAGATCGTGCTGCGCGGACGTCGCGGGCCCGACGGCGTTCTCGTCGAGGTGAACGGTACGCTCAAGGACGTCACCGAGCGCAAGCACGTCGAGGCCGCCCGCATCCGCTTCGAGCAGCAGCTCGCGGAGACGCAGCGGCTCGAGTCGCTCGGCCTGCTCGCGGGCGGGATCGCGCACGACGTGAACAACCTGCTCGTGGGCGTGCTCGCCAACGCGTCGCTCATCAAGGACGAGCTGCCCAGCGAGGACGTTCACCACGAGGCGGCGGCCGAGATCGAGATGGCCGCGCGGCGCATGGCCGAGCTCACGCGGCAGATCCTCGACTACGCGGGCCGCAGCCGCGTCGCGCCGCAGCCGCTCGATCTGAACGCGCTCATCTCCGAGACGGTGCAGCTCGTGCGACGAACGATGCCGCAGGCCGCAAAGGTCGACCTCGCGCTGTCGACGGAGCCGATGATCGTCGAGGCGGATGCGGCGCAGCTTCGTCAGGTCGTGATGAACCTCGTCATCAACGCGGGCGAGGCGCTCGCCGGTAGGCCCGGTGACGTCCGGATCGAGACGCATCCCGAAGAAGAGAGCGGCACGAGTGCTCGCGCGATCATCGTCGTCTCCGACACGGGCGTCGGGATGGATGCGGACGTGCATCGTCGCATCTTCGACCCGTTCTTCACGACCAAGGAGAAGGGCCGCGGCCTCGGGCTCTCGGCGGTGCACGGCATCATTCGTCGCATGGGAGGCACGATCACCGTCACCTCGCAGCCGCTGCGCGGGACGCAGTTTCGCGTCGCGCTGCCGCTGTCGGAGCGGCGCGCCCTGGCGACGGCCACGCCGGCCGCCAGATCAGTTCGCACGAAGCGTCTGCGTGTGCTCGTCGTCGATGACGAGGCCGTGGTGCGCAGCGCGGTGGAGCGCATGCTCGCTCGCATGGACTGCGAGGTCACGCTCGCCGATGGCGGGCACGTGGCGTTGCACCACTTCGCGGCGCACCCGTCGCAGTTCGACGTGGTGCTGCTCGACGTCCTCATGCCGTATCTGTCGGGCGCGGACGTGCTGCGGGAGATCCGTCGGATCGCACCGGCGCAGCGAGTCGTGATGATGAGTGGCTTCGTGGGTGGCGACGAGGAAGCGACGCTGAGCGCAGACGGCTTCCTGAGGAAGCCGTTCACGCGCGAGGAGCTCGAAGCGCTGCTCGCGCCACCGTAGCGACGCGAGCAGGACCTGTTGGTCGCGGTGCTACAGCGACTTGCGCGGGGCCGGGAGGCCGAGGTCGGTGAAGAGCAGCTGAAGCTCGATCGGCTTCTTCACGACCCGCGTTGCGCCGGCAGCCGACGCCTTGTTCTCGAGCGCGGTGGTCGGGTGCGCGGACGCGAGGAGCACGATGATGTGGCGTGTCTCGGCGTTCGCCTTGATGCGACGGCACACCTCGATGGCGTCGAGCTCGTCCATGGACGCGTCGAGCACGATGAGGTGCGGGCGGAAGAGCCCGACCTGCACGAGCGCGTCGATGCCACTGCCGGCCGCGAGGAGCTGCACGCGATCGGCGTGCGGACGAAGCATCTTCTCGAGGTTCTTGAGCGCGGCTGCTTCGGAGTCGACCACGATGACGCGGCGACGCGACGCGGCCTGGAGGCGCGCCGGCACCGGCATCTGATGACCGTCCAGGAACTCGACGAGGTCGCGCGCGCGGATGCGGCGGTGACCACCGGGTGTACGGAAGGCCGAGATGCGACCCTCCTTGACCCACTTGTTGACTGAGCTCGGGTTCACCTGCAGCAGCGCACCGACCTCGTGCGACGTGAGGAGACGCTCTGCGTCGATCTCCTGCTCCAGGGAAGTCTTGACCCGCTGACCCTTCATACTCGCCCGCTCGGTAATCATGTTGGTGGGTTCCTTTGTCAATCGCTGTTACAACTGTGTGCTAACACACTCACATAACACTCATTACACATTTTTCTAGAGCGTGGGCATCTTTTGCTCGATCGACAGGGCTCTCCCTGAATTTGAGCCTAGTTATTTGTGAGCCAGCCAACCTGCAAAGCCAGTAGAAAGCGCGGGGACGTACGTGACCATGAGGACACCCACGGCGAGAATGAGCAGAAAAATTGCTGTATGTCTGTATAGATACGGAAGCGGCTTGTTGAAGCGCGACGCCGAAAGAAAGAGGTTGAGCCCCATCGGCGGAAACAGGAAGCCCACTTCCAGGTTCGCCAAGAAAATTATACCCAGGTGCACCGGGTCCACCTTGAAAGCCACGCCAAGCGGCACGACCAGGGGCGCCAGAACGATGATTGCCGCGTAGATCTCGAACACGCTCCCGAGCACGAGGAGCAGGCCGTTGAGCGTCAGCAAGAAGACCCACTGCGAGTGGATGTGGGCCTGAACCCAGTCCACGAGCATCTCGGGAATCTGCGCATCGACGAGGTAGTTGGTGAGCCCGAGCGCCACGCCGAGCAGGATGACGACGGCGCCGACGAGCGTCGCGGACTGGGCGACCACGGTGGGAAACTTCTTCGTCGGGTGGATCTCGCGGAACACGACGAGCTCCACGACCAGTGTATAGAGCGCGCCGAGCGCCGCGGCCTCGACGATGGTGGCGAGGCCCGTCTCGAAGACGCCGAGCACCACGATCGGTAAGCCGAGATCGAGCTTCGCGGCCCACAGCGCGCGAGCCGCTTCCTTGCCGTCGAAGGCCTGGCGCGGGGCCTTGACCTTCACAGCCATGCGGACGGCGTACGCACCGACGACGACGAGGAGCAGCAGGCCAGGCAGGAGGCCGGCGTGGAACAGGCGCTGCGCATCGACGCCCGCGACGGCGCCGTACAGGATGACGGGCAGGCTCGGGGGGAACAGGAGGCCGAGCGAACCGGACGCGGTGACGAGGCCGACCGAGAAGCCCTCGGGGTACTTGTCGCGGGTCAGCGCGGGCAGAAGGATGCCGCCGAGCGCGAGGATCGTGACACCGGAGCCGCCGGTGAAGGTCGTGAACAGCGCGCAGACGCAGACGACCATCAGCGCGACGCCGCCGGGCAGCCAGCCGAAGAGACCCTTGAAGGCCCGGACGAGGCGCTGCGAGGCGCCGCCGGACGCGAGCACGAAGCCCGCGAGCGTGAGGAGCGGGATGGCCGGCAGGGTCGGGTTCTGCACGACCTGGAGCGTCGCGGTCGGCACCGCTGCGACCTGCGTGCCGTCGCCGTGGAACAGCAGCATCGCGAGGCCGGACATCGCGACGAAGACGGGTGCGCCGAGGAGGAACGCCGCGCCGATGACGATCGCGCCAGGCACCACGAGGCTCGCGGGCGGAGCGATCGTGAACAGCCAGATCGAGAGCACGCTGAAGAGGAAGACGCCGATGCGAGCGGGCCAGCCGCCAGGAGAGCGGTAACAGAAGCGCAGCGAGATGAGCGCGACGGAAACGGGCACGATCATCTCGCTCCACCACACGGGCAGGCCGCCGGCGAGCGTGTCGGAGCCGACCCGGTTGTCCTGCACGTAGCGCCAGCTCGCGTAGGCGAAGATGGCCGTGGTGATGGTGGAGACGATGCTGGTAAAGAGGATCGCGGCCGCGCGCGTGCCGCCTTTCTTGAGGAAGTTCGTGGTGGAGAGGCCGAGGTGGCGTCCACCGGCGGTGGCCATCAACGCGCCGAGGAAGCCTACCCAGAGCGTCGCGTGCTGCGTGTACGCCGATGCGCCGGGGACGTCCTTGCCGAGGAGTCGCGCGATGATCTCCGCGACCGGCAGGACGATCATCACCACCGAGATGAGGACCACGAGGCCCTTCTCGAGCGACGTGATGGGGAGCTGAGGACCGCCATCGCCGTGCGAGGCGAGGGCGTCTTCGGGAGGCAATATGGCTGGAACGTGGCTGGTGGAATCGGACGGCGAGGACACGATGCTCCCGGTAGAAGACGGTGGTAGCGACGGCGTCTCGTGACGTGTCGTCAAGCGCGCAATCGTACCATGTGGTCCTCGGGCGATTGGTACCTTGATCGAGGGCGTCGTTCGTCTAGGCTTTGCGCCCGATGACGATGACGATGACGCGCGCCGCTTCGATCCTGCTCTTGGCCACGTTTACCAGCGGTTGCTCCATCAAGACGTTCGCGCTGCGGTCCGTCGCCGATGCCATGTCGAGCACCGGCACGGTCTACAGCCGCGACAACGATCCCGAGCTGGTGCGCGCGGCCATTCCGTTTGCGCTGAAGACGATGGAGTCGCTCGCCGATGCGCTGCCGAAGCACGTCGGTATCCGCGTGGCGCTCGCGCGCACGTGCACCTCGCTCTCCGTGGGCTTCTACAAGGACGACGCGGAGCGCATGGAGGACCACGATGTGAAGGCCAGCCTTCCGCTCCTTTTGCGTTCGAAGCTCCTGTCGCTGCGCGCGCGCGACTATGCGCTCCAGGGCATCGACCTCCGCGTACCCGGCGGCAAAAAGGCGCTGCTCACCGGCGACGAGGCCGCGCAGAAGGCCGTGCTCGACAAGCTCGACAAGGGCGACGTCGAGCTCCTTTACTGGCTCGGCGCGAGCTGGGGCGCGGCCATCTCGACGGGCAAGGATGACATGGAGCTCGTCGGTCAGCTCTCGCGCGTGGGCCACGTGATGGAGCGCGCGCTCGCGCTCGACGAGAGCTGGGACAAGGGGTCGCTGCACGAGTTCTTCATCCTCTTCGACATGGGCCGCGGTACCGATCAGGGCGGCGGTCCGAAGAAGGCCGAGATGCACTACAAACGCGCGCTCGAGCTCGACCACGGGACGCGCCTGTCGCCCAAGGTGTCGTACGCCGAGGCCGTGCTGGTCGAGGCGCAGAACAAGACGGCCTTCAAGCAGCTCCTCGACGAGGTCGTCGCCGCCGACGTCAACGAGCACCTCGACGATCGCCTCGCGAACATCCTGGCGCAGCGTCGGGCGGCGTGGCTGCTCTCACACACCGATGAGCTTTTCGCCGAATAACGACATCAAAGCCTTCGTTTCTCCACCGTAGCTCTCGCTTAAAAAAGGAAGATCCTCATGAGGTCCCTCAGGAATTTCGTCTCTGGCTCGCTGCTCCTGGCGCTCGGCGTCGTCTGTGTGCCGCGTGTCGCCGCAGCAGCTCCCGTCGTCATCAAGCTCGGCACGCTCGCGCCCAAGGGCTCGACGTGGGAGACGCTGCTCAAGCAGATGAGCCAGGACTGGACAAAGCTGTCCGGCGGCCAGGTCACGCTACGCATCTACGCGGGCGGCACGCTCGGCAACGAGGGCGACATGGTCAAGAAGATGCGGGTCGGTCAGCTGCAGGCTGCGGCGCTCACCACCATCGGCCTCCACGACATCTCGCCCGACCCGCAGGGCCTCGACGTGCCGATGATCATCGACAATGACGCGCAGCTCGAGGCCGTGCGCGAGAAGGTCGCGCCGTCCCTGGAGAAGAAGATCGACGACAAGGGCTTCGTCGTCCTCGCGTGGTCCGAGATCGGCTTCGTGCGCTTCTTCTCGTCGAAGAAGTACGACACCATCAAGCAGCTCGAGCAGGGGGCCAAGGTCTTCTGCTGGGAAGGCGACCCGGGCTCGGCCGAGGCGTGGCGCGCGGCAGGCTTCCACCCCGTCGTCATCTCGTCGACCGACATCGTGTCGTCGCTGCAGACCGGCATGATCGACACCATCGCAGCGACGCCGCTGTACGCGTACACGGCGCAGTACTTCCAGAAGGCGAAGTACATGATCGACACGCCGTGGGCTCCGCTCACCGGCGCGATGGTCGTGAAGAAGGACGCGTGGGACAAGATCCCCGTCGATGTCCGCGCCAAGCTGCTCGAGAGCGCCAAGGAGACGGGCAAGAAGATCGATGTCGAGGTCCGTCGCATGGACGCCGAGGCGATGAAGTCGATGAAGGCGCAGGGCCTCACGGTCGTCAAGGGTGACCCGGCGGAGATGCTCGTCGCTGCGAAGGCCGCGTGGAAGGTCATGCGCGGCAAGGTCGTTCCCGCCGACACGTTCGACGCCGTGCAGAAGGCTGCCGCCGAGGCGAAGAAGTAGCGCTCTTGCTCCGCTACACCGCCGCCGTCGTGCTCCTGTGGAGTGCGACGGCGTTTTGTTATCCACTGTCGTATCCGGCGCTCGAGCCGCTCCCGCGCGATCGCCTCGCCGCGCTCGCCGATGCCGCCGCGCAGGCCGAGCTCGCCGTCATCGAGTCCAACGCCGACGGCACGATGAAGCAGGTGACGCTCGTCGTGCGCGTGCGTACGCCCATCGAGGTGGTGCACGCGCTCGTCGCCGACGTCGGCGGCTACACGCGCTTCGTGCCCAACATGAAGCAGTCGGACTTCCAGCGTGACGCCGACGGCCGCATGGTCGACACCTGGCGGCTCGAGCTCCCGGTGTCGAGCTTCTCTGGCCGAGACGCGTACGAGATCGACACCGCGCCGACGGGTCCCATCACCTTTCACTCGCTCGATACGCTCGCCCACTATCGCTGGGACTTCCTCGCGATCCCGGGTGGGACGTTGCTCGTGCAGACGGGCTATCCGGACGTGCTCCACGCGAACCGGTTCGTGCGCGCGTTCGTGAAGCGCCAGCCACCACTCGAGCACGGCCTCGCGCTCGCCGCGCAGTACATGCTCGTGTCGGCGATCAAACGAGAGGCGGAGAAGCGTCAGCTCCTGCCGCCGGTGCCGCTGACGACCCCGTCGACGGCGCCGCTCGAGGCGCTGCTCGACCGCGGCATGGTCGTCGGCATGCGCTCGAACGCGGCCGGCAAGCTCGAGGAGGTGTCCGCGCTCGATCGTTACTATGCGCCCGAGTCGCGCGTCCGCGAGGTGATCGCCGATGTCGGTGCGTACAAGGAGTTCGTGCCCGGCGTCGACGAGTCCACCGTCACCGCGCGGCTCACCGAAGGCGTCGTCTACAAGCTCGAGATGGCGTTGCCGATCCTGACGTGGTCCACCCTGTACGAGCAGCGCGTGAGCCGACACGCCATCGATGGCGTGGGCATCGGCGGCGATCTCGTCGGCGCGCGCTATCGCTGGGATCTCGCGGCACGCGGCCCGGATCGCACCGTAGTCACGTACCGCGCGAACATGCCGCTCGCGAAGAACAGCATGCTCGTGCGCAGGCTGTTCTCCGTCGACGCGTCGCTCGAGTACGGCCTCAACGTGGCCTTTGCGCTGGTGCAGCTCCGCTCGATGCGAGCGCGCTCCGAGAAGTGGTGACTACAGCGCGTTGGTGACGAGCGCGAGCGATCGATCGTAGCGGTGCGCCGTGTGCCGGTGGCCTCCCTCGAACTCCTCGTGCATGTGCGGGATCGAGTGCGCGGTGAGCGCGTCCGAGAGCTGCCGCGCGCCGAGCTGGAGCGCGTACTCGTCGCTGCGGCCGGCGTCGAGGAAGAGCAGGGACAGGCCGCGGAGCGCGTCGGCGTGCTGCACCACGAGGTGCAGCGGATCGGCCGCGAGCCACCGCGCCCACACGTCCGGTCGCAGGGCACCGGTGCGTAGCTCCATCGGCAGCTCGAAGCCGAGGCCGAACCCGTACGCGCTGTTCGATGGCGACGGTGACCAGGCGGCCGCGCAGCACACGATGGACATGGCCTCGATGTCGGCGGAGGAACGCGAGTCCGCGGCTTCGAACCGAGCGAGGTAGCGCGCGAGCCCACCGGCCGCGTCGATGCGCGCGGCGACGATGGGGAGCTCGCGACGGTAGGAGATGTCGAACGCGCAGTCCCCGGCGTGCGACGCAGCGGCGCAGAAGAGGTCGGGCCGGGTCATCGCGAGGTGCAGGGCGCCGTAGCCACCCGACGACTTGCCGATGACACCGCGACGTCCCGTCGTGCGGAAGCGAGCGTCCACGAACGGGATGATCTCGTCGCACAGGTAGCTGGCGTAGCGACCGACCGCGGGCGAGTCCACGTACTGCGAGCCGCCGTAGCGCGTGAAGCAATCGGGCAGGACGAGGATGGCCGGCTGCGCACGCCCGTCGAGGACGAGCTGATCCATGCGCCGGTCGAGCGGGAGCTGCCACGCGCTGCGCGCCACGAGCCCGAGTCCGGTCCCCGTGTACCCGGGGAGGACGAGCACCGTCGGGTAGCGCGCCTGGCTCGCGTCGTAACCTGGCGGCAGGTACACGCCGAGCTCGCGCACGCTGGGATCGCCGAGCGGGTTGTCAGTGAGCAGCCTGCTCTCGTGCAGCACCACCTCGATGTGTCCGCGGCTCATGCGACGACGATACCGCAGGCGGGGTATGCTGCGGCATGACCCGGTGGTTGGCTGCGTTCTCGCTCTGCGTCGTTTGTAGCTGCGCGGCGTCTGCATCGGCGCAGCCGCCTCCCTCGGGTCCGCCGACGCTCGGCTCGTCCCGGCTGCGCGCCGCGCCCAAGCTCGCCGGCACCGACGGGCCTGCGCTCGTGGCGTGGCGCGATGCGCTGCTCTCGCTGTATCGCACGTCGAGCCTCGCGCCGTTCGAGGTGCGCGGCGCCGTGGTCCCCGACAGGGGCACCTCGTACTCGGCCGAGCTGGGCCGCGACGTCGGCAACTACCGCATCAAGGTCGACGGCAAGGGACTGCGTGGGATCGAGCTCACGGGCGTCGAGCTGCCCGGCAACGTCGAGAAGCTCGGGGACTGGCTCGCCCCGCTGCGCGAGTTGCGCGTGTGGCCGATCCGCAACGATGGCCAGGTCGTCACCGGATGCCACGTCGAGATCGTGCGCGCCGTGCGTGCCGAGCTGTGTCTCGACCTCGCGGGCGTCGATCGCGCCGCGCCGAGCGTGGTGTCCACCGAGCTGCGCCTGATGGTGCAGTGCCCACCGAGCCAGAAGCTCGAGGACCTGGCGATCGTGTGGGTTTCGCCCTCGGCCCCCGCCGCGCTCTCGCCCGTCACGTCCGAGCCTTCGGTGAACGCCGGCTTCTCGTTCGATACCTCCGACGCGGCGCGCGAGCTCGTGTGCACCGACGAGCGCGCGTGGTGTGCGTCCCTGAGCAACGAGGGTACGTTCGTCATCGCGAAGGGCGATGTCGCGCAGCCCGTGCAGGCGTCCGACCTCGCAGGCTTCTCGCTCAAGGGCACGACGAGCCGCTGGATCGGCGTCGAGCACAAGCCGAGCGGCCTCCGCGTCGTGCGCAGCGCCATCGGCACGTACCACGGGCTGCCGCCGGCCTCGCGCGTGCGCGACTTCCTCGCGGGCGGCGACTGCTTGCTGTGGCAGCTCCAGCCGCCTGCGGTGCGGAAGTACCCTGCGCACGTCGACGTCTCGACGCTGTGCCTCGCCGATGGTGCGTGGGTCGATGGCATGTACTCGGTCACGACGCTGCGCGGCGCGACGCACCAGATCCTGCAGTCGCCCGTCCTCGACGATACCTTCACGCGCTGCGCGTACACGCAGTAGAATCACGCGCATGCTCTCGTCGCTGCCGCGCCTCTACCTCGATCACGTCGCAGGACTGTCGCGCGCATACGCTGCGCTCTGCCAGAAGCTGGGGCTCGACGCGGTGTTGCTGCACTCGGGTGTCGCGCGACCGCGCAGTACGTTCGACGATCAGTTCTGGCCGCTGCGCGTCGTGCCGCACTTCGCGCACTTCCTGCCCCTCGTCGAGGCCGATGCGGTCCTCGAGATACGCCCCGGTCGTC
Organism: Polyangia bacterium; assembly: GCA_039923495.1. Classification (GTDB taxonomy): domain Bacteria; phylum Myxococcota_A; class Polyangia; order Palsa-1104; family Palsa-1104; genus JBDTCO01. Next base: position 18,579 of record JBDTCO010000081.1, read on the forward strand.
GTCCCGTGCTGCACCGCCTCGTCGAGGACAACTTCTGGGAGAAGCCCGCACCGCCGCCCGCGCACGCGCTCATGGCCGTCGACGTCGTCGAGTCGAAGGGCCACGAGGCCATGAAGAGCGCGCTGCCGGGGCCGTCGACGCGCGTCGCGTTCATCGGTGAGGACGAGGCCGCAGCGGCTCGCCTCGGCCATGCACTGTCCACGAACGCGCCGATCCTTGCAGCCATCAACGAGACGCGCGTGCACAAGAGCGCGTATGACCTTGCTTGCCTCGCCGAGGCCAACCGCGTGGCAGCCCTCGGCCACGTCGCCGTGCGCGATGCGTTCCTCGATGGCAGCGCGCGCTCGGAGCTCGACCTCCACCTCATCTACCTGCAGACCACTGCGCAGGACGATGCCGACACGCCGTACAAGAACATCGTCGCCCTCGGCGAGCACGGAGCCACGCTGCACCACGTGAGCTACGGCCGTGAGCGCGGGCCCGGCGCCACGTCGCTGTTGCTCGACGCGGGCGCGTCCGTTCTCGGGTACGCGAGCGACATCACGCGCACCTACGTCCGCGGTCGCTCTGCCGAGGTCGATGCCTTCGCGCAGCTCGTCGCCGGCGTGGACACCCTCCAGCGCAGCCTGTGCGACGAGGTGCGTGTCGGTGCTTCCTACGAGGCGCTGCACGATCGCGCGCACGAGCACGTCGCGCGCGTGCTCGCCGAGGCCGGCGTGCTGCGCGGCAGCGTCGACGAGGGCGTGCAGCGCGGCATCACGCGCGCGTTTCTTCCGCACGGGCTCGGTCACTCCCTCGGCATCACGTGTCACGACGTCGGCTGCGCGCTGAAGAAGCCCCGCATCGACAATCCGTTCCTGCGCAACACGCGCGACATCGAGGTCGATCAGGTCTTCACGATCGAGCCGGGCATCTACTTCATCCCCGGCATGCTGGCGCCGCTCCGGGTCGACGATCGCGCGCCGCTCGTCGACTGGAAGCTCGTCGACGCGCTCGCGCCGCTGGGCGGGATCCGCATCGAGGACGACCTCCACGTCAATGCGTCGGGCGTCGACAACCTCACGCGCACGTACCTGTGAGGCGAACGCGTACGTAGACCGTCTGGTTCCGCGTCCGTATAGTCAAACGTGTGAGGAGGGAACGCTCGCCCGCGCCACGCGACATCGCTGAAACCGCGACGCCGTCGACGACGACGACGCAGGCCATGCTGGCCGCGAACTCGAACGCGGCGCGTCTCCTCACCGATCGCATGACCCAGGCACCCGCGGTGGTGGACGGCTCCGGCGAGCAGACCGACGCGCAGAAGTACCTGGACCCGAATGCCGTGTCGAAGAAGGACCTGCCGCGCCTGAAGAAGCGGCTCGACGCGCTCCACGCGCAGTTCCTCGCCATCGACAAGAAGGACGCTGCGGCGCTCGGGCAGATGGGGGCCGCGATCGCCGAGCGTCAGATGCTGCGCAACCAGATCGCCGCGATCGAGACGGGCCAGGGCATCTACCAGGGCAACCAGTACGGGCCCGACGACCACACGGTGTACGAAGCGCCGGATGGCGTGACGGCCACCGACTGCACGCTGTTCGTCGAGGAGATCCTCGGCACCGTGTTCGCGCAGCTCGGTCGCAAGGCCGAGTGGGACAGCATCCTGTCGGAGGCAGTCGCCAGGTCGGAGTCACGGTACCGCGCGAACAAGCTCGCGCCGCAGGGACTCTCGGGCCACGATCTCCAGCTGGTGCTGCAGTCACGGCTCGGCTGGAAGGGCGTGTTCTTCGCCGCCGATGCGAACAGCAGCGATGCAGGCGGCGAGCACAAGACGCAGGCCGCGCAGGCGAAGAACCGGGGCACGTACCACCAGGACCTGAAGGCGCATACGCCCGGTGTCGCTGTCGACCGCGAGAAGCTCGTCGTCAACTATCGGCCCGACGAGGGCAATGCCGCCGAGGGCACGAAGGCGACCGGCACGCAGAGGGACACGCTGTCGCTGCAGCACCTCCGACAGCTGCCGTTCGGCCTCGTCTCCGTGCGCGGTGGGACCCACCTCACGTTCATCTCCCACGGCCGGGTGATCGAGGCGCACTGGGATCGGGCGCCCGGCGATGCGAACACGATCCAGGCGACGGACCTCGGCGACTGGGACTGGATGTCCGGTGCCGTAGTCGCGCCGGCGGCCGACATCGAGCGTGCGTGGGCGCAGCCCGTCGATCGCCCGGTGCCGGTCGGTGAGTCACTCGATCCAGGCACGCTCGCGACGTACGCCAAGCAGGTCGGCGACATGGTTCGCCAGGCTGGGACCTTCAACGCGAGCTCGTTGGCGAGCTACCTGGACGGTAGCCGGGCGCCGGACAACAAGCTGCAGCATCAAGTCTATGTCCTCAACCAGCTCACCTACTTCACGCCGGATCTGAAGCCGCAGACGCTCGACGAGCTCGGTGGCCCCGCCTTGTATCAGCAGTGCTGCGGGCTCATGAACTGGCGCGCCGCCGTGGCGAAGTACTTCGCTGCGAACCACGCGCTGCTCAGAGCGGGCTACGCCGAGCTCGGGCTCGCGTTGCCCGAGCTCGGCACGCTCTCGCGACACGATGCGCTCGTGGCCATCGCGCCCTTCAAGGCGAAGGCGAAGTCGCACTTCACGCACGCCGTGGCGCGCGCGTTCGACTGCGTGACGACGATCGAGAACGCCAGCTTCCCGCTCTGATCCGACGCAGGACGCTCGCTGACCAGCCGCCAGCCCGCACGCAGAGGACTCGGTGTAGCGCATCGGATGGCCCCCGCGTCCAGGGCGCATCGCGCTCAGCTCTCGGGACAGGTCGCGACGGCCGAGCGCTCGACTACGGTTACTCAATCGTCGTCGTGGAAGATGGTGTCGCGCTTGCCGACGAAGGCGCTGATGATCTTCTGGGCCTCGGGCGTGAGGTTCGTCCACTGGATGCCGCAGCCGGCGGGCGCGAACTCGGACTCGGTGTCGACGGTGCGGATCCAGCAGACCTTGCCACGGAGGTGCAGCGGGTTTTGCGTCTCGAGCTGCAGCGTGAGCTCGACCTCGCTGCCCATCGGCGGCGGCGTGTACGTGGCGACGAAGATGCCGCCCGTGGACACGTTGTCCGTGATGCCTGCGAAGAAGTTGTTCTCGCTCGTCAGCGTGACCTCGACCGCCAGGGGGGCACGCGCTACTTTTCGGGACTCTTGCGTAGTCACGCCGAAATCATACGTGAAGAGCGGCGGAGACTATACTTCTAGCAGCAGCCTTTCCGGGTTTTCGATGCGTTCCTTCACTCCGACGAGGAACTGCACCGCTTCGCGACCGTCGACGACACGGTGGTCGTACGACAGCGCGATGTACATCATCGGGC
>JBDTCO010000082.1:0-7836 GCA_039923495.1 Polyangia bacterium
CAGCGCCGGCCGCGCGCGCTGCACGGCCTCCTCCACGATCGCGGTCACGTCGGTGGTGGCGCTCATGACCCCTCCTATTTACCACGCCGGTCGAGCGGGACGCGCACGACCGCAAACAGTCGATAGCGCGGCGTCGCGATCGCGTCGTCGAGGCCACCGCCTGCACCGACGTCCACGTCCGCGTGCGGCGTCGCGAGCCTGAGCGCGCCGCGCAGCTCCGCCGAGCGCGTGCTCGCACCGGATGCGACGACACCGGCCGCCTCCACGTAGGCGACGAGGTGCGAGCGCCGGAACGACGCCAGCTTGCCGACCACGCCCCCGGTGATGTCGAGCTCGTCGCCGAAGCTCGTGCCGAACAGCGTGCGCCGGCCCGCGAAGCGCACCTGCGCGTCGAGCACGATGGTGAACCACGGCAGGCGATAGTCGATCATCAGGCGCGGTGCGATCGTGAGGCTGCCCGTTGCTGCGAAGTCGTGATCGCCGCCGAGCGGCGCCGTCCCGTCGAGCGCGAACGCGACGTGCATGCCGGGCTCTTCTGGATGGCCGAGCAGCGCGACCTTGATGCCGAGCAGGAGGTCGCCCGTGCCGGCGTGCAGGCCAGTCGTCGCGTCGTCGCCGGTGACTCCGCTGTAGCGCAGGCGATCCCCCGCGTTCCACAGCGCGACAGGAAGGCTGAGCTGGATCGCGAAGCGTCGCGGCAGGCCGATCTCCCACCCGAGGTTGCCGACGAGTTGATGCCGCACGGGCGTGGACACGACGGCACCGTTCGCCACCGAGCGCAGCTGGATGGGTCGGTTCAGGTAGTCGAACGAGAGCAGCATGTTCACGTTGCCGCTGCGGGTCGTCTCCGCGCCCTCCGCACCGGCGAGCACCGAAGGACCGAGGCCAAAGCGCAGGCGGTCGGCCGCGATGCCGGTGGACGTGCCGTCCGCCCACGCTGTCGTCGAGGCGCACAGCAGGAGCGCGAGCGCGCCCAGCCTCATTACTCGACCTCGGCGTCGCCGCGGTAGATGCGCTCGGGCTGCACGTGGCCCCAGCGTGCCGACTTCCAGCGCAGCTTCGCGAGGCGGAACAGCGCCTCGTCGCGGCGCTCGCAGTTCTTGCGGCTCTCCTCCGCCAGCTCGGCGATGACGTCGGCAGCCTCGCGCGGGTGGTGCTGGATCGCGCGCGTGAGCAGCACCTCGCCCGACGCATCGGGGCGGGGGCACAGGCGCGCCTCGAAGATGTCGCCCTCGTTGAGCGCGAGCGGGGTACGGCGCTCGTGCACGCTGAAGCGGCAGCCGGTGAGTAGATCGTCGAGCACGAACTGCTGCTCGTCGACCTGCCTCACGCGAAACAGGCTGCGGTGCGTACGCGACAACAGCGTGAGCGCGTCGCGCCCTTCGGTGACTGTCTGCAGGTGACGCTCGATGTACGTGAGGCCTGCGCCGTCGACACGCTCGAGCGCGAACCACTCGAGGAACGCGGTCGTGCGCTCCTCGTAGAGCGGATCGTCGTCGAACACCTTGCCCGAGCGCGCGTCCCACTCCGCGCGCGCCGCGATGAGTCCCGGTCCATCCGCCGCCGCCGCTGCGACGACGCCCTCCATCAGCGACTGCAACGACATCAGCCAGGGCCACGCTGCATGAGATCGACGAAGCGATCGAAGAGGTAGCGGGCGTCGTGCGGCCCGGGCGCTGCCTCGGGGTGGTACTGCACCGAGAACGCGCGTGCGCTCGTGACGCGGATCCCCTCGACGGTGCCGTCCTGCAGGTTGACGTGCGACAGCTCGGCCTTGCCGCGCAGCGACTCGACATCCACCGCGAAGCCGTGGTTCTGCGACGTGATCTCCACGCGGCGCGTGCCGAGGTCCATGACGGGCTGGTTGGCGCCGTGGTGACCGAACTTCAGCTTGTATGTCCCGCCGCCGAGCGCGAGGCCGAGCAACTGGTGACCGAGGCAGATGCCGAAGAACGGCGTGCCGGACTCGAGCACCTTGCGACAGGCGTCGACACCATAGGTGACCACCGCGGGATCGCCGGGGCCGTTGGAGAAGAACACGCCATCGGGACCGCGATCGTCGGAGAACTTCGTGGCGAGCGCGGCCTCGCCGGGCGTGGTGGCCGGCACGACGCGTACGCGGCAGCCGAGGTCGACGAGGCGACGCAGGATGTTGCGCTTGAGCCCGAAGTCGTACGCGACGACGTTGAAGCGCGGCGTGACGGGGACCGCGCCCTCGTCGGGGTGACGCCAGCTCGGCTCGGAGAAGTCGTAAGCGGCCTGGCACGTGACCTCGCGGACGAGGTCGCGCCCGTCGAGCGTCGGCGTGCGACGCACGAACGCGACCAGCTCGTCGTCGCTCGCGGCCTCGTCGCTGCTGATGAGCCCGCGCTGGGCACCGCCGTCGCGCAGGATGCGTGTGAGCAGGCGCGTGTCGACGCCGGAGATGCCGGGCACGCCCGCGGCAACGAGCGCCTCGTGGAGACCGCCCTCGGAGCGCCATGACGACGCCTGCGGCGAGAGCTCACGCACCACGAAGCCCGCGAGGTGCAAGCGCGCGGACTCGAGGTCCTCGCGGTTCCAGCCGGTGTTCCCGATCTGCGGCGCGGTCATCGCGACGATCTGGCCCCTGTACGACGGGTCGGAGAGAATCTCCTCGTAGCCGGACAGCGCCGTGTTGAAGACGACCTCGCCGGCACCGACCGCGTCGCTGACGAGCAGCGAGGCCAGCTTTGGCGTGGTCGCGCCGAAGCTCTCGCCCGGGAAGATCGTGCCGTCCTCGAGGACGAGGCGCGCCTTCACGACTGCGCTCCGTGCACGAGCCGGCCACCGACGATCGTGTGACGCACCACGCCGGGGAGGTCCCAGCCGTCGAACGGCGTGTTGCGCGACTTCGACTTGCCGCGCGCGGCCTCGACCTTCGTGCGCGCCGTCGTATCGAAGACGACGACGTCGGCGGGCGCGCCTGCGGCGAGCGTGCCGCCGGGCAGCCGGAAGATCCTGGCGCCACCAATCGTGAGGCGCGTGACGAGCGTCATCAGATCGAAGCGGCCTGCCTCGACGAGCCGGAGCCCGAGACCGAGCGCCGTCTCGAGTCCGATGATGCCGAACGCGGCCTCCTGGAACTCGAGCTGCTTCTCCTGCAGCGCGTGCGGTGCGTGATCGGTGGCGATGCAGTCGATGGTGCCATCCGCCAAGGCGTCGATGAGCGCGTCGCGATCGCGCTCGCTCCGCAGCGGCGGCGCGCACTTCGTCGCCGGGTCGTAGCCGCAGCACGCGATGTCCGTGAGCGTGAGGTGGTGCGGCGTGACCTCGGCCGTGACCGGGAGGCCGCGCTGCTTGGCCTCGCGGACCGCGCGCACGGAGCCCTCGGTCGAGATGTGCGCGACGTGGTAACGCGCGCCCGTGAGCGCGACCAGCTCGATGTCGCGGAGGACCATCACCGTCTCGGCCGCAGCGGGCTGGCCGCGCAGGCCGGCGCGCGTGGCAGCAGCGCCCTCGTTCATGACGCCGCCGCGCGCGAGGTGCAGATCCTCTGCGTGCTGCACGACGGGCAGATCGAACGTGCGCGCGTATTCCAGCGCGCGACGCATGAGGTCAGCGTTCATCACCGGCTTGCCATCGTCGGAGATGGCGATGATGCCTGCGTCCTTCATCTCGCCGATCTCCGCGAGCGACTCGCCCTTGAGCCCCTTCGAGATGGCGCCGATGGGGTGCACGCGACACGCGCCGTGGTCACGCGCCTGGCGGACGATGAGATCGGTGACCGCGCGGTTGTCGCAGACCGGCGTGGTGTTCGGCATGCAGCAGATCGTGGTGAAGCCGCCCGCCACGGCCGCGCGCGACCCCGACGCGATATCTTCCTTGTACTCCTGGCCCGGCTCGCGGAGGTGCGTATGCAGGTCGATGAAGCCGGGCGACACGACGAGGCCTCGGCAGTCGACGACCGTTGCGCCCTCGGTCGGCGTGCCGGGCGCGGCGATGCGATCGCCGTCGAGGAGCAGGTCGCGGATGCCATCTCGAGCGGCACCGCTGGCGCCGGGATCGAGGACACGTCCACCGGTGAGGAGAATCTTCATGCGCGCATCGTCCTACTGGCCTCGCGCGGCGCGGTCAAGCCGCAACTCCGCTGACACGCGCATCACTCGACGCGGACGAGGCCGTCGCCGAGCAGCGCCACGAGCGTGTCCGTGGCCGCCTTCGCGTCCGTCTCGCTCTTGCTCTCGAGCGTGACCTTCACACGGTAATCGGGCGCGCCGATCTTGGGGTAGCTCCCGACCTGCACGTCGGCGAACTGGGCGACGACCGCATCGAGATGGTGCGCCATCGCGCCCTCGTCGAGCGTGGTGAACACAGAGCGCAGGTAGAACGGTGCCTGACGGAAGCGCTCGCGGATTGCCTCCCACTTGCGACGGAAGATCTGCGGCACACCGGGCAGGATGTAGACGTTGCGGTACGCGACGACCGGCCAGGTCGTATCGTCGCCCGCGCCGACGAGATGTGCACCTTCGGGGACCTCCGCCATACGCAGGTTTCGCTCCTCGAGGCGGGCGCCGTAGTGCGCGCGGAGCCTGGCCTCGAGCTGCGGATGACGCACGACGGTGGTGTCGAAGGCGCGCGCGATACCTTCCATCGTGAGGTCGTCGTGTGTGGGACCGACGCCGCCCGACGTGAACACGCTGTCGTACCCGGCGGACATCGTGCGCACGGTCTCGGCGATCTCGTCGACCACATCGGGCAAGATGACGACGCGACGGAGCGCGACGCCCAGCTCGCGGAGATCCGAGATGAGCAACTTTGCGTTCTCGTCGACGATCTTACCCGAGAGAATCTCGTCGCCGATGAGCGCGATGGCAGCGGTGTGGGCCGAAGGTGCCATGACGACACACCATAACTTCATGCGGGCATCGGGCGCGCGCATTTCTTTGCCCCTTTGCGGCGACGTGGCGGCGTGTTACGCGATGCTCCTCGTGAGCCACGAAGAAGGTCGGCAGCCGCTCGATTCCGTGGGAATGCAACGCGCGCTCAGGCGCATCGCGCACGAGATCGTCGAGCGTGATCGCGGTGCCGATCTGGTGCTCGTGGGGATTCGCACCGCCGGCGTACCGCTCGCCGCTCGCCTCGCGAAGCTGCTCGAAGAGACGGGCGAGCTGCCGGCGCCGATGCGGGGCGCCGTCGACATCACGCTGTACCGCGACGATGCCGCAACGGGGCTGCCGAAGCCCGTCGTCGGCAAGACGGAGATCCCCGGCCACACGCTCGAGGGTCGGCGCGTGATCCTCGTCGACGACGTGCTCTACACAGGTCGTACCATCCGCGCGGCGCTCGACGCGCTCATGGACTACGGGCGCCCGCGCACCGTCGAGCTCGCGGTCCTCGTCGATCGCGGGCACCGCGAGCTGCCCATCCAGCCGGACTACGTCGGCATCAAGGTGGAGACGACGCACGACGAGGCTGTCCGCGTGCACCTCACCGAGCTCGACGGCATGCACGGCGGCCCCGACCGTGTCGGCGTCTACAAGAAGGGCGTCGCATGAAGGGCCTCAAGCACCTGCTCGGTATCGAGACGATGACCGGCGAGCAGCTCACGCAGCTCCTCGACCTGACGGAGACGTTCGTCGAGATCTCGGAGCGCCCCATCAAGAAGGTGCCGACACTGCGCGGCAAGACCGTCATCAACCTCTTTCACGAGGCATCGACGCGTACGCGCACGTCGTTCGAGATCGCAGCGAAGCGCCTGTCCGCGGACGCGGTCAACATCTCGGGCTCCACGTCGTCGACCACCAAGGGCGAGACGCTCCTCGACACCGCGCGCAACCTCGAGGCCATGAAACCCGACGTGATCGTGCTGCGTCACGGGGCCTCCGGCGCGCCCCACTTCATCGCACAGCACGTCAGCGCCGCGGTCGTGAACGCTGGTGATGGCACGCACGAGCATCCGACGCAGGCGCTGCTCGACTGCGCGACCATCCGCAAGCACAAGGGCCGGATCGCTGGCCTGACCGTCGCCATCTGCGGTGACATCGCGCACTCTCGCGTCGCGCGCTCGAACCTCTACGCGCTCACGAAGCTCGGCGCGACGGTGCGCCTCGCCGGGCCTCGCACCATGCTCCCCGTCGGCATCGAGGAGATGGTGGATGGCAACGTCGAGGTCCACGATCGCCTCGAGCCCGCGCTCGAGGGCGCCGACGTCGTCATGATGCTGCGCATCCAGAACGAGCGGCTCGATGGTGCAGCGCCGTTCCCGAACACGCGCGAGTACAGCCGATACTTCGGGCTCGGCCAGGCCGCCGCCGCGCGCCTCAAGACCGACGCCATCGTCATGCACCCCGGTCCCATCAACCGCGGGGTCGAGCTCGATCCGGCGGTCGCCGACGGTCCACGGTCCGTCATCCTCGACCAGGTCACCTACGGCGTCGCCGTGCGCATGGCCGTGCTCTACCTGCTCGGCGGGGGGATCGACTGAGACACCTCCGCCATCTCGTCCGCCGCGTCGCGCACGAGATCGGCGTAGCGGTTCTTGGGCGAGCCGAGCGGCACGCCGTCACGCACGTACCAGGCGAAGTCGTCCCACGTGTCGGGGCGATCGTCGTGGTGAAACAACCACGGGCCGATGCCCGCCACGCCCGCGCGAATGGCAGCCCCGAGCCACGTGCGATAGATCGCGCGACGCTGCGGCAGCGGAAAGCGCGCGAACGACGCGCGCTCGTTGCCGAGGCCGAACTCGCCGACGATGAGCGGCTTGCCCGCGGCGCGCGCGATCGCCGCGTGCTCCACGATCCAGCGCACGCCGGCCTCGCGCTCGAGCCCGGGCGTGATGCCGGCCTTCTCGGGATAGAGGTGCGCGCTCGCCACGTCGACGAGGTCGAGCGACGCGGAGAACGACGCGCCCTGGTCCGCGGCGAAGAGGTGTGCACCGTTCGCGCGGCGCCAGAACGCCTCGTCGTGGCCCTCGAAGCTGCGCTGCTGGCCCTCGTCGCCGAGCGAGACGAGCTGCGTCGCGTGACTGCGCACGACCGTGGCGGCATCACGGACCCAGGCGAGCCACGCCTCGGGCGCGACCCCGACACCGCGCGGCTCGTTCATCAGCTCCCACGCGTACACCACGGGATCCTCGCCGTAGCGCAGGCCCGTCCGTTCGTTGTGACGCGAAAGCAGCGCCGCCACGTGCGCGAAGTACGCGCGTCGAACGGCGGCGTCCACGAAGAACCGTGGGTCTCCCTCGATGGCATCGCCGTGCCCCAGCCATCGGCACCACTGCCGCGTGCCCCCGTACGAGCCCCAGTAATCGACGAGCGGGAGGATCAGACGGACCCCGTGCGCGCGCGCCCTGTCGAGCACGACGTCGAGCCCGCGGAGGCCGACCTCCTCGACACCGTCGGCCGATCGGCGGATCGCGCTGTCCTTCTGCGGATCGTCGTTGAACGCCCACGTCCGCACCACCTTGCAACCCAGACGCGCGAGCTTGCCGAGCACCTCATCCACACGATCGATTCGTCCGCGCGCTGCCTCCTCCTGAAGGTAAAAGGCGTTGCCGAGGACGAAGCGAAAGGGCGCGTCGGTCATCGCCCCCGAGTATGCTGTAAAGTGTCGGCGTGACGACGCCAGCAGATCCGATCCTCGCGAGCGGCGACGATCGCTGCGGCAACTATCAGCTCCTCGATCGAATCGGCCAGGGCGGCATGGGGGCCGTGTATCGCGCCGTGCATCCCGACATCGGACGCACGGTCGCAATCAAGGTACTGCGTCCGGAGCTCGCGGCGAGCGAGGACGCCATCGCCCGCTTCTTCGACGAGGCGCGCGCGGTCAACGCGATCCGCCACGACGGGATCGTCGACGTGTTCGACCTCGGGCGCC
>JBDTCO010000083.1:0-27997 GCA_039923495.1 Polyangia bacterium
GAGGCCGACGACGGCGGCTTCTTTTTCCGTAAAAAGAAGAAGCGCTGACGAACCCTCTTACATGCTCAGGCCGCCATCGACGTCGATCGTGCGGCCGTTGAAGTAGTCGCACTCGAGGACGAACTTCACGGCGAGCCAGATGTCCTCGGGCATGCCGATGCGGGCGACCGGGATGTTGGCGACCAGCGCGTCGCGTGCCTTCTGGTTCATGCCCTGCGTCATCGGCGTCTCGATCATGCCGGGGGCGACGGCGCCGCAGCGGATGCCGAAGTTGCCCCACTCACGCGACCACGTGACGGTGTTCGCGGCGAGCGCGGCCTTCGCGGCCGTGTAGTTCGACTGGCCGCGGTTGCCGTGGCGCGCGATGGACGCCATGTTCACGACGACGCCGGGCTTCGAGCCCGTCTCGACCATCTTGGCGACGGTCTCGCGGGCCATGAGCGTCGCGCCCGTGAGGTTGACGCCGATGACGGCGTTCCACTGGTCAAGGGTGAGGCGGATGATCTTGCCGGTCTCGCGGTCCTTCTTCACGAGCAGGCCGTCGCGGAGGATGCCCGCGTTGTTGATGAGGCCGTTGAGGCCGCCCATCTGCTCGTGCGCCCACGTGACGAACGAGGCGCAGTCGGCCTCCGACGAGACGTCGAGCTTCTTGCGGTGGATGCCCTTCGGCAGGGCCTCGAGGCCGGCCTCGTTGACGTCGCCCGCTGCGACTTGGGCGCCTGCCTCGGCGAGGCGCGTGGCGAAGTGCGCGCCCATGCCCTGCGCGCCGCCGGTGACGATAATTTTCAGGTCTGAGAGCTTCATGACCACAGCTTTTAGCAGAGGGCAGCGGGCGGTGTCATCGGGTCTTCCACGCGCGTACGATGCGGTCATGGCCTCGTTTCCCGCGTCGCTCGTGCCGAAGCACCTCGGCCGTGCGGTCACCAACCTGCTCGTCGACGGCTTCTTCCGCGGCGCGACATCGGTGTGGCGCGCGCTGCCGTCAGCGCGGCCCGAGCACGTCGGGGTCGAGTGCTTCGCGAACGTGCCGTATCGGCCGGGCGGAGATCCGGCACACCTCCTCGACGTGTACCGCCCCGCCAAGGAGAACGGGCCCCTGCCGGCGGTGCTGTTCCTGCACGGCGGCAGCTTCCGCATCCTGTCGAAGGACACGCACTTCATGTTCGCGACGGAGTTCGCGCGCGCCGGCTACCTCTGCTTCAACGCGAACTATCGCCTCGCGCCGGAGCACCCGTTCCCCGCCGCCCTCGAGGACGCGGCCGATGCGTTCCGCTGGATCGTCGAGAACGGCGCGCGCTGGGGCGCGGATCTCTCGCGGCTCGTCATCGCGGGCGAGTCCGCAGGCGGCAACCTCACGCTCGCGCTCGCCGTGATGACGACGTTCGATCGCAACGAGCTCTATGCGAAGCGCCTCTTCCAGCTCGGGGTCGTGCCGCGTGTGATCGCACCGATGTGCGGCATCCTGCAGGTCTCCGAGCCGCTGCGCGCACGCGGTCGCGACATCTCGTCCATCGCGCAGTCACGCATCAATGTGCTGCACGAGGATTACCTCGAGGCGAGCGCCACGCGCGAGGTCGGCCTCGCGGATCCGCTGTGCATCGTCGAGCGCGGCCGCCCCGTGCGTCCGTTTCCGCCGACGTTCGCGTCCGTCGGTGGTGACGATCCGCTCGTCCAGGACTCAGAGCGCCTGGAGGCCGCGCTGCACCGGCTCGGCGTCACGTGCCAGGCGCCGATCTATCCGGGCATGCCGCACGCGTTCCAGGCGCTCACGTTCCGCGCGGCGGCGAAGGCGCAGTGGGCTGCGCTCTTCGCGTTCCTCGCGCGCGCCGGTTGCTAGGCGCGGATCCCTTCGGCCTCGAGCACCAGCTTCACCTTCGGCCGCGCGGCGACGCGGTCGTACCACGCTGCGAGCGTGGTCATCTTCGACGTCTCGAGCTTCAGGTAGTGCGTCCAGCGCATGATCGTGAAGAGGTAGCCGTCGGCGACGGAGAAGTCGGCGCCCATGAGGTAGTCGCGGCCGCCGAGGTGCTGCTCGATCCACGCCAGGCGCTTCTCGATCTTCTTGCTCTGCTGGGCCTTGAGCTCCGGCGCGGCGCTCTTATCGAACAGCGCGGCGAACTGTTTGTGCAGCTCCGTGGCGATGTAGTTGAGCCACTCCTGCAGCTGCGCCCGCTCGAAGGTGCCGTTCGGCGGGGCGAGCTTCGACGTCGGGGCCTGGTCGGCGATCCACTGCACGATGGCTGGACCCTCCGAGAGGCGGCGCCCGTCGTCGAGCTCGAGCAGAGGGACGTAGCCCTTGTCGTTGACGCTGTAGAAGTCGGTGTCGTGGTCGGTCTTGTGAGTGGCGAGCGATACCTTCTCGATGGTGTACGGCAGGCCGGACTCGGCGAGCGCGATGTGAGGCGAGAGCGAGCAGGCACCGGAGCTGATGTAGAGACGCATGGGGAAGATCCTTTCGTCAGAAGCGGAAGTGCAGATGGAGCGCCGCGAGCGCGAGCCGACGCTCGGCACCCGCGACGGGAGCCACGGCGTCGAGCTCGAGCCCGATGCCACGCCACACGCGGAAGCGTAGCCCGAGAGACGGCAGGAAAGCGTCGAACGCACCGCGGTGGCCGAACATCGCGCCCACATCGACGACGACGCCGAACCAGCGCGCCGGCGAGTACTGCGCACCGACGAGCACGGTCGCACCACCGCGCGCCGACGAGGGTCCGTCGGCGAGCCCGACCGTGAAGTCGCCGTCGAGCTGCGCGTGCAGCTCGATGTCGCGGCGCGGACGGAACGTCCCGGTGACGCCCGCGTCGAGGCCCGTGGTCTGTACGGTGGTGTTCGACGCGTCGGTGGGCACGAGCGCGCGGCCGTACGCGGTGAGCGCGAAGCGGCTCGTCTCGAGCACGCGACCGGCGAGCCCGAGCGTGGACTGTCCGAGGCCGAGCGCGTGTGCCTTCACGATCGAGTTCACGACCAGCTCGTAGTGCACGACCTCGATGGTGGCAAGGAGCGCGACGTGGTGGCCGAGCGGGAAGATGCCATTGAGCAGCGTGTCGGCGCGGATGTCGCCGTACAGGCCCTTCACGTCGTAGATGGCCCCGGCGCGCTCGTAGAGCGAGACCTCGCGACGCAGGCACGCGCTCAGGCCGGCACCGAGATCGGCGTCGTACAGCCCGATGACGACGGGGCCATCCGAAAGACTCGTCGAGCGCGCACGGTCGCAGGCGCGCTCGTCGGCGTGCGCCATCGAGCAGAGCGCGAGCAGCAGCAAAAGGGCCCTCACCTCACACCGATGCGATCGAACCTGCCGTTGCCGTTGCGATCGAGCAGGAACGGGTTCGTGAACGCGAACGGGTAGCCGCCGACCACGTGATAGAAGGTGTACAGCGGCGACGACGGGTCGGGCGCGGCGGGGACGAGCAGGGGCCCGTAGCCGGCGCTCGACGTGACGTCGCGCTGGTCGACCACGCCATCGCCGTTGTTGTCGCCGGTGTCGGGGATGCCGTCTTTGCCCTTTGCGCCGCCGAGGTCCGCGGCGAGCGGCAGCGAGGTGCCGGCCTCGACGACGATCCACGCGTCCTTGCCGCTCGCGACGCCCGTGAGGAGTTCGGCGAGCGGCACCTCGGCGGTGAGCCGCGCCAGGCCCGTCGTGCCGAATGGATCGGCAGGGGACGTGACGTTGGTGAGGCGCTTGGCCTCGACGCTGTTCACGATGATGCGCACCTGATCGATGGGGACCCAGGGTGCCGCGGTGATCGCGATCCGCAGGCGCGCGGTGGTGCTCGGCGTCAGCAGCGCCATGCCGTAGGGGAGCTCGATCTCACCGCCGGGCGCGGCGTCGATGATGCTCGCCTCGATGATCGGGCCGTTGGTCCCGAACGTGTGCCCGGCGAGGACTGCCTGGTCCATCACGCCGACGTCGAACGTCGGTCCCGCGATGGTGGTGGTGCTGACGATGTTGCGCGGGGACCCGATGTTCGAATCGACGAGGCTGTGCGAGTCGGAGTTGGCCGTGCCGACCTTCGGCTTGCCCTGGTCGAGCATGTAGAACCAGAACGCGCGGTACTGCAGCAGCACGTCGTTGAGGCTGCCGTTCATGACCTCCTGCGCGTCGTGCGCGTCGTTGGCGCGACCACCATCGGGCGCGCGGACGAAGATGCCGGCCGACGAGCCATCGTCGTCCGCAGGCAGATCCTCGAGGGTGGAGATCGCGACCGCGCGCGGGAAGCCGAGGTCGCGACCCGCGACGGGCTCGGCCCACGGGTGGTTGAGCTCGACGATGCCGATCGTGGTGAACAGCGGTGCGGTGCGGTCGAAGAGCTGACCCGGCTCGAGCAGCTCGTCGAACGGCCCGCCGTTGCGCGGCGAGGTGGGGTCGTAACGGAGCGGCCAGAAGTTGTAGTGCCCGATGACGATCGGTAGCAGCAGCTCCGGCACCTCGAGGAACGGCATGTGCCCCGTGGTCTCGACGCCGCTGACGGTGGAGACGTGCGAGTCGATGCCGAGCTGCTTCGCGACCGCCGCGTAGTCGGTGATGACGTCGTGGTCCGTCGCGATCGCCACGTCGAGATCCGCCGACGAGAACGAGAGCACGCGATCCCAGTCGGGGATGGAGCTGTCGAAGCTCGCCTGGCCATGGATGTGGAAGTCGGCCGAGAGCGTGCCCTGCGGCTTGAGGACGAGCGGCGTGAGCGTGAACGTGACCGGCACCGTCGCGGTGCCATCGGCGAGCTCGACGAACTGGCGCGACACGGAGTGGAACGGGCCGTGATACGCGTACAGCCAGAAGCGTCCGAACGGCATCTCGATGGCGAGGGGCGCGGGTTGCGCATGCCAGACGAGGAAGCGATCGCACGCCGGCGATCCACCCGGCGGTGGCCCCAGCCACGGTGCGCAGAGGCCGAGCTGCCCGTTGAAGTCGCCCTTCGTGGCCTCGTACGTGGCGTCGTCGGCGGGGACGACGAAGATCGTGGCGTCGAGGTTCGCGCCGACGGGATCCTTCACCTGCACGGTCACGCGCTCGAGCTTGGAGAACCCGAGCGGCGGGACCGTGGTGTCGCCGTTGACGAGCCCGAGCGAGAGCTCGCTGACGTCGCGCCCGAATGCGTCGAGCTCGACGATGTACTGCTTGCCGGCGGGCACGCGCGCGCTCCAGGTGCCATCGACGTTCGGCACGACCTGCGTCGTCGCGTTGCGCTTCTCGTACGGCGTCCCGTTCGCGCCCATGGAGACGTTGACGCTGAGCTGATCGGTGCGCGCCACGCCGACGGGAGGCGCCGGCGCGACGACGGTGCCCGACAGCGTGACGTACGGCTCGGAGAAGAGCTGACGGCGCGCCTCGAGGACGAGGTCCACGGTTGCTGCGACATCGGCGCGCGGGGCCGTCATGATGAAGCGATCGAAGTCGCGCACCGCGCCGTGCGGCATGACCTCGCGCGGCGTGCCGAACGAGGAGAGGAACTCGCTCTGGAAGCCTTCGAGCGCGCGGTCGGTGCAGCCGAGCTCGGCGTAGCTGACCGGGAGCCCGGCGTGGCTCGACGCGGCGAGGTAGCGTGCGTCGCCGAACGCGCTGTCGATGGTGGCGAGCTCTACGGCCGCGTGTCGGAAGCCCATGCCCACGCCAGGAGTGAACGCGAGCGGCTCGCGCCCCGACCAGTACCAGCCGTCGGTGAGCGTCCAGGCCTGCGGATCGTTCGTGCCGTTGAAGATCGCCGAGCGCACGCGGATGCCGGGCTCGCAGGGTCGCACCTCGAAGAGCGTCGTGACGATGGTGTCGGGCTGCGTGTAGAGCGTGCCGCGGAGCTGGATCGCGACGCGCGCCGGTCGCTCGTCGAGGAGCTGCATGGACGTGTAGAACACGGAGTCGCGCGGGAGCACTCCAACGGCGGTGATGACCTGGTTCAGCGCGTCGGAGTCCTGCCCGCGCGGCGCGAGATCGAGCAGCGAGCCGCCGGAGAGCTCGATGTAGTTCTGATCGCCGAGCCCGGCGACGACGGCGACGACCTGGTCGTTACCGATGAGGATGTCGCCTCGCCGACCGAGCGCGGCCTCGCCGCCGGGCGCGGGGCTGAGGTCGTCGATGGTGCGTAGCTCGAGCGAGCCGCTGTCGCACGTGTACGAGAGCCGCTGGCACGGGCTCTCGATGCGGCAGCTCGGATCGCTCGAGCGCAAACAGGCGACGTCGCGACAGGCACCGGTGAAGGCGAAGAGGAGCGCGACGAGCGGCGCTGTCTTCAAATGGGTACGGTCTTGTTGCACACCGCGCTGTTGAAGTAGAGCTCGACCGGGGTGTTGCGCGAGTCGATCCACAGCACACCGAACTGCGAGCCGTCCCACTGCACCGAGGGGAAGCGCGACGATGCGGGCGTGTCCGAGACCTGCATGTCGGCAGCGCCACCGATGCGCGCGCCGGTCTGATCGATGAACGTCATGAAGATCTGAGGGCGACCCGAGCGGAACTGGTAGTAGACGATGCCTGCGGCTGAGCCGGTCCACGCCTGGTGCGGCCAGTTCGCGTTGCCCGTCGCGGGCTCCTCGACCAGGCCGCCCGCGTAGCGCTTACCGGTGGCGTCGAGCAACCCGAGCTGGATCTCGGCTTCACCGTTGCGGTGATCCTCGTACGAGGCGAGGTAGCCGAAGTCCGTGCGCGTGAGGCGACCGAGCAGCGCCGCGTTCGCGGCGGTCGTATCGCGGATGTCGCCGGCCACGCCGATGCTGATCGTCGAGGCGCTCGTGTCGACGGAGGCGACGTACACGTCGGTCTTCATGGTCGTCGCGCTGTACAGGATCTCGAGCGCGCTGTCCGAGCCCGCGAGCCACGGATAGCCTGCCTGGTTGCCGTCGCCGAGCTGGCGCACCGGCACGTCGGTACGCAGCGCGTAGTTCGCATCGAGGAGGCCGAGGTAGGTGCTCGAGGTGCCGATGTCGTCGTTGTTCGCCTTCGATTCCACGGCCTGATCCATCCACGAGATCGCGACGCCGGCCGGCGAGCTCGACAGCACGGGCCGCATCTGCGACGAGCGTGCGACCGCGATCTGCTGGCCTGCTCCGGCCGGAGCGCCATCGAGCGTGAGGCCGTGCGTGCGGACGGCGGGCACCTCCTCCTCCTGCCAGGCGACGACGAAGCCCGCGCCGGTCCGGAGGAGCACGGGCAGCGAAGACGTGCCCGCGGTCTGCTCGACGGGGACCGCGGTACCCATGACGACGCCCGCGCGCGAGAGCTTCACGGCGAAGATGTCGTGCGTGGCGTGGTCCTCGTAGACGACCTGGTAGTGATCGTCGACCCAGACGAACGCGAAGCTGTCGGCTCCGGCGAACGTGACGCGCTGATCGAGCGTGGTCCGCTCGCACAGCGATGGGACCTGGATCGAGCCGGTCGGTGTCCGGTTGATCTGCACGCCGTTCGGCTCGGCCATGTCGGTCATCGGCTGTGCGGGTGAGCTACAGGCGGCCAGCGTGAGGGCCGCCCAGAGAGAGAGGGAAGGGAGACGACGGAGAGACGACATGGGCAGTCGATTAGAGTACACGCTAAGGTCTGATGGTGAAGAAGTCTGACCCGCTTCGCCACGAGCTGGCGCGACTCGCCGCACAGATCCGACTGAGCTGGTGGAGCGAGCTCGGCGCACTCCGCTTCTCGAGCGTCCCGCGCTCGGGCGACGAGGCCGATGGCGAGCTCGTGCGTCTCGAGGCCCTCGGCTCGCGTCCGCCACTCACGTCGCTCAAGCAGGGCGATCCCCAGCTCGAGGAGCTCGCCGCCCGGCTCGAGGCGCAGCGACAGGTCTGCGCGCAGCAGCGCAAGACCGACCACCCCATCTACCGGCTCCGGGAGCGCGCGGGGCTCGACGACCGCGCCTTCGACCTGTTCCTGCTCGCGCTCGCGCCCGAGATCGACGACGGCTTCGGACGCGTCGCGGTGTTCCTCCGGGGCGGCGGCTCGACGCGGCGCGCGTTCGACACCGCGGTGGCGGCGCGCATCCTCGATCCCGACGGGACGGGCGGCGCAGCGGTGCGTGTGGCGCTCGCGCCGTCGTCTCCGCTCGATCGCCACGCGCTCGTGACGCTGTCGACGCCCGAGGGTGAGGCGAGCAGCAAGGTGTCGCTCTCGATGGTGCTATCGGTGCCGCCACCTGTCGTCGCTGCGGCGCTCGGCCTCGACCCCGAGGACGCCGCGCTGCGCAGCTTCGTGCGCGTGGGCGAGCCGGCGCCGAGCCGTGCGGCCGTCGCGCTGGCCGAGCCCGTCTGGGCGCGTCTCGCCGGGCTGTTCGCCGATCCGCAGGCCCTGCCGCTGCTCGAGGGTCCGCCGGGTGTCGGTCGTCGCGAGGCCGCGCGCGTGCTGTTCGGCGAGCTGGGGCAGGAGGTGATCGAGGTCGACGTCGAGCTCGCGCCCGATGGCCTCTCCGAGAAGGAAGCCGTGGCGGTCGCGCGGCTGGCATGGCTGAGGCAGGCAGCGCTCGTGCTGCGCTTGCCGCCGATCGATCAGGGACAGAGCCGCGAGCCCGCGTGGCGACGTGGCGTCGGCACGCTGTCGGCGCGCCACCAGGGACGCCTCGTGATCGTGCGCGAGCCCGGTCCGGCGCTGCCGCTCGATCTCGCGCGGGGCCGGCGGCTCACGCTCGTGCCCATCGGTCTGCCCGATCCCGCGACGCGCGAGCGGCTGTGGCGCGAGGCGCTGGTCGGGCACGAGCTCGAGTGGTCGACGATGGCGCACAACTATCCGCTCGCGCCGGCGGCGATCGCGCGGGCGGCCGAGGAGGCGCAGCTCATCGCGAAGGCGCGCCAGAGCCCGATCGTCGAGCAGCGCGACATCGTGGACGCCGTCGACGTGCAGTTCGCGCCGCGGCTGCAGAGCATCGGGCGACGGCTGCGCACCGGCTCCCGCCTCGCCGAGATGGTGCTGCCCGAGGAGACGCTCGAGACGTTGATGGAGATGGAGTCGACCATCCGCTTGCGGCATCGCGTGCTCGAGGAGCAGGGCTTCAGCAGGCTCGTGCGCGGTCGTGGCGTCTCGGCGCTGTTCTACGGTGAGCCGGGCACCGGCAAGACCATGTCGGCGGGCGCGATCGCGGATGCCGCTGGCCTGCCGCTCTACCAGATCGACACCGCGCAGGTCGTCTCGAAGTGGATCGGCGAGACGGAGAAGAACCTCGGCGAGGTCTTCCGCGCTGCGGAGGCTGCGCACGCGATGCTGCTCTTCGACGAGGCCGACGCGATCTTTGGCAAGCGCACGGACGTGGACAACTCCACCGATCGCTACGCCAACATGCAGACCAACTTCTTGCTCACCCAGATCGAGCTGTTCAACGGCATCTCGATCCTCACCACCAACCGCGAGTCGGTGATGGACCCCGCGTTCCAGCGCCGCCTCACGTTCCGCGTCTACTTCCCGATGCCGGACGCGACCGAACGCGAGGATCTCTGGCGTCGCATGGTGCAGACGCTGGGAACCTCGGCGCAGGACGACATCGATGTGCGCGCGCTCGCCCAGCGCCTCGTGATGTCCGGCGGCTACATCCGCAACGCGGTGCTGCGCGGTGCCTACCTCGCAGCCGCGCAGGGCGTGCCGCTGTCGACGTCGATCCTGCGCAACGCCGCCGAGCTCGTGCTGCGAGACGCGGGCAAGGTGATCTAGTCGCACGCGGTCCGCTGCCGCACATCGCGAGCACGCGTCTGGGACTACGCCCGCAACCAGAAGAAGGACGTCGCGAAGCTCGGCCGCGTCGTCCAGAACGCGAGCTCACCGGCTCGTCGCTGCGGTCCTACGGCGGGCTGCAGAACGCGTCGTACTCGTCGCGGTCGAACCACGAGAACTCGGGGAACGTGCCCGAGAGGCTCGACATCACGGCGTAGCGCTCCGTAGCGCCGAGCGCGGTGTAGTCGGCGCGCAGCGCGTCGTACTGCTCGCGCGTGATGTCGCTGCCGGACTCCTTCGCGAGGTCGAGGGCCATCGTGAATTTGCGCAGAAACGCCGAGCCCTGGGTGTCGAGCAACCAGCCGCCGGACTGCGTGCTCGCCTGCTCCTGCTCGAGCTGCTCCGCGAGCAACATCGGGTCGTCCTGCTTGGCTTCGAGATCGAGCGGCATGTCAGTCTCCCTCGTTCATCTTAACACTGCGGGCCTCGGACTCGCGGCTCCGTTCGGCCTTCTCGCGCGCCGTGACGTCCGACTTCCACGTGTCCTGGTACAGCGCGTAGTCACCGGCGTGGAGCGCGCGCAGCAGCGCCGCGAGCCTGCGCTGCTGCAGCTTGTTCGCGACGGCGCGACGACCCATCGGTGACAGCTCTCGATACGAGTGCACGAGGCTGCGAAACTCCGTCATCCCCATCGATGCGCGCAGATCGCGCACGAACAGGTCGAGCCGGTCCATCAGGTGCTCGAGATCGGCGTCCCACGGCATGACCACGGCCGCGCTGGCGGCGTCCTTGGCCTCGTCCTTCGGATCGGACCTCGTCGCGTGCTTCTCGGGCGCTTCTGCCGCATCGCGTTGATGCGTCTTCTGCGCTTCCACGTCGGCCTCGCGGGGTTTGCGCTCGAGCTCGCTCACGGCACTCCCAGGCTACCACTCGTGGGGCTGGCGTCCTCAGCAAACCGGCGCTGTGGCCAGTCGACCCGTCGTAAGTGATTGAAGCCGCTTGCCTTGGTGCGGGCACAGCTTTAGCTCCGGGAAGACACACCGACGACGAACCGCCTGCGGACCCTCGCCCTCCTGGCCGGAAGCTTCCCGGTGACCGCGCCCGCTCTGGCCGCTCCGAGCACCCGCATCGTGGGCACGCCAGCGCTCTTCCGCGTGAACCCGTCGAACGGCAAGCCCGAGCTCCAGCCCCGCGCCTTCGAGGCGCTCAACGAGGTCCCGGGCTGGACCGAGCCGACGCGCTAGTTCAGGGACGCGCTCGAGTCGGTCCGCCCGACGTCGGAGGACTCGAGCACGATCTTGTCGTCCTTGACCGTGAACTTCGCGGTGCCGCCGTTCTTCAGGCTGCCGAACAGGATCTCCTCGGCGAGCGGCTTCTTGAGCTCGTTGGCTACGAGCCTCGTCATCGGCCGAGCGCCGAACGCAGGGTCGAAGCCGTGCTTCGCGAGCCAGTTGCGCGCGTCATCGTCGAGGTCGAGCGTGACCTTCTTGTCTCCGAGCTGCGCCTGCAGCGCGGCGACGGTCTTGTCGACGATCTTGAGGATCACCTCGCGCGGGAGCTGATCGAACGAGATCCACCCGTCGAGGCGGTTGCGGAACTCGGGTGAGAACACGCGCTCGATCGCGCTCTTCGTCTTTCCCTCGGAGTCACCGCCCGGCTTCTCGCCGCCGAAGCCGATGGCGCGCGTCGTGAGCTCGCGTGCGCCGGCGTTGGTGGTGAGGATGATGATGACGTGGCGGAAGTCGGCCTTGCGCCCGTTGTTATCGGTGAGCGTGGCGTGGTCCATCACCTGGAGCAGGATGTTGAAGATGTCCGGGTGGGCCTTTTCGATCTCGTCGAGCAGCAGCACGGCGTAGGGCGTCTTTCGGACCGCGTCGGTGAGCAGGCCACCCTGGTCGAAACCGACGTAGCCCGGCGGCGCGCCGATGAGCCGCGACACGGTGTGCTTCTCCATGTACTCGGTCATGTCGAAGCGCATGAACTCGACGCCGAGCGACTTGGCGAGCTGCTTGGCGAGCTCCGTCTTGCCGACGCCCGTGGGGCCGGAGAACAGGAACGAGCCGATGGGCTTGTCGAGGTGACCGAGGCCCGAGCGCGACAGCTTGATGGCCGACGACAGCGCGTGGATGGCCTTGTCCTGCCCGAAGATGACGCTCTTGAGCTCCGGCTCGAGGTTCCTGAGCGCGGTCTGATCGTCCGTCGACACCGACTGCTTTGGCACCTTGGCGATCTTCGCGACGACCTCTTCGATCTCCGCCGGTCCGAGGATCTTCTTGCGCTTGTCGGGCGCCCGCAGCCGATCGGCTGCGCCGGCCTCGTCGATGACGTCGATGGCCTTGTCGGGCAGGTGACGGTCGTTGATGTACTTCTGCGCGAGCCGAGCTGCGGCCTCGAGACCCTCATCGGTGTACGTGACGTCGTGGTGCTTCTCGTAGACGCCGCGCAGCCCCTTGAGGATGAGGATCGTCTCCTCGAGCGAGGGCTCGAGCACGTCGATCTTCTGGAAGCGCCGCGCGAGCGCGCGATCACGCTCGAAGCTGGCCTTGTACTCGGAGAACGTGGTGGAGCCGATGCACCGCAGCTCCCCGGCGGCCAGTGCGGGCTTGAGCAGGTTCGACGCATCCATCGACCCGCCGGATGTGGCGCCGGCACCGACGATGGTGTGGATCTCGTCGATGAAGAGGATCGCCTGCGGGCGCTTCTTGATCTCGTTGACGACTCCCTTGAGCCGCTCCTCGAACTGGCCGCGGAACTTCGTGCCGGCGAGCAGCGCGCCCATGTCGAGCGAGAAGATCTCGGCGTCGTAGAGGTTCTCGGGCACTTCCTTGTGCACGATCGCGCGGGCCATGCCCTCGACGATGGCGGTCTTGCCGACGCCGGGCTCACCGACGAAGATCGGGTTGTTCTTGCGACGGCGCGCGAGCACCTGGATGGCGCGCTCGAGCTCGGCCGCGCGACCGATGAGCGGATCGGTGCGGCCCTCGCGAGCCTGCTTGGTGAGATCGACGGTGTACGCGGCGAGCGGATCGTCCTCCGCGGAGACCTCCTCTTCTTCTTCCTCGCCAGCGTGCGCCTCGTCGCCGAGTTCGTCGTCTTCATCGACGGTGGTGGTGCGGCGCGCGAGCGGGCGCGACGAGCCCTTCTCGATGCCGTGCGAGACGTAGTTGAGGACGTCGAGGCGACGCACGCCCTGCTGCTCGAGCAGGTACAGCGCGTGGCTCTCGCGCTCGCGGAACAGCGCGACGAGCAGGTTGCCCCCGTCGACCTCGTCCTTGCCGGACGACTGCACGTGCATCGCCGCGCGCTGCAGCGAGCGCCAGAACGCGGTGGTCTGCTGCGGCTCCGCGGCCTCGCCCTCGACGCCCTCTGGTAGCGCATCGAGCCCGTCGAGGAACTCGGTGAGCTCGGCGTCGAGCGACTTGATGTCGGCGCCAGCGCCCTTGAGCACCTTCATCGCGATGGGATCCTTGGTGAGCGCGTAGAGCACGTGCTCGAGCGTGACGAACTCGTGCCGACGCTCGCGCGCCACGGAAAATGCCAGCTGGATGGTCTGTTCGAGCTCTCGCGAAATGGTCACTGGCATACTCAACCTTCGTCTTCCGGCTTGCCGTCTTTTTCGGGGGACGTTCCCGTCCCCCCTCCGTCGAGCAGAGCTCGCCGGAGCCTTCCGCCACCGCGCGTTCGTCGCGCGCGTTATTCGTCTTCCCGCTTGCCGTCGTCGTCGGGCTCCATGGTGCACTGGAGCGGGTACTCGTTCTGCTGGGCGAGCTCGATGACCTGCTGCACCTTCGTCTCGGCCACCTCGTGCGTGTAGATCCCGGCGATGCCCGCACCCGTGCGATGGATGTTGAGCATGATGGCGTGCGCCGACGCCTCGCTGTGGTGGAACACGTGCTGGAGGAGCAGGTCGACGAACTCCTGCGTGGTGAAGTCGTCGTTGAGCAGGATGACCTTGTAGAGCCGAGGACGCTGGAGCTTTCGCTTCGTCGCGATCTTGGGTGCCACCTGCGTGGTCGTTCCACCGTCGCCGTGGCGTGGCGTGCGACCGGGTCCTTGTGCCTGCATCGAGGTTCGCATCGAGATCAAAAAGAGTGAGTCCGCCCCCCGTCGAAGTCAACGAATCGGCCCACCACCCAAGGCCCCCTCAATAAAGATGAGGCGGCTTCCTGCGAGGTCAAGCGCGCTTGAAGATCGGTGAGCGCGCGCGATACGCGTCGAGGGCACGCTCGCGCTCGGCGGCTTCGCCCGCGATGTGGTTGCGCAGCGGCACGTCGAGGCGCTTGTCGGCGAACAGGTGCGTGGAGAACGTCTCCGACGGCTCGAAGCCGCGTGGGATCTTGTGCTCTCCGCCTGCGCCGCCTTCCATCACTGCGAGGCCGCGCGCGATCACGTCGTCGATCGAATGGTAGAGGCACACGTTGAAGTGCAGGAACGGGTGCTCCTCGAAGCAGCCCCAGTAGCGACCGTACAGGTGCGTCGCGTCCGCCACGTTGAACGCGCCCGCGACCACGTTGCCCTCGCGCTCGGCGATGACGAGCTCGAGGTGCTCGGGCATCGTCGCGAAGATGCGCTGGTAGAAGTCCTGGTCGAGCCAGCGCCGACCCCACACGAGCTTGTCGACAGTGGAGCGGTGCAGCTTGTGCGCAAGCGCAGCCCACTTCGCCGGATCCGCCGCGACCTCGGCGCCACGCGCGGTACGCAGCGTGATGTGCTGCTCGGCCGGCGCGCGACGCTCGCGCTTGGCCATGTTGCGGCGCTTCGAGTCGAAACGCGCGAGCAGATCTTCGGGCGTGCGATAGCCCCTGTTGTGGAAGTGGTACTGGTACGCGATGCGGCGCGCCATGCCGAGTGACTCGAAGAGGCGCGACTCTTCCTCGGTGGGAAACAGCACATGGAGGCCGCCGCCTTCGAGCTCGCGCAACAGGGCCTGCGCCGCGCCGAGCAGCAGCTGCGCGGCCTCGGTGCGATCGATGCCCGTGCGCGTGAGCAGGCGCGCACCGGTCACCGGCGTGAATGGCACGCTGGCGATGAGCTTCGGGTAGTACACGAGCCGCGCGCGCTCGGCTGCCGCTGCCCAGTCCCAGTCGCGCGAGAAGTCGCCGTCGGAGTCGCGCTTCTCGTACAGCGGCAGCGCGCCGACGAGATCCTTGCCGTCGAAGAGCCCGAGGTGGTGCGACGCCCAGCCTGCCTCGGGCGCCGCGCAGCCCGACGCCTCGAGCGCGTGCAGCCACTCCCAGCGCGTGAACGGGTTGGCGCCCGGCGTGTCGTGCCACAGCGCATTCCACTGCGCAGCCGTGATGCCAGCGCTGTCTTGCTCAGCGAGCGAACCGAGGTGGCGGACCGAGAGGGGCATCGTCGACGACCAGAGGTAACAGGTCGCGTGAACTCTGCAAGCTAGGTCCTCGCGAGCAGACGGCGCACGTAGGCCTCCTGCGCGACGTTGTGCTTTGGCCGCGTCAGCCACGTCTCGAAGAGCGCGCGGCTGTCGCGCTCGAGCACGCGTCCCACGATGCGCGGCATCTGGTTCTCGGGAGACTCGGGCGGTGTCACGCGCAGCGTGCCGCTGTCGTCGGGCGCCATGAGCGCGTAGATGATGGAGTCGACCGCCAGCTCCATCGCGCCCCCCGTGCACATGACGCAGGGCTCGAGCGTCGAGACGAGCAGCACGTCGCGGTCGTCGAGCGAGAGCATGCCCGCGGCCTTGTTGAACGCGTCCATCTCCGCGTGTCGGGACTGGTCGCCCGTCTCGTTGTAGCGGTTATATCCACGCGCGATGATCGTGCCGTCGCCGCGGGCGATCACCGCGCCGATGGGAACCTCACCCGCCATCATGCCTTCCTCGGCAGCGTGCAGCGCGTGGCGCATCAGCTCGGCGAGCGCGTCTCCGTCGAGCGGTGTGGTGGCAGGAGAGAGCCGGCGCAGCACGTCGTCGAGTCGATCGACGAGCTCCGCGGCGTCCCGATACACCGCACGTGCGCCGGATCGCTTGAGCAGCGCGGGATCGCGACCGCCGGACGTGATGCCTGCCATGACGACGCCGCCGGCGCGCGCGGCCTTGGCGTCCCACGGCGTGTCGCCGAGGAGCGCGCACTGCGCCGGGTGCAGCTTGAGCCTCTCGCACGCCACCCGGACGATGTCCGGCTGCGGCTTCGCGCGCTCGATGTCGTCCGCCCCGACCACCTCGTCGACGAGCGAGCGCCACACCACACCACTCGCACGCTCCGCGACCTCGAGCGCCTCGTCGCTACTGGACGTGGCCAGGACGGTTCTTACGCCGCGATCGCGCAGTGCCTTGATCAGCGCCTCACCACCCGGGATGACGGGCAGGCCATCGCGATCGGCGCGGCGCGTGAAGGCCTCGAGTTGCGACGCACGGATCGCGTCGCCGGCTTTCTTCTCCGCCTCGGCGCCGAGGACGTCGGTGACGAGCTGGTCGCCGCCCTTGCCGACGGCGAGCGCGATGCGGTCCTCGGCAACGCGATACCCATGCTTCTCCAGCGCCTCGACCCAGGCGAGCGCGTGGGTCCTGTTGCTATCGATGAGGGTGCCATCGAGGTCGATGAGGAAGCCGGAGATCGCCATCTTGCTAGAAGTAGCGCTTCACGAGCAGTCCGATGGTGCCGATGGCCGCCGCGCGGAGGTACTTTCCGTCGAGGAACGAGCCGACGATGAGGCCCGTACCGAGCGCGATGCCAACAGCCTTCTTCGGGTTCTTCGAGACCCAGCCGCCCGCGGCGGAGTGGTCGACGGCCGAGACGCCCTGCTTCACGATGTGCTCCGCGCGATGGATGACGTCCTCGACGTTGCTCACGGCCGGGCTCGCCTTGCGGGTGCCCTTGCGAACGGCGTTCTTGGTCTTCGAGTGTCCGTTCGTCTGCGTGTCCATGGCTCGTGCCTCCGGTGTCGTGGGGAAAGAATCACAACAGAGGTTTTCACCGAATGTGCCACTCGCTCCTTCTCGCAACTACCAGAAATGTGTGGCGTCGCGTGCCCTCTTTGGTGAGCGCGACAGCACAGCGAGGCATAACGTCACGCCCGCCGCTCTCAGGCCAGCAGCTGGCCGAAGCGCATCGCGAGCTCCTGACGCCTGGACATCAGGTCTCCCCACGCCGTTGCACACGCACCCCAGGTGGCCGGGGTGAGGCCAGCCGCGTTCAGGATCGCCATGACGTCGCCGCCGGTGCGGAAGGCGCGCAGCACCGCGGCGTACTCCGCCAGCGTGCGCAGTGGCTGCTCCGGGAGGACAACCTCGAGGTCGAGCGCCTCGGCCTGCTGCTGCCTCTCCGCGAGCACCGCGCGTGCCTGCCCGAGCTTCTGCTGAGCCTCGAGCGCTTCGGCCTGCTGCGCGCGCGCCTCGCTTTCGAGCCGCTCCGCGTGCTCCCGGGCGCGCGCCTGGGTGGCAAGCTCGCGCGCGACCTCACGCTCGACCCGCTCGGCCTCGCGGGCGATGACCTCGTCGACGATCTGCAGCTCGGTGATCGACTGCTCGTCGAAGCCGGCGAGCGAGTCCGATGGATCGCTCGGCAGCGTGGCCATCCGCGTCTTTTGCACCTCGGCGTCCGCGGCACCAAGCGCGAGCGCCACGGCTCGCCACGGCTCGCGCGTTGCTTCCTCGCGAAAGCGGTTGGTCACAGCGCTCATCCACGTGGTCCACAGCCACAGCGCATGGCGATGCTCGCCAGCACCGAGCATCGCGGTCGCGCGCTCGACGATCACCGGTGTGAGCGCCGACACCGCGGGCACGGTGTCGTGTTGCTCGAGCAGCGTGCGCAGCAGAGACGGCGCTTCCAGCGGAGCGAGCGCGCTGTACACGGTGAAGCGAATCGCGGGGTCGCCACCGTCGAGCGCCTCCGCGCGCGGATCGTCGTCGCGCAGCGCCACGAGCGCCTCGCGATCGCTGCGTCCCGCACGCCACAGCGCCGCGCGCTCCGCCGGCTCGTCGAGGAAGCGCGCCCACAGCGCCGCGACGAACGACTCGCCACGGCCACCGCCAGCGCCGCGACGACGGGCGTGTGCAAGATGATCGGCGAAGGCGTGCCTTCCCTCGTCGTCCATCGCGCCCCACTGTGCAAACAGGAGCGTGAGCACGCGATCGTCGTGCAGCCGGGCATGCAGGTCGAGCAGCTGTCGGAGTACCTCGTCGACCGTCTCCTCCGCGCGGAGCCAGCGGCAGATCAGCGCTGCCGGTCGCCCTTTCGTCGCGACGGAGACGAGCTTGTCGACGCCGAACAACCGCAGCGTCGCGCTCGTATCCGGCATCGGCTCGAGCGCACGCGCCGCGCTCTCGGTGTACGACGCGACGTCGTCGTACGTCGGGCAGACGTCGTCGGGACGCTCCACGGCCCAGCGCAGCAGTTCGAGCGTGCGCTCGACGGGCAGCGTCGTGCTATCGAGCCAGCGCTCGAGTCGTGCGCGAGATCCCGGCTCGATCGTCATGAACGGTGCGCGCACGAGCACGCGCAGCGCAGCGTCGCAGTAGCTCTCGCTCGCACCGTCGAGCGACTCCACCACCGCATCGAACGCATCGATAGAAAGCGGCGTCCGCAGGCGCTTCAACGCATGGAGGCGCGCGGCTTCTTCGCGCTGCGAGCGGAAGCGCTCCACGAGCAACGGGCTCCTCAGCGAAGACAGCGTGCGCAGCGCGAGCTCGCCGACGCGCGGATCGTCCGCGAGCTCGCCGAGCGACGGCTCGTCGGAGAGCAGCCGCGCGCAGGCACAGCGCACGAGCGTGTCCCTCTGCGTGAGCCCCTCGCGCAGAAGGGGCGTGAGCCCCTCGGTGTCGAGCGCCGCACGCAGGTCGCGCCTCGACGTCGACAGCACGAGCACCCGGGTCAGCGCCGCATCGACGGAATCAGGGAGCGCCCGCATCGCTGCGGCGGCCGCCACAGCGAACACATCCTGGCACCAGCGCGGCACCGGCTTGGCATCGAGCCCGAGGGCAAGGCGGCTCAGCGCCAGCGCGGCGTCGATGGCGAGGTCGCTCGACAAGAGCCCGAGCGCGTCCTTTACGAGCTCGTCGCGGACGTCATCGCAGCGGAGCAAGGCGAGGGTGGCGAGCGAGCGCGTCTCGATGAAGGTCGAGCCCGTGCGCGCGAGCTCGAGCTGCTCGGGTCGGTCGTAGGGACCCGACGGGCGCTGCTCGTAGCGGGCGAGGGTGTGCTCGTCGAGCGGAAGGCGTGACACGAGCGACTCCTCGAGCGCGTCCGCGTGCCCGTGCGTGACGAGGAACGACTCGCAGTAGCGCGCCAGGCTCACGACCTGCTCGACGAGCGCGCGCTGCTGCGCAAAGCGCGACGAGAACGTCTCGAGCTGCGCGGGATCGAGCGCGCGCACGCGACCGCCGAGCGAGAGGCGGTCGACGCCGGCCTGCACGAGCATCCTCGCGGCGCCATACCACGCGTCGGGGACAAGCTCGGCCGCGCAGTGACGGCAGAACTTCGCGGCCGGCGTGATGCGCGTGCATGCAGCGCAGCGCGTGTCGACGCGCACGGCGTTGCCGCAGTGGATGCAGCGGTCGCCGGGCTGCCAGTCGTTCGGTTGAGCTCGCTGGCAGCTCACGCACGCGACGGGCTCCATCGGTTACCGCGACTTGCGGATGCGACCCCACAGCACGTCCTTCTCGGCCGTGCTCATGGTCGCGAGCTTCTTCGGGATGTCGTCCTTCGGCAGTCCATCGCGACGGAGCAGCACCGCGAGGTCGAGCTCACCCGTCGGCACGAACTGCGAGCCGCACGACCGACAGAACGTGCCGGGCCCCGACTTGCCGCACCAGTAGCACGCGAAGATGGGCTCGGCCTGGCGACCGCACGACGGGCACAGATCGCCCGCGTGATAGTCCTTCGGCTGCCGCGCGCCGCAGTGCGCGCAGCTGACGACGTCCGCACCCTCGACGATGATGGGACGCGTGCTGGACGCAGGCGCACCGATGGCCCACGCCATCACCGCGGTCGCCACCTCCGACGACAGTCCCGCGAGGCTCGCGAGCGTCGCCGCGTCGCCGACGACCGAGAATTCGGCCTTGCTGACGATCCCTGCGGCCTCGAGGCGCACGAGCTGCGCGTCGTCGAGGCCCTTGGTACGCAGGATGTTCTTCTCGAGGTCGGACAGCGGCATCAAGGGCTCCTTCGTGAACCGACAGTGTCGCACGATGGTACCGTGGCGCGGAGCCGCGATGATCGACCCGACGACCCAGGCCTACTACGCGCTCACGCCCGACCGCGTGCTCGACGCCGTCGAGGTCGACGGACGCCGCGCCACCGGCTACGTGCTGTCGCTCAACTCGCTCGAGAACCGCGTGTACGAGGTCGCGCTCG
The DNA here is from genome assembly GCA_039923495.1 of Polyangia bacterium. GTDB lineage: Bacteria > Myxococcota_A > Polyangia > Palsa-1104 > Palsa-1104 > JBDTCO01. The sequence continues at coordinate 19,933 of JBDTCO010000083.1, forward strand.
AGGACGATACGCGCGTCGTCGCCAAGTTCTATCGTCCGGGTCGGTGGAGCGAGGCGGCGCTGCGGGCCGAGCACGAGTACCTCGCGGAGCTGGTCGCGCTCGAGATCCCCGCCGTCGCGCCGCTCGTGCTCGCGGGCGACACGCTGCGCGCGATCGACGTGGGCGGCGCGAAGATCTGGTGCGCCGTGTTCCCGAAGGTGCGAGGGCGCGCCACCGATGAGCCCGACGATCAGCAGCTCGAGATCCTCGGCCGGTTGCTCGCGCGCCTGCACGAGGTCGGCGCCGTGCACGGCACGACCGTGCGCCAGCGGCTGGACGTCGCGCACTACGGCCGCGCCAGCCTCGAGCACAGCGCCGCGGTGATGCCGGCCGCGTCGCGCCCCGCGTACCTCGACACCGCGCGCCGCTTGCTCGACGTGATCGCGCCGCTGTACGAGCGCCTCGCCCCCGACGCGACGCACCTCCGCATCCACGCCGACTGTCACGCGGGCAACCTGCTGTGGGATCGCAGCGGGCCCTTCTTCCTCGACTTCGACGACTTCACGCTCGGCCCGCCGGTGCAGGACGTGTGGCTGCTGGTGCCGGGGCGCGATATCGAGAGCGTGCAGCGACGCGACGTCATGCTCGACGCCTACGAGGAGCTGCGCCCGTTCGATCGCCGTACGCTCGCGCTCATCGAGCCGCTCCGCGCATTACGCATCCTCCGCTACTCGGGCTGGATCGCCGCGCGCCACGACGATCCAGCGTTCCAGCGCGCGTTCCCCGACTTCCTCGACGACGCGTACTGGCAGCGCGAGACGGCCACCCTCCGCGAGCTGATCGAGGAGATCCGCTAGCCTCCGGAGCGACGGGAGCGCAGACGTCTACGGCTCAGGTCATGCTCACTCCAGGGACTTTGGCCACGTGAAGGAAAACGCCGCGCCGCGCGGCTCCAGCGCACGCACGGTGACCTGGCCCCCGCGACTCTCGACGAGTCGCTTGACCACCGCGAGCCCCACACCGACGTGGCGCACCGGATCGGTGGAGTCGCCGGTGTGGAACAGCCGGAAGATCCGCTCCTGCGTTTTTTCCGCGAGCCCGGGCCCGTCGTCGCGGACGCACAGCTCGATCGAGCTGCCGAGATCGCGGCCGGAGATCGTGATCACGCCGTCCTTGCGATCGTGGTGCGCGACCGCGTTCTCGATGAGCTCGACGAGCACCTGCCGCAGCAGCGAGCGCTGGGTGAGGAGCTTGGGCATCGGGCCCTCCGCGCGGACCGTCATTTCGGGCGCGCGCGTGAGCTTGCGGACGATGCTGTCGAGCAGAACGGCGGTATCGACGTCGACCGCGTCCTCCTGCTGCTGTCCGATCCGCAGGTATCGCAGCAGGGCCTCGAGGATCGCGTCCATGCGACTCACGCGCACGGCGAGCAGCTCGAGGTGCTCCTTGGTCTCGGGCGACCTGTTCGTGCCGATGTCCTCGGTGATCCACTGCGCGAGCAGTGAGATCCCCCGCAGACCGCTGCGCAGGTCGTGCGAGCTCACCGAAGCGACCTCGGCAAGATCGCGCTGCACGCGAGTCGCCTCTTCCGTCGCCGACATCAGCGCCATGCGTTGCTCGTCGATCAGGGAGCCGAGGCGCGCGGTGTCGGGCTCCATGGTGAGCACGTGGTGCTTCGGATCGATCTGGAGCGTCGTCGCAGCGGTGACGTCGCCGCGCGCGTGCCACGCCGCGTTCGCGAGCACGACCGCGCCCTTCTCGTCGCTCACGGCGACCGGGTGAGAGAGCGCGTCGAGCGCGCTCGCGGAGAGACGGAGGAGCCTTGGTGAAAGGTGAGACAAGCCATTCTTGTGTTGCGTCATCGGCGAGCTGTCCTTGCGTGCAACAGGTGCTCGCTCACGCCGCGTGCGCAAGCACCATGGGTTTTGACGTCCGGTCGACACGCTGCGCGCGCGCCTGGGCACGGACATCCTCGTCACCAGGGCCATGCTCCCCATGAGCCGCCGCCCTGGTCGGGGTGCACGGTGAGCGGTGGAATTGCCCGCCGTGCGCAGTTCTCAAGCTAAGGACGAGGTGATGCGGCGCAATGCGGTCGGACGAAAAAGTTCAAGAATTCCGGGTCGATGCGCAATTCGAGCGAAAAGTTTCAATCCCGCCAAGTACGCCGAGCGGCGTGTGATTCAGCGCGCCAGGGTGCGGGCGTGGTGACGCAGATGATCGGCAGCCACGGTCGCGATGAAGTAGTAGCTGTGGTCGTAGCCCGCGTGACGCCGCAGCGTGAGCGGCTGCCCCGCGCGTGCGCAGGCGGCCTCCAGCAGCTCCGGCTTGAGCTCGCGGTCGAGGAACGGGTCGTCGAGGCCCTGATCGACGAGCAGCTCGCATCCGAAGGTCTTGCCGTCGTCGATCAGCGCCGTCGCATCGTGCGCCGCCCACGCGGCGCGATCGTCACCGAGGTAGCCGGCGAAGGCTCTTTGTCCCCACGGTACCTGCGACGGCGCGCAGATCGGCGCGATGGCCGAGACGCTGGCGTACCGTGCAGGGTGACGCAGCGCGAGCGTGAGCGCGCCGTGGCCCCCCATCGAGTGACCGAACACGCCGCGGCGATCGTTCGCGACGGGAAGCTGCGTCTCGACGAGCGCCGGCAGCTCGTCGACGACGAACGCCTCCATCCGGTACGCGTTCGACCATGGCGCCTGCGTCGCGTCGAGGTAGAAGCCAGCGCCCAGCCCGAAGTCCCAGCTCGCATCGTCGCCGGGATGGCGTGCCTGCCGCGGGCTCGTGTCGCACGTGACGAGCGCGAGCCCAAGCTCCGCCGCGACGCGCTGCGCCCCCGCCTTGAGGACGAAGGTCTCCTCGGTGCAAGTGAGGCCCGCGAGGTAGTACAGCACCGGTGGCCGCTCGACGTCGGGCGGCATGAACACCGAGTAACGCATCGGCCCGCACGTCGTGCTGTCGTGCTCGTAGAACCCCTGCACGCCGCCAAAGCAGCGCTGCTCCGAGCGGATCACGCTCAGAACTCGATGACGGTGCGGATGCTCTTGCCCTCGTGCATGAGGTCGAACGCCTCGTTGATGCGCTGAAGCGGCAGCTTGTGCGTGACGAGGCTATCGATGTCGATCTTGCCGTCCATGTACCAGTCGACGATCTTCGGCACGTCGGTGCGACCGCGCGCGCCGCCGAACGCGGAGCCCTTCCACACGCGACCCGTGACGAGCTGGAACGGACGCGTCCCGATCTCCTGGCCCGCGCCCGCGACGCCGATGATCGTGGAGACGCCCCAGCCTCGGTGGCAGCACTCGAGCGCCTGACGCATGAGCTTCACGTTGCCGACGCACTCGAAGCTGTAGTCCGCGCCACCGCCGGTGAGCTCGACGAGGTGCGCGACAAGATCGTCGCCGTGATCCTTCGGGTTCACGAAGTGCGTGAGGCCGAGCCTTCGCGCCAGGGCCTCGCGCTCGGGGTTGAGATCGACGCCGACGATCATGTTCGCGCCGACCATCCTCGCGCCCTGCACGACGTTGAGGCCGATGCCGCCGAGCCCGAACACGACGACGGTGGCGCCGGGCTCGACCTTGGCCGTGTAGATGACCGCGCCGATCCCCGTCGTGACGCCGCAGCCGATGTAGCAGATCTTGTCGAACGGCGCGTCCTTGCGGACCTTCGCGAGCGCGATCTCGGGGAGCACCGTGTGGTTCGAGAACGTGGAGCAGCCCATGTAGTGGAAGATGGGCTGCTTGCCGATGCGGAAGCGGCTCGTGCCGTCGGGCATGAGGCCCTTGCCCTGCGTCGCGCGGATCGCGGTGCACAGGTTGGTCTTCTGCGAGAGGCACGACTTGCACTGTCGGCACTCGGGTGTGTAGAGCGGGATGACGTGGTCGCCCTTCTGCAGCGTCGTGACGCCGGGACCGATGTCGACGACGATGCCAGCACCTTCGTGCCCGAAGATCGCGGGGAAGAGGCCCTCGGGATCGGCGCCCGAGCGAGTGAAATCATCGGTGTGGCAGACGCCGGTGGCCTTTACCTCGACGAGGACCTCGCCGAACCTCGGACCGTCGAGCTCGACCTCCTCGACGACCAGCGGCTTGCCGACTTCGAAGGCGATCGCCGCGCGTGTCTTCATGTTCTAGGCGTCCGGGTTGAGCAGGCTGATGACGCGCTCGAGCATGGCGACCTTGTCCGCGGGCGGATCGATGAAGCGCAGGCCGACCTGGTAGCCACGATCGCCTTCACCGCTCCACTGCACCGCTCCGGTGAGGGACAGCGCGCGCTTGCCCTCGGCCTCGATGTCGTCCTCGACGAGGAAGAGCACGATCTCGACGACCTGGCCCTCGGGAATATCCCGGTCGATCTCGACGCAGACCCCGCCGGTCGAGACGTTGCGCGTGGTCCCGGCGGTCTGGAACGTGGGCGTCTTCACCTCTGCGGAGAGCGCGATGACGAAGCGGGGCGCACGATGGACGGGGGTTTGTAGGCTCACGGTCGGCACACATTTGCCGGGCCGGCGGCCTGCGTCAAGGTTGCCGTCCTGCCGCGCCAGGTCTAGAGTCCGCGGTCCTGTAAGGAGCTCAACGAAGTCATGGGTCTACTCGATCTTTTCCGGCCGAAGTGGAAGCACTCCCGCGCCGATGTGCGTCTCGAAGCGGTCCGCGATCTCGGGGACGATGACGTTGCGACGCTACGCGAGGTCGCGCTGCGCGATCCCGAGGTGAAGGTGCGCGAGCTGGCGCTCAAGCGCCTGCCCGATGCCGAGGTGCTCACGGAGGTCGCTCGCGAGGAGACCGTCGCATCGCTGCGCGACCTGGCGAACCGCCGCGCCTCCGAGCTGTCGGTGCGCTCGGCCATCGATGCCAAGGACGCCGCGGTCGCCACGCAGGCCGTCGGTCGTATCACCGACCCGAAGCTGCTCGTCGACGTCGTTCGTCGCGCTGTCACCACGGAAGCGAAGCTCGCTGCGCTGGGCAAGATCGACGATCCGCGCTCGCTCGCCGAGGTCGTGATGAAGGGCGAGGGCGCGCTGCGCGACCAGGCGTTCGCGCGCATCAACGAGCCGAAGGTGCTCCGCGAGCTCGCGCTGTCCGAGTCGACGACCAAGGCCATCCAGCTACGCTGCGTGTCGGCGCTCACCGATGGCGAGATGCTGCGCGCGATCGCCGAGCGCGCCAAGACGAAGAGCCTGCGCCAGACCGCGAAGGATCGCCTCCACGCGCTCGGCCTCAACCTCGTGGCGCCCGAGCAGGCGCAGAAGCCGAAGAAGGCCAAGAAGCCGCTCGACCCCGCTGTCGAGCAGCGGCTCTTGCAGCGCAAGATCGAGGCGGACGTGCGCCGCCGCGCCGAGGAGGAGCGCAAGCTCTCCGTTGGAGATCGCAAGGCGCGCCTCGAGGCCGAGCACAACGACAAGATGAACCACCTCGAGGCCTCTTTCCGAGGCACGGCCTCGCCGCACGGGCGCGAGGAAGGCCAGGCCGACGAGGCCTCGTCGCGTGCGTCGGAGGCGGCGCGAGTCGAGCAGGAGGCCGCGGAGCAGCGGGTCCGGGCCGAGCGTGCACGTGCGCGCGCAGCGCAGGAGGACCTGGACGATCCCGCCGGCGCCGAGAAGCGCGCCGCTGCCACGGCCGAACGCGCGCAGCGTGATGCGCAGAAGGCCGCAAAGGAGGCGGAGCGCGCCGCGGTCGCCAAGGAGAACGCGGCGCAGCTCGAGTCGCTCGTCGATCGGCTCGAGGCGCTGTCCTCGGGTGAGAACGAGAAGGAGGGCGGTCTCGCGATGAAGGAGGCGCTGTCGTCGCAGGCCGCGCGTGGCCCGCTGCCCGATGGCTCCGAGGCGCTGCGCACGCGCTTCGAGAACGCGCGCCGCACGCTCGCCAGCAAGCTCGCCGAGCTGCGCGAGGCCGAGGACTGGCGCCGCTTCACCAACGTGCCGAAGCTCGAGGCGCTCATCACCCGCGCCGAGTCGCTCGCGAAGGTCGTCATCGGCGCCATCAAGCTGGGGGAAGGCGAGGAGCTCGACGCGCAGAAGGTCAGCAAAGAGCTCAAGACGATGCAGTCCCAGTGGAAGCAGATCGGCCGCGCGCCCCACGACAAGGCCGACATGCTGTGGGAGCGCTTCAAGGCCGCGTCCGACATCATCTACGAGGGTAACAAGGAGAAGCTCGATCTCGTCGACGGTGAGCGGGCCGAGAACCTCAAGATGAAGGAGGAGCTGTGCGCGCGCGTCGAGGCGCTCGTCGAGTCTCCCGAGGCCCAGGCGAACCCGAAGGCCGTGAGCGATCAGCTCAAGGTCATGCAGGAGGACTGGAAGAAGATCGGCGCCGTTCCGCGCGCCGAGAACGACAAGGTGTGGACGCGCTTCCGCACCGCTTGCGACAAGTTCTTCGTCGCGCGCAAGGAGACCTTCACCAAGCAGGACGAGGTTCGCGGCGTCACGCTGACGCAGCAGCTCGACCTCGTGAAGCGCGCAGAGTCGCTGTCGACGTCGCAGGACTGGAAGGGCACCGCCGACAAGATGAAGGCGCTGCAGGATGACTGGAAGGCGCTCGGGCCCGGCAAGAAGGGCGAGAGCGACGAGGCGTGGACGAAGTTCCGCGGCGCGTGCGACCGCTTCTTCGAGGCGCGCAAGGCGCACTTCGACGAGCAGGACTCGCAGCGCGACGGCAACCTCGTGAAGAAGGAGGCGCTGATTGCCGATGTCGAGAAGCTCGCGGCCGGCGATCTGATCGCCGACGTCGACGGCAAGATCCGCGAGCTCATGGGCGAGTGGAAGAAGATCGGGCCGGTCGCCAAGGAAAAGGGCGACGAGGTGTGGGCCCGCTTCGGGGCCGCGCTCGACAAGATCCGCAACCCCGACGTGCCATCGCTCGACAGCCTGCCGTTCATCGGTGGTCAGACGTTCGAGAACAGCCCGTTCGCGCTCAAGCTCGGCGCTGCCGCGAAGAAGGACGACAAGCCGACACCGGTCGTCGTCGCAAAGGCCGCACAGACGCAGCCGGCCGTGCAGCCTGTGCCCGAGCCGCCGCCCGTCGATGTGCCCGCGCCGACGCCGATGCCGATGCCCGTGCCCGTGCCCGTGAAGGAGCCCGAGCCGGCGCCGAGGCCGCAGTCGCCGCCTGCACCGACGCCCGCGCCGGTGGCGCCCATCGAGGAGCCGCCGAGCAAGGCGCCGGTCGAGATCCCGTCGAGGGAGCCCATCGGCGAGCCGCCCTCTGCACCCGCGCCGACGCCTGCGCCCGCGCCCATCGAGGTTCCCGCGCCCGCGCCGGAGCCGAGCGCGCCACCCGCGCCCGTCGAGATCCCGTCCACGCCCGCGCCGACCGAGACGCCGGCCGTCGCGCAGGACGCGTGGCCCGCGCCCGAAGCCTGGGCGCTGCCCGACGAGCCGCAGAAGAGCTAGCCCGTGCCGAAGCTCGTGCTCCAGCTCCCGGCAGCGATCGCCGACGAGCTCCGGGCGGCCGCCCGGGACAGCGAGCGCTCCGTGGCGTTCCTCGTGCTGGGCGCGATGAAGAGCGCCGCCGCGCTGTCGGGCGAGGTCCCGGCGGCGCGCGTCGCGCTCGACGTCACCACCGACGACGATGATCCGAAAGATCTGGCCGCGCGTCTCAAGAAGCTCGCGGCGGAGAAGACGAAGGGGTGCAGCCTCGACGAGGCGGTCGCGCTCGCGTGGACACAGCGACGCGCGGCGATCCTCGCGTGGGTGGGGCGCATCGCGTCGGTGGACGAGGGCCAGAGGGCCGACGATCTCGATGAGGGTCTTCGGGTCGCCGCCGATCCAAACGCGACGCCAGCCACGCTCGATGCGCTCGCGAAGAGCCCCTACGTGAAGGTGCGCGCCCTCGTTGCTGCGCATCCGGCAGCGTCGGACGCGGCGCTGGCGCTGCTCGCGGCCGACCGTGACCGCGTCGTGAAGGCCGCGCTCGCCGGACGCAGCTCAGCCTAGGATCGTCGAGCCCACGAAGGGCGCGTGATCCGCGCGCATGAGCCAGGGGCGATGCGGGATGTGCGCGGACACGAGCGCAACGAGGTGTGTGCGCGCGTCGCTGGCGTAGAGCGGAACCTCGGCGACGGGAAGGCGCTGCTTGAGCACGCGCACGCGGCC
>JBDTCO010000084.1:0-24485 GCA_039923495.1 Polyangia bacterium
GCACGCGCATGGCTGGCTGCACCTCGACCTCAAGCCGCAGAACATCATGATCGACCGCAAGCAGCACGTGACCGTCATCGACATCGGCATCGCCCAGCGCAAGAACCAGGACGGCACCGCGGTAGCATCGGGGGACGGTACGCATGCCTTCATGGCACCCGAGCAGCGCGCCGGCGCGCTCGTCGATGACCGCGCCGACGTCTTCGCGCTCGCGGGTACGCTCTATCGCCTCGTCTCGCAGCACAACCCCATCGCCGCGACGAACGAACCCTCCGTCGTCGGCACGCGCCTCGACGAGGTCCAGGACCTCGCGCTGCGCGCCATCCTGAAAAAGGGCATGGCGCCCGTCGCCGCGGATCGCTACTCGAGCGCAGCACAGCTCGCCGAGGCGCTGCGTGGGTGGGAACAGCAGCAGCGCTGAACTCGATCGTTCCTGATCGTCATGACCCGCTTCGATGACGAAGGCCGTCACGTTCGCGACCAGCCGGACCTGCGACGCCTCACTCCACGACGCACACCTCGAGCTGGGGGTAGTCGCCGCAAGCACGGCCCTGGCGCATCGTCTCGATGCTGGGCTCGTCGCAGAAGTCGGGGTTCCAGCCGCACCCGCACCCGCCCACGGAGACAGCGATGTCGGCGTACGAGGAGAAGCGGCCCTGGTCCGCGGGATCGATGCACGGCGAGACGCGCTCGAGCTCATCGACGGTGGGCATGCGGAAGCCCTGCGGGCAGGCCCAGTTGGCGTCGCCACCCTTCCATCCGAGGTTCACGCAGCTGGCGTCCACGCAGTGCACGCCGATGTCCTCGACGTCGCCGTAGACGATGCCGGCGCCGCGCTCGACCGCGCAGTGCTGCCCGGCAGGCTGCGCAGCGATGCGCACGTCGTACGCGAGGCCGGCCGGCTTGGGTGCCGAGAAGGTAAACACACCGTCCGCGGCGAGTGTCACCTTCGCTGGCCCGTCGGAAAGGACGAGCGTGCCGTGTAGCCCGCTCACCAGGCCGCCAATGCCATAGGTCGTGGAGGCAGGGGCACAGGTCACGTGAAGACTCGTCACCGACGCGGTCCCCATCGTCCCGGTTCCCCCGGCCAGCGTGCAGACCTGTGCAGGCGCGTCGGGTTGCGCCGCGACCTTGACGCGGTACGCGGCGCCGCGATCGATGGACGTGGTGAAGGTGAAGCCGCCGTCCTCCTCGATGTTGATCGCGTCGCCGCCTTCGAGCGCGAGCACGAGGCCGGTGCTTACCAGTCCTTCGACGGTGCCGCCGATGGAGAACGCGAAGGTGACGAGCGCGGCTGCGCGCGTCGCCTCCGGGCCCGGCGCCCCCGTCGCGACCACGCCGGATCCCGGACCGACGGGTTTGGTGCCGAGCTGCCGCGCGGAGCACGCCGCCAAAAGGAGCAAGGAGAGGGTCGAAGCAGCTCGCATGACCGGCTCTGCTGCAGGGTGTGTGCCTCGCGCGAACTCCCCCGATCCACTGACGACGGCGTCAACGGCGTGACGGTGACGACGTCAAGCTGACGCTCGATGCTCCCGAAATCGCGGCCGGCGCGTCCTTACCCCGCGTCCGGCCACGAGAATTGGGTCCGGCACGATCTCTGCTCAGGTCAGGATCATGCGCAATCCGATGAAGCGGCGCGGGCTCGAGGTTCTCCTGGTGGTCGGCGCGCTCACGCTGGCGGCTCGGGCCGAAGCGACCCAGTTCGTCGTCACCGTCAAGAACACGACGAGCACCGCCTGGTCTGCCGGCCTCATGAGCCTGTCGCCGCTGATCACGGTGGGCGAGGTCCCGTCGTCCTCGGCGCCGGAGTACGCAGCGTATGCGTTCGCGACCGGCTCGTGCTTCATCTCCGATGGGTACTGCACCACCGGCAGCTGCGAAGATGGTCAGCCCGGTGTGCTGGCGCAGCGCCGCGGTCTCACGCTCGGGACCGACGCGTGGCTCGTGCCGGCGCTCGCTGCCGGGCAGAGCGCGTCGGTCGCGATCGACGTCGCGGTCGCCACGAGCCTCTCGCCGCAGCCGCACCTCTCGTACCTAGCGCGGGCCGGCACCACGGACGACTTCGTGGCCATGCACCGCGTCGGCGACACGGACCTCCTGTCATCGGGCGCGCTGTTCGACTCCGCGGGCATGCCGGTCGCGAACGTCGCCTTCGAGATCGGTGGCTACGACGCCAATGCAAACAACGCCAGCGATGGTAGCTCGGGCGCCTGCGCGCCGACCTGCGGGACGTCGGCGCCCGGCTGCTACGTGGCGCCCGGCAACGTGAGCACGGGCGGCACGCTCTTCGCCCAGCCTGCGGACCCCGTGCTCGACAACCCCTGGACCTACGCCGCCGGCGGCAACTACACCACCGACGGCCTCGCGCTCGGTCCGGTGTCGGGCGCCGACAGCGGAAATGCGCTCGTCGTCGTGGAGAACGGCTACGGGTGGAACAGCGCCACGTGGGACATGAGCGCAACCGGGCAGGCCGTCGTGCTGTCGAGCCTCGCCTCTTCGGCGCCGAGCTCGTATGGCTGGAGCCCGTCTTCGGCCGGCGCGGAGCTCATGGGCTTCCCCACCATCGAAAACCTTACGTCGACCGCGGTGCCGGCCACCGGCGCAGGGCAGTTCATCGTGCAAGAGTTTGTTGCGCTGTCCCCCGGGCCCGGCGCCAGTGTCCACGCCCGCAACAGCGACTCGAGCGATGCGATGTGGACGTCCACCGGCTACGGCTATCCCGGGTTCTGGAACATGGGCGCGTCGACCGGCGACGTGCGGACGGACGCGAGCAACCCCGGCGATGAGGTGATCATCCCTACGTGGACGGGCGACCTCGCCGTCCTCAAGCACGACACCGCCGAGACGCTGAACAGCTACAGCCTGTTCAGCCAGGCCTCGGGCGACAACCTGTACGGCCACGTGGCGATAGGCGACGTGCTCGGGACGGGCAGCAACCAGATCGTCGCGTACGGCGCCGCCACGGGCGCGGTGTACGTGATGAGCGCGCCCGCGGCGGGCGGCGACCTCCTGACCGCGTGGACGAGCACGCCGCCGTCGGGGCTCTACGCGTTCGCCTCCGGACCGGCGGTCGCCGATCTCGACCACGATGGGCACAACGAGATCATCGTCGTGTCCGCCGCCGACAACCGGGTGTACGCCTATGACCCCACCTACGGCACCGGCTGCAAGTACCAGTGGACCATCCCCGGGGCCGATACGTTCGCGTCCACCTCGCCCGTCGTCGGGGACGTGGATGGCGACGGAGACAACGAGGTGGTCGTCTTCGCCAACAACGCCCAGCTCTCCGTGCTCGGCGTCCCCGCGGCGCCCACGGACCACATCACCTGCGCGACCGGCACACCCGAGTGGAGCTACACGGTCGGCACGGGGGGACCGGCCTGGTTCACCCCCGCCCTCGCTGACCTGACCGGCTCGGGTGCGCTCGATATCGTCGTCGCCAGCTACACGACGCTCGAGGTCGTCGATGCGAGCCTCGAGCAGGTCGCCTTCCGCTTCAGCGACCCGACGGCCTCGTTCTACCCATCCGCCGTCGTCGAGGCGCGCACCGGCGCCGATACCACGAGCCCGGCGGCGGCCATCTACGCCTCGGGCTGGGGCAACGGCAAGGTCTACCGCCTGACGACGCCGAGCACCTCGCCGGTTCCGGGCACCGACTGGCCGACCTTCATGGGCAACAACGCGCGCACGGGCGCTCGCTGAGGAGATGACGATGCGAACGAACCTGACCCTGCTCTCGCTCCTCGTCCTGCTCTGCACCGCCGGCTGCAGCGGCATCGCGGTCGATTCCACCTCGCTCTCGAAACCCGAGGACCACGCGGTGCGGGTCGGGCTCGATCCGCACCGCAGCCAGCCGGTGCCGACGGTGCGGAGCTTTGCGCATCGCCGTGCTCGCTAGAGCGTCAGCGGCAGGTGTCCCCGAGGCAAGAGCCCGTCGTGTCGCACATGTTTCCGTGGCACGTTCCGGCGAAGCCCCCGGATGTGCCGCAACATGCGCTGTTGCCCATGCCCATGCACGCGGCAGCCTGAATGCACGCGACACTCGCCGCCTCCGCCACCGACGGCGCAACAATGGACCACACCATGGGCGCTGCCACGGACAGGGCCGCCGTCAGCGCCAGCTCCTTCATCGCGCGGCGACGGGAGAGGTCGACGGGGCGACGTTCCGGCGCCGCGTGCAGCAACCCGGCGCGGGTGAGCTCATCGACCGCCTGGGCAACCTGGCTCTCGGGTACGGCCGCACCGAGTCGGGCGAGCTCCATGCCGAGCTCACGGAGCGTCCGCCGCCCGTTACACAGCTGGTACACCCGGAACGCAGGCTTGCTCACGCAGTGTGCGCCCTGCGTCGCGAAGTCGTAGATCAGCGCCTCGTCATCGAGCTCGCTCACGATCGTATCGGGTCGAGCGAGTGGGCGGTGCGCGTTCGTTCCGATGGGTTTTCTCACTTTGCGCGGACGGCATGAAAGACGAGATCACAGATCAAAAACGCGCATTGCGTGGAGCCCGTCACCGACGGGAGATCGCTCCTCTATGTTCTGCTTCGATCGTAGCGGAGGGCGCTCGAGAGGGCCACACCGAACCGGGAGAACGCGACGTCATGCTAGGGTCGCGAGATGGTCCAGCACTACCGCGAGATGGTCGATGATCCGCTGCGGATCTCCGCGTTTCGTGACGCGATCCGCGCCGAGATCCGCCCCGGCGAGGTGGCCGCGGACATCGGGTGCGGGCTCGGCACGTACGCCGTGTTCGCCTGTCGCGCGGGCGCCGAGCGGGTCTACGCGGTCGACGATGGGCCCGTCCTCGAGGTCGCGCGCGAGGTCGCACGGGTCAACGGCTGCGGGGAGCACGTGCGCTTTCTGGCTGGCCGCTCCACCGAGCTCGAGCCACAGGAGCGCGTCGACGTGGCGATCTTCGAGGATTACGTGGCGGGCCTCCTCACGCCCGGCATCGTCGGCGTGTTGCGAGACTTGCGGACGCGCTGGCTCAAGCCCGGCGGTCGGCTCCTCCCGGCACGTGCGCGCCTCTACACCGCGTGTGTGGAATCGTCGGAGACGCACCGGGCGCTCGATCGCTTCGAAGGCACGAAGGAGCGCGTCTTCGGCATCGATCTGACCCCGGCGCGCAGGAGCGCCTTCGCCTCGCCTCGCAACGTGAAGCTCGCCCCCGCCTCGCTCTTGACCGCGCCGCTGCTCCTCCAGGACCTGGATCTCGCCGCGATCGACGAGCTCCGCCTGCAGGGCACGGTGCGCGCGCCCGCCACACGCGACGGCGTCGTGCACGGCGTCCTCGTCTGGTTCGATCTCGCGCTGCCGCCGCGCGGCTGGCTGGGGACCGGCCCGCTCGATCCGCCGTCGGCCTGGCGTCAGCTCTACCTGCCGTTCGAGACCCCTCTTGCGGTCGCGGAGGGATCTTCGATCGAGGTCGAGGTCGCCGCGGCGGCGCTCGGCGACTCGATGGTGTGGCGCTGGCGAGCCCGGAGCGCGGAGGCCCAGGCCAGCGCGCACTCGCTCGACGCGCTCACCCTCGGCAAAGGCGCACGCCAGGGCAGCCGTCCCGATCGAATCCCGCCGCGCAGCGCCGAGCTCGCGCTCGACTCGCTGATCCTCGCTGCGGTCGATGGCGCGCGGGACGTGGCGTCGATCGCGGAGGTGGTGCGCACCGCGGAGCCGGCGCGCTTCCCGACGGCAGCAGACGCGGAGGCGCGCATCGGCAGAACCCTGGCACGCTATCTCGGGGCCGCGGCCGGCTGAGATCGATGAACCCACGTTGGTGGGCTGACGGTGCCCTCGAGCGGCGCGGCGACGACGACGCGCCGGCTCTCCGTGATCGAGGACGAGCGCGTGACGAGGAAAAGACTAGAGCACCTCGGCCTACCGGATCGAGCACCGCGGCGAGATCGACCGTGGCGCCAGCATCTCTCCCTCCGCGATGATGCCGACCGGGATCGAAATTCCTACGCTCACGGTGAAGTATCTTATGAGTAATTTATAAAGTGATATGGAAATCAGGAAACATTCCGGCTGAAAATCTTGCAGAAATACAATCAGTCAGAATGAACATTATAGAATAATTTTACATTTCTAGTTTATTACGTTATAATAGCCACTATTAAACAAATAAATCCGCGGTTGCCGACAAATCTTCTCGTGAAGGGATCAATCACTATCTAAAAATAGTTCATTACAGGTGTCGTTGACGCGACGCCGATCAGATGACGCGCAACCGATCGAGTTCGTGAGCGTTCTCGCGGACGGATTGACCGCCGCGATCGAAAGATCATGATGCGCCGATAGCGAGAGAGCGGTCGATTCACCTCGAGCAGGCACTGGCAGCGAAGTGACTGGCGTCGCCTGACGACTTCGGGCGGTTTCAACAGCACATCGACGCGGTTTGGGTCTCCGCAGCGCTCGATGAGACGGACACGGGACTCACCGAGAATGGGCGCAACCGTCACTGGGTCACGCCCAAGAAAGCCAGGCTGCGCCTGCGCACCGTTGAGCGCTTGAAAGACGGCGAGGAGATCGTTGAGACGAACGTGTCGTCGTCCGCGCGCCGCACCGACCCGCGAGCGTGGCGGATGCGGACGCTCCCGTACCAGCGCAAAGGCGTCCGACCCGAGGTGCTGCTCACGGCGCTGCTCGATGCGGAAGCATTCGCTTCTCGGTGATCACCTGAAAACCGGCCAGCTCGCCGGAGGTGATCACCGATCTCAAGATCACGACGAGCCCGTACTCGAGAGAAAGCGCTCTCCGACGCCATCGACGCGCGGGCTGACTAACTGGCAGTGGGCTTATTCCGGCCGGAGTGTCCGGCCGCCGGAAGATTCTGTCGGCTACCGGACAAATCACGGGCTTGCGCAGCTAGGGTCTGGGGACCCGATCGGGGCCTGTAGAGCGGGTTTGTTGTTCCCGATCGCGTACTTGCGATCGCGCTAACCCACCGAAATGCTGCGATCTGCGGCTGGCATGTGCACTGCACAACCTCCGTCCGTCACCACGGAGGCATCATGAAAAAGTCGCTTCACTTCCTCGGTTCGCTCGCCCTCGCCACCACGCTCGCTGCATGCGCGCCTGTGCCCACCACGACCGGCGGCGACTTCCCGAACTCCGGTGGCAACGGCAATGGCAACGGCAACGGCAACGGCAATGGCAACGGCAACGGCAACCCGGACGCTGGCAACAGCAACCCGGACGGCGGCACCAACACCACGCCGTCTAACCCGCTCAAGAACGGCGCCACCTACAGCGGTGTCTACCAGGCGAATGCCCAGCTCGACTTCACGCAGCCCGGCGTCCTCCCCGGCCTCGTGTCCCCCGCGCTCGCCGCGCTCGCCGACCTGAGCACCGACCCGGGAACGTCGCTCGTCAACTTCGCGCAGGCTGCCGGCGCCATCAACCTCAACGCGACGACCCGCGGCGTCATCGCCTCAGTCATCACCGACAAGCTCAACAACGTCCTGCCGGACAACGTGAAGCAGGCGCTCGACCTCATCTCCGATATCACGAAGATCACGCAGACCACCACCCTGCAGAACACCATCACCGTCCACACGCCGTCGAGCACGGGCGCTGTCTACGTGGACGTCATCGTCACGGGCGCCGCATTCGACTTCGTGGACCTCAACCTCAACCCGCAGCACGTCGTCGTGAAGACGTCGTCGGCCTACCTCGCCCAGTCGAAGAGCACGATCCTCGGCACGCTGACCCCGCACCCGAACGCCCCGATCGCCGACGCCGACCTCACGTTCACGGGCGGTTCCATCAGCATCCCGATCGGCGACTTCATCAACCAGGCGATGGGCCCGCTCCTGTTCCAGCCGATGTGGGGCACCACCGACCTCAAGAGCACGCTGCGCTACCTCATGCAGGGCCCCTGCGACGACCTCGGCTACGTCGTCCAGAACGGCGTCTACGACCTCACCACCCTCGACATCGGCAACGATGTCGGCACCACGATCTGCACCACGGCCGTCACGCTCGCCGCCAACGAGATCGTCTCCGAGATCGGCAAGCTCACGGTCGACAACGTCAAGATCACCAACGGCCGCGCCACGCTGTACGACGTCTCGCCGACCAAGCCGACGGCCGACCACAAGTCGGACCGCCTCGGTGATGGCTCGTGGACGTGGACCTTCGGCGGCGCCGACGTCCCGGCGTCGATCGACGACGGCACGCGCATCGCAAGCGCCATCTAACGCGGCCCTCCCGCCTCCGCGCGTTCCTCGCGCTTGGTTCGGCGCGCAGGTCCCTCCCCACAGCTCCGCCGACCTTTCCCTTCACGCCTCCGACGTCGCCTTTCATACGAGCGGCTCCAGCTGACCACCCGCGACTAATTCGCGCCCCGACTCCATCGTTCTTGGACTTCGTGGGCGCCAGATGGAAAAATCGCGGCTGGTCCGCAAAGTACGCGGTCCTCGCACATGGCGATCATCCCCTCACCCGCAACGGGCACGATTCCGTTCCAGAGCACGGTCCAGGAGCTGCCGCTCCCGGTCGCGCTCGAGCGACTGTTCGCGGCGCAAGCAACCGGGGTCCTCACGCTCGATGCGCGGCAGGGGCACCACGTCGTCTACCTGCGCGACGGCTATCCCGTCGCGGTCGAGCTGCCGGGCTCGTTCGAGCTGCTCGGTCGCGTGCTCGTCGAGATGAAGCTGCTCGACGAGACGACATACCAGACCACCCTGTCGTCACCGCCACCCCAGGGCCAGCGCTACGGCGAGACGCTGCTGTCGATGGGCCTCATCACGGAGGACCAGCTACGGCAGGCGTTGAAAGCGCAGGTCCGCCGCAAGCTGCATCGGCTCTTCTTCCTGACGGACAGCTCGGTCGCGTTCGAACCGATGGAGCACCAGGAAGGCGTACAGCGGAACGAGTCGCTCCGCGTACATCCGTGGCGTGCGACGTACCACGGGGTGCGCAGCGCCTGGAACGCCGACCGCCTGCGCCAGGCGCTGATGCCGCTCGGTGGCATGCTGCTGCACACCTCGCTGCGACCGGAGGAGGTCGCGCGCTTCGGTCTCGGCGCCAACGATGGTGTCGCGGTCTCGCTTCTGCGGGACAAGATCCTCACGCTGGACGCCCTCATCACCGAGTCGGGGCTGCCGCTCCAGCCGGTGTGCGCGCTGGTCTACGCGCTGTTTGTGTCGTCCACGCTCGAGGATCCGTCCATCGCGACGCCTTCGCTCGCGACCACGCCGTCGGGTGCGTACTCGATCGTGAGCGCCCGACGCACGCCGATCGGCGGCATCTCCGCCGTACCCAAGGCACCCATGGCCGCACAGCCGCAGGTCTTCGTTCCGCCCGCGCCCGAGCAGCCCCCGATGCTGAGGCCGCCGGCTGCCACGCCGCAGCTCAACTCGCCCGCTCCGCCCGCGCAGCCTCACGTGACCCCGCATCCGATCACGCAGCCGGCGGTGGTGATCCCGGCGCCGATCGCGACCGCGGCGAGCCCGCCTTCTGCCGCCGCGCAGGAGCTCGAGCAGCTCGTCGACACGCGCAGGGGCACCATCGACGCCGACGACCTGTTCACGGTTCTCGGCGTCCAGCGAACCGCCACGCCGGAGCAAATCAAGACCGCCTACCTCGAGAGCGCGCGTCGCTACCACCCGGACCGGCTCGCGGCGCTCGGACTCCAGCGGCTGCGCGAGGACGTGGAGAAGATCTTCAGCCGCGTCTCGGAGGCGCAGTCCGTGCTCCTCGACGACACGCGACGCATGGAGTACCTGGCCACGCTCGACAAGCCGAAGCCGAGCGCCGAGGACGCGGCCGCGCACCAGACCGTCATCGCGGCGCTCGAGGCCGACGGCATCTTTCGCCGCGGTCAGACGCTGCTCCGGCGCAACGATCTGAACGCGGCGCTCAAGGACTTCGCCACGGCACTCGCCACGGTGCCCACGGAGGGCGAGCACGTCATCTACGTCGCATGGACGCGGCACTGTCTCGATCAGCTCGGGCTCGCCGAGACCCGCACCGAGATCCAGCGCGGCCTCAAGCTGTCACCGCGCTGCGCCAGCGGCTTCTACTTCCTCGGCATGCTCTACAAGGAAGAGGACTCGTTCGACGCTGCGATGGTCGACTTCAAGCGTGCGGTCGCTCTCGACGAGCGCCAGTTCGACGCCGCGCAGGAGATCCGCATCCTCGAGCTGCGGCGCAGCAAGGGCGGCGAGAAGAAGAGCCTCTTCGACCGCTTCCGCAAGTCGAAGTAGCGCCGCGGCTACTCGTCGCCGGCGTCGTCTTCGCTGTCGGATGAGGCGGCGGCGGACTTCGCAGCGGCGGCGGCGGCGGCCATGTCGGGCAGCCAGCTGCCGATGACGTCGACGATCTGCTTCGCCTGCTTCTCCGTGGAGATCGCGAAGCTCGACTGCTTGCGGTACGTCCCCTGCCACTTCTTGAAGCGGACCACCGCCATCTTCGGCGCGTTGAAGGTGCCCTTCTTCCGATCGAGCTCCTCGTACAGGAACATGATCGTCGACCACGCTCCGCGCGTGAGGACTTCCTTCTTGAGCTGCTTGCGGACGAGCTTGCCCTCGTCCTCGTAGTCGTAGGTGATGTCGTCGATCGTCTCGGCCATGACTCGTTCTCGGTGAGGGTTTTACTGGTTCCTGGCGATGATGCGCACGAGCGCCTGGCGATCGGCGTCGACGAGATCCGTGAACATGATGCCCATGCCGGGCACGGTGTCGTCGCCGGTGTCGCGCGACACGCGGACGACCTTGCCGGACGCGCGCACGCTGCGGCCATCGGGCAGGGAGAAGGCGAGGCTGAGCACCTCACCGATCTCGAAGAGCAGGTTGGAGCGCACGAACGCGCCCCCTTCCGACAGATCCTGCGTGTCGAACTGAATGATGGCCATGACACGGTTGGCCGCATCGCTGACGGTGATGGGAAGCTCGAGCGAGTGACGCTCGTGACGTCGCTTGTCTTCGGCGGACATGGCTACTGCGAGATCGTCGCGGTGTCGCGAAGCGTGACGAGGAGCCGACCCGCACCGACGCCAGGCGCATCGAGCGTGGCCTGCTCGGAGCGCGACACGCTGGCCGCGACCTGTGCGCCCTGCGCGAGTGCATCGTCGAGGCGCGCCGCGAGCGTCGACGAGGTGCGCGCGACCGCGAAGTGACCATCGTCGGCAGCGCGGCACCGCACGGAACCGGCACGCGCGCCACCCCAGCGGAGGTCAATCAAGACCGTGGCGGGCACCGTCGCCGCGTTCGACAGCGCGGCCCAGGACAGCTCGAGACCCGCACCGGTGCGCGTGACGACGAGCTCCGGAAACGCACGCGGCAACATCGCGGACGTCACGAAGGGACCGACGTCCTCGCCGCCCTCGGCCTCGATCTCGATGCGCGCCGACCCTGCAGGCGCGCGCGACTGCGTATCCTCTTCACCGTAGACGACGCCGCTGACGAACGGCAGGAGCTCCGGGTAGTGCTTCGGCGCGAGCACGGTCTCGACGACCCCCGCGTTACGGATGGTGAGCGAGCCGGCGTCGAGGAGCGCGATGTCGAGCGACGACGCGCGCCCGGCGGGGGCCTGCGCCTCGTCGACGGCGCGGCAGGATCCCACGGCCAGATCGTCGTCGTGCTGGAGGCCGAGCACGGTCGCAACCGCGCGCTGGTCGAGCTCGACGTCGGCCGTGCGATAGCGGACAAAATGCGCCGCCGCGTCGAGCCCGACCTGCGCGCTCGCCCGCGTGTACACCACCTCGAGCTGCACGAGGCTCCGCTCCACCGACAAGGGCGACGTGGGCGACCCAGGCGCCCCCGACGACGATGCATCGTGGCTCACGCAGCCCGAGAGCGCGCCCGTGAGCGAGACTGATGCTGCCAGAAACATGATGGTGTTGCGCATGCGGATACCTGCTCAGCATACCGCCTGCGTCGTACGAGGAGCAAGTTTGACCGCAGAGCCTCTGGTGCCGGCACGGCTTTGCCCGCATGATCGAGCGCAGATGCTACGGCCCGTCGGACGCCCACGAGTTGCGCACGAGATCGTCGCGCAGCTGCGCGCGCTCATCTTGAACGGGACGTTTGCCGTCGGTGACAAGCTGCCGCCCGAACGCGAGCTCTCCGAGCAGCTCGGTGTGAACCGCGGCTCCCTGCGCGAGGCCATCAAGTCGCTCGAGCTCATTGGCCTCGTGCGCACCAGGCAGGGCGACGGCACGCGGGTCACTGACTACATGCGCACCGCGGGCATCGATCTCGTCTCGCACCTGCTCATCCGCGTCGGTGACGCGCCCGATCTCGGCCTCCTCGCCGAGGTGCTCGAGTTCCGCATCGTGTTCGGTCGCGAGTGCGCGCGCCTCGCCGCGCTGCGCGCCACGCCCGATGCGATGGAGCCCATCCGCGCCGTCCTTCGGCGCAACCTGTCCGCCACCCTCGACGACGAGGCCATGCTCCGCGGCGACTTCGACTTCTACGTCGAGCTCGCGAGCCTCGCGCAGAACCGCGTGCTGCTGCTCCTGCTCAACACGATCCGCGGCGCCGTCGAGACGTACGCGCCGTTCTTCGCGGGCTTCAACCCGCCCAAGGACGACATGCGCAAGAACGAGGAGGAGATCATCGCCGCCATCGAGCGCGGTGATGCCGACGGTGCCGGCGAGCTCGCCGCGACCTTCCTCGGCCGCGGCCTCGATCAGGTCCGCCAGCTCCAGGCGACGTTACAGCTGGCCCGCGCCACCCTCACGTAGGGCGCAGCAGCGCTTCCACTTGTCGCCCGAGCCGCAGGGACACAGGTCGTTGCGCCCGAGCTTGCCGGGCGGCAGACGAGCGAGCTCGACGGCTGGAGGGAATACACACGGTCTCTTCGACTGTCCGAGCGCCTCGGCCGCGAGCACGCGCTGCGCGAATTCTTCGACCTTCTCCATCGTGAAGAACGCACGCGCCTCGTCCTCGATGCGACGCGAGAGCGCGTAGTAGCGCGTGGCGTGCTGCTGTCGATCGTAGTGAGGGACCGAGCGGAAGCCCGTCGGCACGGCAACGAGCGCGTTGCCGCCGGAAAAGCCATAGGTGCCGACGTCGCGGGCGGTGCGCAGGGTCCAGTCGATGCCGTAGAGCCGCTCGGCCATCTTGGCGATGCCGACCCATGCGCGCGCCTCGCCGTCGTTGAACTGCTTCAGGTATGCAGCCTCACCGATGGGCGGCAGATCGACGGGCACACCATAGGGCAGACCGAACGGGATGCCGTAGTTGGCCTTCGTCACGTCGCCGCAGAGCGCGTGGATGAGCTCGTGCACCGCGAAGCCAACGAGCCGGCGATACACGCAGGCCTCGTCGCGCACGGCCACGAGGCGATAGTCCGGATCGTTGCGCTGTTGCGCCTCGCGCCACAGCCGCGGTGCCGCGAGGTCCCACACGGGTCGATAACCCCAGCCGCGCATGGCGTCGTCGAAGCGATAGAGCGCCTCGATGCTGCGGGTCCGCTCGTCGAGCGTGAGCGTCGTGTGGCACTCGCAGGCGCACGCGTACGGGGACCGCAGCGCGTCTATGACGTTACTTGCGACCGTGCGCTCAGCCACGCGGCACGACCTCGATGGACGACGGCTCCGTCGGGCACGCGCGCACGCACAGGCCGCACCCGATGCAGCGGTTCTCGTCGACGATCGGGTGACCCTCCGCATTGCTCGCGATCGCACCCGGCACCGGGCAGACCGTGACGCAGGCCGTGCAGCTCTGGCCATTGTAGGTGACGCAGTGACCGCGATCGACGACGGCGTTGCCCATCTGGATCTCGGGCACGTTGACGATGTGCTGCAGCGCGCCCGACGGACAGACCGTCGTGCACTGGAGTCCCTCGCACACGACGCACGGCTGCTTGCGCGCGTTGATGGCCGGCGTGCCCTCCGCGTCGCCCCAGCTCGCGTCGAGGCGGAAGATCGCGTCGGCCGGACACGCATCGATGCAGTGGCCGCAGCGCGTGCACGCCTCCCGCAGGAGATACTCGTGCATGTTGCCGGGCGGCCTGAGCGGCAGGCGCCGTCCCAACGATGGGCCTGGGACGCGATCGACCGGCCACGGGCGGTTCGTCTCGAACGGACTCGGCGCGGGCGGAGACCGAGGTGGCTCGGGAGCGCCCGTCGCGGACGTAGCGGAGACGAGCGGTCTTCGCCAGAACGTGAGGAGCGCCCGGCGGCTCAGCTTCTTCTCGTCCTCGGGCGGCATGGGCGTGTCGATTGTGTCACCACGCTCCCGAGACGCGCGCTTTTTTGCGCGGGACGGTGTCCACAGCGAAGCTGAAGATGCGTCCGCGAAAGCTCCACGCGGCAGGTCGGCATCGAGGCAATAGGTCTTTTATTGAACAATTTTATGATTTATCCGTCATATGTACACCTTTGCATACATTGTAAGTTTCTTCATGACTTTGGATACTTAGGTGATCCTTTCTCCCATCCTTCTGCAGCGTCGTTTACGTATTTTCTTGGGTGGGTGCTGAAGGCTGATCTACGGTTGGTCCACCCATGAGCCGCTCTTTCACGACACACGCAGCCCTGGTCGGTCTCTTCACCACGGGGTCGCTGTCGCTGTCGCTCCTGGGCGGATGCGCGCCGGAGACCACGCAGGACGTGGGCGGTCCCGTGGCGCAGGCGATCGCGAGCGCCGCGGCCGAGAGCCACGTGTCGCGCGACCTCCTCGTCGCGATCGCGGCGGAAGAAGGCGGTCTCCGCTTCGCACCGCATCGCACGCTCGACCTCACCGATCACGTGCAGGTCGCCGGCTACCTCGAGCTCCG
The DNA here is from genome assembly GCA_039923495.1 of Polyangia bacterium. Lineage (GTDB taxonomy): Bacteria > Myxococcota_A > Polyangia > Palsa-1104 > Palsa-1104 > JBDTCO01. The sequence continues at coordinate 14,724 of JBDTCO010000084.1, forward strand.
GCACGGCAAGCTCGACACGCTCGCGCGCGCCGCGGCCCTCGCTGGCACCACGGAGGACGCGCTCGTCGAGGACACGGTGCTCGCCACGCAGATGGGCGCGGCCGTCGTTGCCGAGCTCGGTGCGGAGACCGGCGCCAGCGACTCGCCGACGAGCTGGGTTCCGGCGCTCGAGGAGCTCTCCGGTCTCTCGGGTGCCGCGCGCGCCGACTACGCGCGCCGCGTGCTCGCACGTCTCCAGACCGGCGGCCGCTACGACGCGTACGCGGGCGAGGTCGTCACGCTGTCCGCCCACGCCTTCGAGCTCCCCTCCGTCGCACAGCAGGCGCTCGGCAGCACGACGCCCGAGTATGCCGGCGCGCTCTGGTTCGACACGTCGTGCACGGGCAAGTGCAACATCGGTCGCAACGCCACCGTCGACACCATCGTCATCCACGACACCGAGGGTGGCTGGACGGCGAGCGTCGCCACGCTGCAGAACGACCCCGGCAAGAGCGTGCACTACATCGTCGACGCCGACGGCAGCCGCGTCGGTCAGTTCCGCCCCGAGGCCGATACCACGTGGCACTCCGGCAACGCCGTCTACAACGCACGCTCCGTCGGCATCGAGCACGTCGGCTACGCGGCCGATGCAGCCGGGTACGCGGACGGCCTCTACGCCACGTCGGAGAAGCTCGTCACCGACATCCGCACGCGTCACTCGGTCCCGGTCGACCGCACACACATCATCGGTCACTACCAGGTCCCCGATGGCGCCGTCATCGGCGAGAGCGCAGCGCCTTGCTCGCTGCTGCTCGCGTCGTGCGAGACGTCCGCCAGCTACGGCGGCGCCTCGAACCACCGCGATCCCGGACCGCAGTGGCAGTGGTGCCCGTACATGCAGTCGCTCGGCGGCTCGTGCACCTGCAACGACGCGCACGCGCACTTCAACTGCACCACCAACAAGAAGCAGGCGGTCCGCTGCGACAACGGCGTGGTCGAGGTTCGCACCTGCGCCAGCGCGTGCGTCGCGCAGCCCAGCGGCGAAGACGACCTTTGCGAGCTCGCGACCACGCCGCCGGACAGCAGCTTCGTCCCGAACGTGACGCCGTCGAAGCTCCTCGGCGCCACGAGCACCGACCCGGGCTCGATGACGATTGTCCCCGACTCGACGGACACCGGTCACAACGTCGCACTCAAGCGCGGCAGCGGTTGCAGCACGAGCGGCACGCCTGCCGACGCGCGCGGGCTCGCGCTGATTGGTCTCGCAGTGGCGGCGCTCCTGCGTCGCCGCCGCGTCGCGTAGCCGGTCGTACCGGGAAGCTAGGCGGCGCGCTTCGCGAGGACGGCGCGGATCTTCTTCTCGAGATCCGCGAAGTCGAACGGCTTGTCGCAGTAGTCGTCGGCACCGTAGAGCGGCGACGTCATCTCGTTCACGCGCTCGCCGATCGCGGTGAGCATCACGATGCCGAGGTGGTTGAGCGACTTGTCCTCGCGCAGCGCCTTGGCGACCTCCCAGCCGTTCTTGCCGGGCATCATGACGTCGAGCAGCACGAGGTCGGGCCGCTCCTTCTTGGCCTTCTCGAGCGCGATGATGCCGTCCTGCGCCTCGAGGACCTGGTAGCCACCCTTGCTGAGGCGGATGCCGAGCAACGTGAGGATCTCGGGGTCATCGTCGGCGATGAGGATGACGGGCTTCTTCGACATGGGCCGACGGTACCGTCTGGCCGGCCGATTGACAATGGACCGCCGGGCTGGACACTTCGTGCGTGCTGACCTTGGACGACGACACGCTCGCGGCGCTGCTCCTTCGCGCCGACGCGGTGCGTGGTCTGCGTGTCCCCGTGCGCGGGCCCGAGACGCACAAGGGCCGCATCGGCGATGCCGTCGAGCGCCTCGTGCTCGGTCGCCAGCACACCGGCAAGAGCGCCGATCATCCCGCGGCCGAACTGAAGAGCGTCCCCGTCGAGGGCGAACGCGTCGTCGAGCGCTGCAAGCTGGGCATCCTGTCCGTTCGCTCGAACCCGCTCGAGAAGTGCGAGCGCATCCTCTTCGTGTTCGTCGAGGTCCGCGGCCAGGACGCGTTCGTCGCGGGCCACGCGCTCGTCGAGTTTCAACCCGCGGCCTGGCTCGCGCTGTGGCGCTCGGGGCACCTCGTCGAGACGGCGGCCGGCGTCTCGGGCCTCGAGACGCGCGGCCTGTACCTGACGCCGCGCTTCTTCCACGACCACGGCCACTGGCCGCGCTGACGACGGTACCCTTGGAAAGTTACGCAGCGTCGTCTTCATCTCGCTGGCGAACGCTGGCTAGCTTGGCCGCGTTGGCGTCGCAACCGACCCGTTGACCCGCGCGCGCGGCAAGCGCTAGCTTCGTCGCCCACCCTCTTCTCGAGCGAGAAAACCATGAACTTCAGCATCGTCCACGAGTTCGATACCAACGTGAAGACCTACTGGGACACGTTCCTGTCGCCGGAGTTCGGCGAGGCGCTCATGGCGGGCCTCAAGATGAAGAACTACAAGGTCATCGAGCGCACCGACGACGGCACGACGTTCAAGCGCGTGCAGTCGATGGAGCCTTCGGTGGCGCTCCCGGCGCTGTTCGCCAAGCTGATCCCGGACATGGGCTACACCGAGTACGACACCCTCGTGTGGTCGACGAACACGATGAAGATCCGCATCGAGCTCGCCAGCATGAAGGACAAGATCAAGACGAACGGCGACTACATCGTCACGGCGCTCGGCGACAACCGCTGCCGTCGCGAGTTCCGCGGCGAGGTCAACGTCGGCATCGCGTTCATCGGAGGCAAGGCCGAGAAGTTCGTCGTCGAGCAGATGAAGGAGTCGTACGAGGTCGCCACCCGCATCACGCGCGAGTGGCTCGCCTCGCACAAGACGGCGTAGCGGTCTCGCACGCGGCTCACGACGCAAGGACGAGAGTATGCCGAGCCTGATCATCCGCGCCCTGTGCGTCGTCCTCGTCGGCCTCGTCGGTTGCTCGCATGCAACGGGACTCCAGTCCGCAGGACCGCCCGACGAATGCGCGAAGCCCACGACACTAACCGAGGCCGCGGCCTGCTTGGACCTGCCCGCAGTGCGCCACGCCATCGAGATCGACCACGCCGATCCGAACCAGCGCGATGCCGACGGCGTGCCATCGATCGCGATCGGTCTTTTGACGCGCTCCGTGTACTGGCACAAGGCGGACGAACGCGCGGTCGACGTGGCGCGCTATCTCCTCGCCCACGGAGCAGATCCGAACGCGCGCTTTTCCCACGGCGGTCACCAGGGCATCACGGCGCTGCACCTCGCGGCCTACGACGGAGACGTCCGGCTCGCCCGCCTGCTGGTCGACTCCGGCGCCGAGGTGAACGCTGCTCGCGACGATGGCTCGACACCGCTCCACGCGGCCGCGAGCTGCGACTTCCGTCTGAGCTGCGACGACTGTGGTACGTCCGGGGCGCGTCCCACGCTCGAGCTTCTCGTTGCGCATGGCGGCGATCTTCGCAAGAAGACGAGCGCCGGTCGCGACGTGCTTTCGACCGTGCCGACACCGTGCGCGGATCATCCCGAGCTGTGCGAGCCCGAGCGCCTCGCGAGCGCGAACTGGTACTCGGGTACGTGCAAGCAGACCTACGCGTGGATCACCCGGACGCTCGCCGCGCTGCCGGCGCGTTGAGCGGCTACGGCGCGATGCAGCCCGGGTTCAGGCACAGCCTGTACGGCGAGGTCGCCGAGCCGCAGCACACCTGACCCGTGTTGCAGTCCTTCTCGACGTGGCACAGGGTGAGCCCGTTGACGGTCGTTCCCGCGCAGGCGCTGGCCTGGCAGATCGCGGCCGGTGTGGAGAAGCAGCACACCGGTTCGGCGGGCGGGCAGTCCTCGGGACCGTCGCAGTAGAAGAGCGAGCCGCCGCAGTTCGCGGCGTCGTTCCCGAAGCCACACTCGCCCGTCGTGCCGCGCGTGCTCGTGCAGCAGAACTGCGCGTTCGCGGCGCACGGTGTGGCGCCGCAGGCGATGCCCGTGACCAGTCCGAGATCCGGCGACGACTGCTGCGAGAGATCGGCAATGGCTGCGTCCACCGTCGCTGTCGACAGGTCCGACTTGCCGGCGGACCCACCCCCGCAGGATGCGAGCAGCGCGAGGAAGAACACGACGCGGCTCACTGGCACCCCTCCGCGGCGTTCTGGATCTGCGCATAGCTGCCGTCGGGTAAGATGGCCCACGGCGTGTAACCGCTGTCGAGGTAGGTGCCGTTCGGCCAGCACGTCTGCGCCTTCACGTTGCTGTCGATGGGCTGCGCGAGGTCGAAGTTGCCGCGGCGTCGCGCCTTCTCGTAGCCGGCCGCGCGATCGACGGAGTCCTTCCAGGTGGAGTCGCCCGCGAGCACCGCGAGCCTCAGCTCGAGGAACTTCTTCAACCAGGCGTCCTCGGTGATCGTGCTGCCGACCTTGCCCACGAGCCCGAGCGCGCTGTCGGTCTGCACGGCGAGATCGGCGCCGCCCTCTCCACCCTGGTTGATCCACGCATCGTAGAGGGATGCGCGGGTCAACGCGGTGGTAAGGCCTCGGACCTGCGCGGCCTGCACCGACGGCTCGTCGTAGAGCAACGTCACGATCTGGTCCTGACACGCGGAGAAGTCGGCGCGGGTGGCGGCCGTCTTCTCGCTCGCGGCCCAGTCCTTCACCCAGTCACCGATGGCATCGAGCGTCGAGGTGTCGCCCTGATCTTGGCCGCTCGACTGAAATGCATCGTCGATCGCGACGAGCGCGGGCATGTACTTCGCCATTTTATTGCCGTCCGCCTCGCTGCGGCGCTTGCCGTAACAGGCGACGACCTGGATGGCGTCACCGGTGCCGGTGCAGAACCCGACGTAGCCCGACGTGTAGCCGCGCCCGTCGTGGATGTTCTCCGCGTAGGCATAGGCGAGCTCGGGGGTGTCGTTCTCCCAGATGCTCGTCAGCTCGCGCCCGACCCGTTCCGGAGCCGCAGTCGCGCCCGCATCTCTGCCGGCCTCCTGTCCCCCGCCGCACGCAGCGAGCCCGCACCCCCACGCGACGATGCTGCCGAAGCTTGCCCGACGTCTCATCGTCGTTCTCATCATTCGACATTATCTCATCGCCCTGGAACGGCACCAGCCGGGGCCGCGTTGACCGCCTCGGCACCGTCCGCTACCGTTCGAGTGCCGATGGCCCTCGAGATCGATCTGGACTTCCAGCGGTACGTCGAGCGACGGCGTGGTGCGCTCGAGCAGCAGGTGCGCGAGGGCGCGGCCTACGCGTACGGCGCCGACACGCGCTTCAAGAAGACACTCGACACCATCACACCGGTTCGCGTTGCCATCGAGGCGACCGTGCGCCTGTGGAAGTCGACGGCCAAGGACGAGCTCCTCGTCGGCGCCGAGCGGGTAACTCCGCACAAGAACGCGAAGCTCGATGCGCTCACCGAGCTGGCCGCGAAGGCCCTGCACGTCACGCGGCCAGACGTCTTTCTGTCTGCTTCGTTCGAGGGGACGCACACGTTCGGCGCGGAGGGCGAGACCACGGTGCTGCTCGGCCGCGCGCTCGTCGACTCGTTGACGGAGGACGAGCTGCTCTTCGTCATCGGTCGGCAGTGCGGCCACATCCAGAACGATCAGGTCGTGCTCTCGACGGCGCAGTACTACCTCGTCCACGCCGGGAACCGCTTCGTGAAGTGGGTCGTGACGCCCGCCGCCGCCGCGCTCTCTGCGTGGTCGCGCCGCGCCGACATCACGTGCGATCGCGCCGGCCTCATCGCGGGCAAGAGCCTCGACGCCTCCGAGGCGGCGCTGCGCAAGCTGCTGTCTCCCGAGGCTGCCGACGTACGCGTGGCGGCGCTGCGCATCTTCGCGGAGAGCGCGTACTACAAGGGCCTCGTCGGACAGGACGGTGGCCTCACGCAAGCCGAGGTCGACGGGAAGGTCGGCGAGGTGCTGTCGACATGAGCGAGCTCCTGCCCCCCATGCCCGCCACGATGAAGATCGAGCTCGAAGAAGAGCTGGGCGCGATCGCCAAGCTCGCCACCGAGGTGGGCATGAACACGCTCGCGTCGGAGCTCGTCGACGAGCGCATCCCGAAGCTCCACGAGGAGCGCTTCAACCTCGTCGTCGTCGGGGAGTTCAACCACGGCAAGTCGACGTTCGTGAACGCGCTGCTCGGGCAGGCGGTGCTGCCGGCGGGCATCACGCCGACCACCGCGACGATCAACCACATCACCTGGGGGGAGACACCCTCCGCCACGGCGCACATGGAGGACGGTTCGACGAAGGAGGTCGATCTCAACTCGGGGCCTCACGCGCTCGTCGACTGGGTGACCATCGAGGGCAAGGACGCGGCGCACGTGAAGTTCGTCGACGTGCGCTGGCCCGCGGCGATCCTGCGCGACCGCGTGACGTTGGTGGATACGCCCGGGGTCAACGACATCAACGAGCAACGCGCCGAGATCACCTACGGCTACATCCCTCGCGCCGACGCCGTGCTCTTCCTGCTCGACGGTGCGCAGGTGCTCAAGGCCTCCGAACGCGCGTTCCTCGAGCAGCGGATCCTGCGTCGCTCGCGCGACAAGATCTTCTTCGTCATCGGCAAGATCGACCTGCTCGCGCCCGACGAGCGCGAGGAGACGCTGCGCTTTGCGCGCACGCACCTGTCGAAGGTCGTGCCCGATCCGATGATCTTCCCCCTGTCGGCCAAGCGACAGCTGTCGACGGATCCGGCCGTGCGCGCGACCTCCGGCATGCAACCGCTGCTCGATCACCTCGGCGCGTACCTCACCACCTCGCGCAGCCAGGTCCTCCTCGACAACGGCATCCATGACGCGCTCCGCACGCTCGGCTACCTGCGCCAGAACCTCGGCATCAAGCGCCGCTCCCTGTCGTTCGAGCTCGACGAGCTGGAGTCGCGCATCGCCAAGGTCCGCAACCAGCTCGACGGCGCACACGCGCACCTCCGCGCGCACCACGCGCGCATCCGCGCCGAGGCCGACGCGGTGAAGGCGGGCGTGCGGCTCGAGCTCGAGTCGTTCGTGCGCGAGCTCAAGGCGCGGTTGCCCGACGAGATCGAGCGCGTGCAGGGCGCCGACGTGAAGAAGTATCTGCAGCCGTTCCTCGAGGACACGTGGAAGGCCTGGGCCGAGGGCCTCGGCGACAAGGTCGCGGGACAGCTCGAGCGCCTCGCCGAGGAGATCATCCAGGTCACCAACGAGGACGTCGAGGCATCGATGCAGACCCTGGCGCGCGAGCTCGGGCCCGCCGACACCAAGGTCGAGCTCGAGGTCGACTCGCTGAAGTACGACGTCGGCGTCTTCGCGCTCGGCGCGCTCGGCACCGGCGTGTTCCTGTTCGTGAACACGCTCGTCGGTGGCCTGCTCACCATCGCGGCGCCCATCCTCGCGTACGTGCTCAAGGACCGCATGTCCGGCGAGATCAAGACACAGGCGAAGAAGGGCATCGAGGAGGTCGTCGATCACACGGCGGCCGCCGTCGGTCCACGCTTCGAGCAGATCGTCGACGACTTCCAGGGTCGCCTCGCCGACTTCGTCACCGCTGCCGGCGACGCGCTGCACAAGGGCATCGGCGAGGTCCTCGATCGCGCGCTCGTCGAGCGACGCAACCAGGGCGTCGACGTGGAGGAGCGCGATCAGGAGCTCGGCGCGCAGCTCGAGCGCCTCGCCCAGATCGAGGCTCGTGTGGAGAAGCTGCGCGAGCGGCTGTGGTCGGCTCCGCAAGCGGGTCCTCGACTTGGGACTGTTTGATCGCCTAGACCGCCGGCTCGACAAGCTCGCCGATCAGCTCGGCGAGCTCATCGGCCCCGACGATGTCCGCGCTCACGTCGAGCTCGGTCATGCGTACCTCACCGCCGGCAACCTCGAGGGTGCGAGTCGCGAGCTGTCGGCGGCGCTGGGGCTCCGGCCCGATCACGCTCGCGCGCTCTACCTGCTCGGCATGGTCCACGAGAAGCGCGGCGATCGTCCGGGCGCGCGCGACCTGTACGTGCAAGCCGGCCTGCGCGAGAGCTTCGTCGAGCCTCACCTCGCGCTCGGTCACCTGTCTTTGACCGATGGGGATCTCGACGCGGCCGCGGAGTCGTACCGCCACGCGCTCGATCAAGGTGGAGATCTCGATGCACGCGCCGAGGCGTATCGCGGCCTCGGCCTCGCGCACCTGCGCGCGGGCCGCTTCGATCGCGCGGTCCGCGAGCTGCGCAAGGCCGTCGCGACCGCCCCCGACGATCCCACCGCGCAGACCCTGCTCGGCCGCGCGCTGCTCGGCAAGGGCGACCTCGACACCGCGCGCCTCTGCCTGGAGCGCGCCACGCGCAAGGAGCCCGCACCGCCCGAAGCCTGGGCCGCGCTCGGCGAGGTGCTCGCCGCGCTCGGCCGGAAAAGCGACGCAGAGCAGGCCTTCCGCGCGGCGCTCGCGGGCATCGCTGCATCGCCCGTGGGCCCGGAGCTGGCCGAGTCCGAGGTGGCAGCTCGGCTCGGGCTCGCGAAGCTCGATCGCGACGCTGGCAGGCTCGAGGACGCGCGCATCGGAGCGCTCGCCGCGCTCGAGCGCTCGCCGAGTCACCTCGGGTTGCTCGTCGAGCTGGGACAGACCGCGCGGCTGCTCGGCACGCCGGAGGTCGCGCTCGAGGCGTTCGATCGTGCGCTCGCCGGGGAGGTACCGCAGACGGGTCGTCGCGCGCTATCGGATCCGCGGCCGCTGCTCTCCGAGGCGCTGTCGCTGTCGCTCGCCTCGGGGCACGATGAGCGCGCGGAGGGCTACGCGCGCGCGCTGCTCGAGCGACGCTCCGACGATCCTTCCGCACGTGCCGCGCTCGCGCTCGCAGCGTTGAAGGATGGCGATGTCGAGCGCGCCGATTCGGAGCTCGCACTCGCGGCCAACGCCGGATCCTCCATCGAGCATCACCTCGCTCGCGCGCAGGTCGCGCTGGCCCGCGCAGATCGCAGCGCCGCGCTGTCGGAGCTACGCTATGCGGCGCAGCTCGCGCCGTCCGATCCGCGCCCGCGCTCGCGCTATGCGGCGCTGTTCGCGCGCGTCGATCCGCCCGCCGGCGACGTGCCCGCATTGCTCGCCGCGGCGCATCGGCTCGCCTCGTCGTCACCGGAGCTCTCCGAGCTGGCGCCAGCGCTCGGTCGCCTGCGCGAGTCGCTCGATCGCCCGCTCGTGGTCACGGTGATGGGCGAGTTCAACGCCGGCAAGTCCACCTTCGTGAACGCGTTCCTCGGCGAGGAGGTCGCGCCGATGGGCGTGACGCCGACCACCGCGACCGTGAACCTGCTCAAGTATGGCGCCGAGCGTAAAGGTCGCGTGCACTATCACGACGAGCGCACGCGCGAGCTGGCGTGGGCGGACGTGCCTGCCTTCCTGAAGGGCCTGCGCGACGACGAAGCCAAGCAGATCCGCCTCGTCGAGCTGCTGTATCCACTCGAGACGCTCCAGCGCATCAACGTCGTCGACACCCCGGGCCTCAACTCGATCCACGCCGAGCACGAGGAGGTGGCGCGGCGCTACATCGAGGAGGCAGACGCGGTCATCTGGCTGTTCTCCGTGGACCAGGCGGCCAAGGCGTCCGAGGGCGAGGCGCTGGACAGGATCGCGACGCAGGGCCGCAAGGTGCTCGGCGTCGTGAACAAGATCGATCGCGCCGACGAGTCCGAGCGCGCGCAGATCATCCAGCACATCCAGCGCAGCCTCGGCTCGCGGCTCGAGACGATCGTGCCGGTCTCCGCGCGTGCTGCGCTCGCGGCCCGCAAGAGTGGAGACGCGGCC
>JBDTCO010000085.1:0-9978 GCA_039923495.1 Polyangia bacterium
TGATGGTGTTGTAGTCGATGTCCGCGACGTGCGTGCAGATCGCGTTGAGGAAGTGGCGATCGTGCGAGATGGTGACGAGCACGCCGTCGTACTTGCAGAGGAACTCCTCGAGCCAGTGGATCGACTCCAGATCGAGGTTGTTGGTGGGCTCATCGAGGAGCAGCACCTCGGGCTTGCCGAACAGTGCCTGCGCCAGCAGCACGCGGAGCTTGAGGCCACCCGCGAGCTCGCGCATCGGCCCCTCGAGCTGTGACGTCGGGATGCCGAGGCCCGCGAGCAGCGCGCCGGCGTCGGCCTCGGCCGAGTAGCCGTCTTCCTCGGCGATGACGTACTCGAGCTCGCCGAGGCGCGTGCCCTCGACCTCGCCGATCTCGGGGAGCGCCAGCAGCGTCTCCTTCTCCGCCATGGCAGCCCACAGGCGCTTCGCACCCTGCATCACGACGTCGAGCACGCGCGTGTCTTCGTACGCGAACTGATCCTGCTTGAGGACGGACGTCTTCTCCGGCCGCGAGATATTGCCCGTGTCGGGGTCGAGATCACCCGACAGGATCTTCATGAACGTCGACTTGCCGGCGCCGTTCGGCCCGGTGAGGCCGTACCGCTTGCCCGCCGTGAAGTTGACGACGACGTCCTCGAACAGCTTCTTCGCGCCGTAGGATTTGGTGACGTTGGAAACGACGAGATTGGCCATTGCGCGCGCGTTGTACTCTTTCTGAGCCCGACATGCGCTTGGATTCCGCTCGGAGCGCCGTGATGCGCCTCGTACGCACGCGCCCACTCGAGCCACTCGGCCAGTCGGCGCAGTCGTGCCCGCAGGAGGCATCCCGGTGCCTGCCGCGCCGGTCGAGCCGTGAAAAGCGCCCTCCTGGAGGTGGGCCTTACCGCCGGCGACGGATGCGCCCGAGGTTCTTGCTATCGAGGTAGTCGCCGATGTTGTGGACGCTGTCGAGACCGCGACGGTTGGCCTTGTCGAGATCCATGCCGCGGGACTGGGCCCACTCGGCCATGACGTGCAGGTCGAAGGCCTTGCCACCGCAATCGCCCAGCTGGGACTCGTCGACCTCGATCGCCGGCAGGGTGATGCCCTTGCGACCGATGGCGTCGAGTTCGATGCAGTCGGACAGGTCGCTGGCGGCGGCGTCGCGCTTGCCGAGTGGCGCGAGGCCGTAGAGGTTCTCGAGGTGGCGAAGCACCGACGTGTGCTCGAGCGGCGTGGAGCAGACGATGCCCTTTTTTACCTTCGGGCCGATGACGAGGCTCGGCACGCGGAAGCCGAGCTGGTCGAAGCCCTGCGCAGCGCGGTCGTCCGCTGCGAGACCCGGCGGCACGTGATCGTAGAAGCCGCCGTGCTCGTCGAACGTGACCACCATGGTGGCGTTCGCCCAGTGCGGCGACGTCGACAGGGCCGTGTACGCCGCGGAGACGAGCTGCTCCGCGACGAGCGGATAGTGCGGCGGGTGATAGTCGTTGAAGCTGAACGAAGGGTCGATGTAGACGACGGACGGCAGCTTGCCGGCGGCAGCGTCGGTGAGGAACGAGTCGAACGGCTTGAGACGCGGGTCGGCGTTGAACTGCGGCAAAAAGCCGAGGAACGACAGGTCACCGTAGTAGTAGGCCCAGTCGACGCCCTTTTCGTCGAGGCTGTCGAAGATGGTCTTGATGCCGACGTAGGCGCCCGCGAGCACCTGGCCGTTGCCCATCGCGCCGTTCGACTGGCCGCCCATCCAGTACAGGCGGTTCGGCAGCGTCGGGCCGAGCAACGACGCGAACCAGCGGTCGCACGTCGTGTACTCGTCGGCGAGCGCGTAGAACACCGGGAGGTGATCGCGCGTCATGTACTCCATGACGACGTTGCCGCTCGTCCCCGGGTGCGCCGCCTGGAACGCGCGCACGAAGCCGTCGTTCTTGCCGCCGTTGAACTGCACGCGCGACGGATCCCACTCGTGCGGCGGATCGAGCACGCACAGGCCGGCGGGCGTGATCGGCGGGACCGAGAGGCCGACCGGCATGCCGTTCTCGTCGGGGATCGTGACGCCCATCGTCAGGCCGTCGCCGGGGAGCCCTTCGAGCATCGAGCGCGACCCGAGGAAGTGATCGTAGGTGCGGTTCTCCATCATCATGAAGACCATCGTCGAGCGCGCGCCCGCCGACGATTCGCAACCCGACAGGAGCGGCGCGATCGCCGCCGTGCCTGCAAGCCCACCGAGACCCTTGAGTGCCGTCCTGCGCGTCACGCTCATGCGCTGAAATCTACAGCGGATCTTTTTCGCGCGCGCGCCCGTTCTGCAACGCTGGCGCCGGCCGACCATTTTTGACGCGTGGCACCTGCCGCGTCGCAGCCACCGGCCCCTGCGCGGCGGGCTAGCGACGTAGCGCGTCGATCAGGAGCGCGCTGACCTCGCCCGGCGCTTCCTGCTGCACCCAGTGCCCTACCCCGGCGAGGTGCTCGACGCGCACGTTCGTCGCGTAGCGCTCGAGGTTCTCGGTGAAGCGAACGCCGAGCGCCCGGTCGTCGTCGCCCCAGATGCAGAGCACGGGGCACGTCACCTTCGGGAGCTTCGGCATGCCGTACCAGAAGCCCGCGCGATACCACCCGAGCATCCCCGTCGCGCAGCCGGGCTCGCGGTGCCCGTCGCGATGGTGCGCGAGCGTCTCGTCGTCGAAGGCCTCGCCGCGCGAGGCGAGGCCGAGGAACGCGCGCGCGGCGAAGTCCGCTCGCGTGGCCACGTACTCGGGCAACCATGGCAGCTGGAAGAACAAGATGTACTTCGAGCGCCAGAGCTGCGCCGGGTCGGTGATCAAGAGGCGCCGCATGAGCTGCGGGTGCGGCCCGTTCATCACGACGAGCCGCTCGACGCGGTCCGGGTGCAGCGCGGCGACGCTCCAGGCGACGACCGCGCCCCAGTCGTGGCCAACGATCGTCGCACGGGGGAGGCCGAGCGCGTCGAGCAGGCCGATGACGTCGGCGACGAGGCGCTCGATGCGATACGCCGCGATGCCGCGTGGCTTGTCCGAGCGGACGTAGCCGCGCTGATCGGGTGCGATGGCGCGGAAGCCTGCACCCGCGAGCGCTGTCATCACGTGGCGCCACGAGTACGAGCTCTCGGGGAAGCCGTGGAGCAGCACGACGGGCGGGCCCGCGCCCTCCTCGCGGACCTCGAGGCGGACCTCTCCGACGTCGACGGAGTGCATCACGCCTCGCAGATCCGCTTGCCGAACGGTGCGAGCGCGAGCAGCGCGAGCTTGAAGTGCTGCACGCCGAACGGGATGCCGATGATCGTCACGCACAGCGCGGCGCCGAGCGCGACGTGGCTGAGGAAGATCCACACCCCCGCGCACAGGAACCAGAGCACATTGAGGCCGAAGCTCAGCGCGCCGGCGTTGCGGTCCTCGACGAAGGTCTTGCCGAACGGCACGAGCCCGAACGCCGCGAGCTTGAAGCACTGCACCCCGGCGGGGATGCCGATGACGGTGAGGCACAGGACGAGCCCGACGAGCACGTACTCGAGGGCGATGACGAGCCCGCCTCCAAGGAAGATCCACAGCAGGTTGAGCAGCAGCGACATGGAGTAACGCTACATCACAGGGCGGTGTTGCAGGACGACTGGGGGTTGCCGCCGTGCCACTGACCGGCCCAGGCCGCGACGTCGGTGCCGAAGGTGGTCTCGCGCAGGTAGAGGCGCTCGATCTGCGTGCCCGTGCCGACGTTCACGTTGCAGTCGCACTGCGCGGTCGTGGTGCCGTCGACGAGGCAGATGCGCCACTGGCCAGGCTCGAGCTCGAGGGAGAAGTTGCCGTGCTCGTCCGTGGGGACCGTCGGGGTGGTGGGATCGATGTGACCCGACTGCGTGCGCGGCAGCGCACCCACGAGCAGCGACTGGATCGGCGTGGCGCCGACTTCGTCGTCGGCGCGCACGTAGCCGAAGATGCCCTGGGCCGGCGGCGTGGGGCCCGGAAGGCTGGAGCAGGCCGCGAGTGCGACCAGCGAGCTGAGTGCGAGGATGCGCATGGCATGACATCCAGCCAGCATCGAAGCCGCGAGGGAAGCGAGATCTTGCAGTCCGGGAGACGGACCGCCCTTCTGTGACATCCGAGCAACATGGGTACGCGAGCGTCGATGGGAACATTTCTCGGAGCGCTCGCGATCTGCGGCCTCGGCGCGTGCGACACGAACAGGGAGATCGGACAGCTCACGATCGACACGCACACGGTCAACGTCACCCTCGAGGGATCTGGCGATCCCGGCAAGAAGAGCAACTACGCCATCAAGCCGGTCGCCGGCACGTTCAAGCCCGACGCCGTGCAGTGCGGCTGGGGGACCTCCGACGACGACGCAACTCAGGTGGCCGCCGAGTACGACACCGGCGACGGCGACTTCGACTGTGCGGTGCTCCGCAGCGCCGACGGGACCGGCGCACTGTGGATCGCGCTCACCTATGACGCCAACACGACCAAGGGGAGCATCGCGGTACCCTAGGCGATTCGAGCTCGAGGCGCCGCTTGCACCTCGTCAGCGCCTCGCCGCCTGCAGATCGGGAGCTCCGAGACGGTCGGGGGCGACCTTCACCTCGTCGATCATCCAGCGACGGGCTACGACCATGTCGCTGGGCGCGTTCACCGCGGCGCAGCCAAGGATGGTGCCGTCCGGCTCGAGGTAGAACGCGCTGAACTTGCCGCTCTCGACGGTGCCGCGCAGGTGTCGACTCCCTCGCGTGACGTTGCCGACGACCTGCACGCGGACATCGCCCTGATCGGACCAGAACCACGGAGGCGCGGTGTACGGCTCCTCACCACCAACGAGGTTGCGCGCGACGTGTGCGGAGTGATCCTGCGCGTTGGCCCACGTCTCGATACGGCCGTACGCCCCCTCGCGCGGCTGCGAGGCGACGTCGCCCGTCGCGTAGATCTCTGGAATCGCCGTGCGACCGAGCGCATCCACCTGCACGCCGTGCGCGTCCGTGATCCGGAGGCCGGCGAGCGCCTCGATGTTGGGCTCGACGCCGATGCCGACGACAAGCTCGTCCGCAGGCAGCTCCGTACCGTCGGAGAGCACGAGGAGGCCGGCTTCGAACGACTTCACGGTGACGCCGTACACGAAGCGAACGCCACGATCGATGTGGACCTTCTCGAGGTGGCCAGCGACCAGCTCGTCGAGGCTGCGCGACATCAGCCGCGGCTCGCGCTCGAGCACGACCGGGTGACCGCCGCGCGCGCTGATCGCGGATGCGACCTCGAGACCGATGACGCCCCCGCCCACGATGACGATGCGCCGCGCTGCATCGAGGTGTGCGCAGAGCACCTTCGCGTCCGTCGCCGTGCGGAGGTAGGCGACGTGATCCTCGGGGATGCCCACGAGCTTGCGCGCGCGTGTCCCGGTCGCAACGAGGAGCCGGTCGTAGGGCAGCTGCATGCCGCTCGCGAGGTGGACGGTGCGCGTGACCGCATCGACGCGCACGGCGGCGTCACCGAGGAAGAGCTCGATGGCCTCGTCCTCGTATTCCTGTGCGGTCTGATGGTGCCGCAGCGCGACCGGCTCCTTGCGCAGCATCTCCTTCGACAGCTGCGGGCGCTCGTACGGTGGCTCCTGCTCATCGCCGACGAGGATGATGCGACCGTCGAAGTCGCGGCGCCGCAGCTCGAAGGCAGCGGACGCACCGGCGTGACCGGCCCCCAGGATGACGATGTTCTCGATGCTCTCGCTCATCTCTTGCACTCGATCTCACGGCGAAGCCGTCTGCTTAGGGCGAGCGCGTAGGCCGCGTCAAGCCACACCCGGTGTGCGCCGGGTCATGATGAGGGTGGTGCGTCGAACGATGCACCTTGACGCCAGCGCAGCGCGCTGCGGATCCTTCGCCCATGACGAAGGCGTGGGTGATGGGCGGCCTGATGGCGCTGGCGGCTGGCTGTGGCGGCGGCAAGATCGGCGGCGTGGTCGCGGTGGTGGATGGCGGCGAGACGACGACGGACGATCTCCGCTCCGCCACGAAGGTGGATGCCTCGACACCGACCGATGCATCCACACCCGGCCCGTCGAAGTTCGGCGACATCTTGCTCAACGCCGACACCTACGGGTCCTTCGCAGACACGTCGATCCTGGGATTCTTCGACGTGACGCAGCCGAGCACGGCCGACGCGGGCACCTCCGGCTGCACGTTCTCGACCGTCGGTGCGTGCAGCGTGGTGCTGTGCACGGGCACACCATCCGGCGGCGGTCCCGCGCCCGTGCCGGAGTCTGCGGGGACGCTCACCGTGACGGGAGACAAGACGTACGCGGTGGTGCCGACGGCGATGTTCGACTACTCGCTCGACGACACGGTGGCAGGCTGGGCGCCGGGCGGCACGATCACGGTGTCCGCCGCAGGCTCGACGGTGCCGGCGTTCTTGACGACGGTGACGGCACCCGCGGTGGTGAAGATCGGCGCGCCGACGCTCTCGACGAGCGGCGCTGCGCCCGTGTTCTCGCGCAGCTCGAACCTCGGCCTCGCATGGACCGGGGGCACGGGCGCGCAGCTCTCGATGAGCCTGTTCAACGCGGCAGGCACCGCCTCGCTGACGTGCACCTTCGATGCGGGCACAGGGAGCGCGAGCATCCCGTCCTCGGCACTGTCGATGTTACCGGCGAGCACGGGCTACAGCTTCTACGGCTCGACGGCGTCGGACGCCGCGAACGCGACCGTGACCGTCAAGGACTGGACCGTCTCCGTGTCCGTCTACGCGAACGCGCAGTCGTCGGCCGGCGAGCCCTACAACGAGACGGTGACCCTGCAGTAGGCGCCGATCCGAACGACTCACCGCTGCAGGGACCTGCTTGCGCAGCCCTCCCACCTCGCAGCTCTGCGTGCAACGTGCTACGCGGACGAGAGCGACACCGTCCTCGTGGGATGAATCTTTCGGTGCGCTTGGTGCGCATCACTCAAGTACTCAAGCGGAGGAACCATGCAAAGACTCGCGCACACCCGTATAGCTTTTCTGGTCCTCGCGTTGTCTTTGGCCGCCTGCAGTGGAAAGAGCTCCGGGCACGTCGGCCAGGGCCACGATGGCGGCGATACTGACGCCGCGGCGAATTCAGATCTCCAGGCCATCTCGGATTTATCGATGGCGGATGCGCAGTCTGGGCAAGACCAGCAACCGGGCTGCAGCGTCGCTCCCGTGTTCACGTGGCGAGCTGCGGCTATCACCGACACCGCGGGAAAGGTCCACATAAACGTGGTCCAGGCGACGAACGGCGGGCTCACGGGAGAGCTCGTTCTTTACGTGGGTGACGAGGCGGATCTCATGAGCCTGCCGAAGGTCCGTACAATCCAGGGGACCATCGGGCAGCCAACAGTCGACGGGAGCTTCGTGGTGGTCGACGGCAAGTCGTACGGTCTTCTTTCCGCCACGATCACGCTGAACTACGTGACCTCACCTCTGTCGAGCGAGATCAAGGCTTCGTTGTCGGACCTGGTCTTCCAGGAGACTGCCTGTGTCCCGACCCAGAACGACATGAGCTCGTCGTGCACCACGGGCTACGTTGCTGGTTGCACGTTCACTGCGCCGGCATCGACGCTGGATACCACGGTCGCGAATGGGACCGCATGCGCGTCGTCCACCGACTGTGGCACCAACGGCAAGGTGTGCGATGTCATGACGTCTCTTTGTGCCAGCAGCGAGTGCAGCAGCGATACGGACTGTGGCACCAACAAGCTTTGTGTCACTCAGCACGCCCCCGTCAGCGCAACCGATGGGGTCATCGCCAAGGCCTGCTATGCCAAGTGCAATCCGCTCGTGGCCAGCAGCTGCGGTACGTCCGCAACCTGTATCCGCCCGATCGACCGCCCGCCGACGATGGGAGACGGGATATGCTTGTCCGACGGTCCCGGTGCGGCCAGCGGCCCGTGCAGCCAGCAAGTCGGTAGCAACTCGACCGGATGCACGACGGGGAGTCTGTGCGTCGGAGTCGGCTTTGGACCAGGCGGACAAATGCTGGCGTGCCGTGCCACGTGCGATCCGTTCATGACCGACCCCGGATGTGGCGCCGGGAGCCGCTGCTTCAATGGCATCTGCGCACCCGCTGCGGCGGGGGTCGACGCTGCGGCGCTTGGCCAGCCGTGCACCGCGACCAATTCGTACTGCGCCGACGATGGGAAAGCCTACCGTGGGTTCTGCGCCAACCCCTTCGGGATGGGGTTGATGTGCAGGCCATTCTGCGAGCTCGGCAGCGTTTGTAGCTCGGGGAGTTGCACGGCTGGTGGCGGTGCGCCCCTGCCGTCCTGCATCTAGCTGCGAAAGCATCTTCCGAGTGGTCGTGAGCACCACGACCAGACAATCGTGATTTCGTCGTAACCAAGATGGCGCCTCTGCCTTGGGACGGCTAGCGACGCAGAGACACGCGATCGGGCTGTCGCGCCGACGGCGCCATGATTCGCACGTCGTCCTCGGCACATCGGCGATTGGGTTGGGCTCTTCGTTCACGCGATGGCGGCTGGTCGAGCCGCCATCGCCTCCGGCCACCTCGCACAAGTGGTTGACGCGCTGTGGCTTCTCGCAAAAGCTTGCAGGCACGATTCGTGCTTTCGGGGGAACAGTTACCTCCCAGGAGCAAGCGATGAAGACCCTGATCATTCTGTGTCTGGCCACTGTTGGTGTGTGCCCCGCGGCATTCGGCGGCGAAAATGCCGTGAAGCTGAACGGCTTGAAGTTCAAATCAGGCGGCTTCGTGTTCGGTTCGAAGACGGTCGTGAAGCTCAGCGGTCCCGACCGCCGCCAGGCAGTGGAGCGCCTGCGCAGCGTGAACGTGAACCCGGGCCAGGACAATCGCGGCGACACGATTCGCGTGTTCAATCGAGCGGGTGTGAGCCGCGTCGTCTTCCACACATCGGTTATTCCCCAGCGCGAAGCTGGGCTCACGCCGATCCTTAAAGCGCTCTACCCGACCGAAACGCCGGAGCAGCGCATGAGCCACCTCCCGGCGAACCGGGTCTACAAGAACACGGGCTGGTCGTCGCTCGTGAAGTACGGCGACTGACGCTGCCCCTCCCGGGACCATGCCGAGAGGTCGCGCCAGCGGAAGGCACGTTGGTCGAGGGTCGGACGAGCCGGAGACGAGTGACCCCACCACGGGTCCTTCCTTTCCAGATCTCCGCTGCGCGCCTGAACGCGGATCCGCGCCGAGCTGAAACCTCTCATGATTCTCGAGGACGATCCGGCACGAGGCGATTGGCTGGTTGGCGGTGCTTTTGCAGAAGCATCCTGCATGCGTCTCTCTGTCGTCATCGCCATCGTCGGATGCCTCCTGTTCGCCGGCTCCGCGCGCGCGAGGCCAGCCAACGCCATCACGACGAGGGTCAATGGCGTCACCACGGCCACCTGGAAGCACGTCAACGGCGATGAAATGCGCCACGAGAGAGGCCTCACGCCTCGGGGTGAGCACTTCTTCCGCCTGACTCAAACGCGTGGATCGAGCTCGATCAGCCGCACCATCACGCGCGACGCGAACAACAACGTCCGCGCGAAGATGATGAGGTTCGACCTCGGCCCCGACGGCAAGATCGTGTCGATCAAGAAGCTGCAAACGAAGGTACGAGGCAACGTCACGGAGTTCTTCTTGAGCACGAAGACCCACGACGTCACGCAGAATGGCCGCACCGACCGCTACGAACAGACCGCGTCGAACCGAGGTGGGATGAGGATCGAGCGCGTGCTGGTGAATGGCAGCCAGCTCTTGAAGTCCACCGGAGGCGCGCCGTTGCCGCCGTGGGACCGGGTCAACACCAGGTAGGAGCGTCTGGACCAATCGCAGCGCGGAGCCGCATCGCCTCAGCGGACTGACGCAGGAGCCCCGGAAGCTGCTCCCGTCTGCGTGCGATGTGCCACCGCGCTTGGTCATTGCGGCCGACAGTGGACAAGAAAAAACCTCTGAGACCGTGCTGGTCTCAGAGGTTTTGGTGTTGTGACCCCACCGGGACTTGAACCCGGGTATCCGACGTGAGAGGCCGG
>JBDTCO010000086.1:0-3105 GCA_039923495.1 Polyangia bacterium
GAGCCGCACCTGCTCCTCGCAGCACGTTCGGCGAAGGGCGGCGACACGCCGTTCATCGAGGAGTCGCTACCGCACTTGTGCGCGAGGAAGGATGGCTTCTCGCTTCACGCCGGCAGCGCCGTCCACAGCAACGACCGCCTCGGGCTCGAGCGCTTGGCCCGGTACGGTCTGCGTCCGCCGCTCGCGCAGGGCCGCCTGACCGAGGCACCGGATGGTTCCCTGCTCTACGAGATGAAGAGGAGGTTTTCCGACGGACGACATGTGCTCCGCTTCACGCCGCGAGAATTCGTGCTGCGGCTCTGCGCACTCGTACCGCCGCGCGGTTTTCACATGGTGAGGTACGCCGGGATTTTCAGCGCCCATGCCGTGGTCGCTACGCGCTCACCGGCCGCGGGATGCGCGACGGGCGGCACAGCGGCGCGCTGCCGTCGACGGCAAAGCCCGGACGGCGTGACCACCGAAGCGCCCTTGCCCAAGGCACCGCCCGCCGGCCCTTCCGCGGTGTCGTCGCCACCATCGAGCGCGCCAGGCACACCGAGCGCGCCGACCGGTGAGACCGCGCCGCGCAGTTCAAAGCACGCTGTTCCGACGCTCCGTGCTGATCTCGTAGGACCTGGCGATCCCGATCGCGAGCGGCGTCTGCCATGGGCGGCCTTGATGAAGCGCACGTGGGGACTGTGCGTGCTCGTGTGCCCCCGATGCGCCGGTCCGATGCGCTTGGTCTCGGTGATCGAGGACCAGCGGGTGGCGGCCAAGATCCTTGCCCACCTCGGCCTCCCCGCACGAGCACCGCCGCGAGGTCGACCGTGGCGTGCGGGGCAGCAGCTTCTCTCCCTCCGCGATGACGCCGACCGCTTCGACGGTATCGACTCTCCCGCGTTCGACTGACCTACCCAGCGCTCCTCGTCGGTGCGAAGGCGAAGCCATGCGCTACGCACGGGCCGATGTAACTGCGCATACCGACGACCCGGGCCACGTTGACCTGCCGAGACTGGTGAAGCACGATCGCGACGGGGTCGACTGCGGGAACGCGGACGCGAACGTGCACATCAAATCACCTACGCACCCCCACGTCCGCTTCATCAAGGCGGCCCATGGCAGCCGACGCCCGCGATCGGGCTCGTCCGCGCCTACGAAATCAGCACGGAGCGTCGGAACAGGCGGGCGGCGCGCCAGGCACATCCCCGCGAGGAGCACCTGTTGCCGCTCCTCGTCGTCGCGGGCGCGGCAGGCGATGACCACGGCAAGCTGACCTTCAACGGGACCTTTGCAGACACGCGAGTGTCCGCGATCCAGTTCGGCTGACGCCGCCGGAGGTGCCCGTCAGGTCTTCGACGTTCCCTGTCCAACACCTGACAGATGCACGCTCCAAGCTCGCACAACGACATGGCCCGCGACGTGGCCCGCGACTGGCACTGGCGGGACACATGAAAAAAAGCGCGGTTCTTCTGACCGTTGGTCTCGTCTCGGTGCTCGGCGGCTGCAACCTGTGCGGTCCCGAGAAAGTCGTCCAGTACGAGATCGCCCCTGCGCCGACGTTCGCGATCACGAACGCCACCGGGACCACGGCCACCACGGCAGCCGCCAGCACATCCTTCCGGATGTACCTCGATTCGCATGGTCACTTCATAGGGGGGGTCCTCTCCGGTGGGCTCGATCTCATCCTCACCCTCAACAACGACGCCCAGTCTGAGTTCGACATCAACCCAGATCCGCTCCTCGAGGCACTCGATGCGTCCGGCAAGAACCTGCGCACCGCGGACCAGGCGCTCCCGGCCGGCACGACGTTCACGCTCGCGCCGTTCAGCAGCGAGTACGCAAACGCGATGGTGACGGTGACTGCGACGGTCGTGGATGACCCGGCGTCGCCGCTCACGCTGTCGCTCCACGTCGAGGTCGCCGGCAGCCCGTCGGTCGTTTTCGACGGCATGGAGCCATTCATGTACCTCCAATCGACGTACGAGCAGCCTGGCGGCTGCGGCTGACCTTCAGTGGAGCATCCGCGTTCGGTTAAGGACCGCGATAGGGCTTGCCGCAGCGACGGTGGATGCGGCGGTGAGCAGGCCGCGAGTTCCGGGCAGCACTTCTTGGTCTTGCGGCCACTGCCACAGGGACACGGATCGTTGCGGCTGGGCTTGAGCGCCGCGCGCGCTGGCTCGGGCGGGTTGAGACCGCGCTCGATGTCGCTGATGTCCTCGGGCTTGGTGGGCTCGACCTCGAGCATGTAGAGGAGCTCGTGCTCTGCGCACAGGTCGGCCACTTCTTGTGCCCGCCGCGTCGAATGCACGCGAAGGATCGCGGGGCGCTGCTCGGTTCCTATTCTTGCCATGCCACCCTCCGACGGCGTAGGGCCCATGCCCATGGCCCGCAAGAAGACTATCGGTGTGCGCGATCGGGTGGAAGCCCTGCTTCCTCGACACGCTTTGAGCAAGATGGCGCGCGAGGTCGGGCTCTGCCGACGGGAACGCAAGGTGCGCGTCGCGCCGTTCTTCTGGGCGCTGGTCCTCGGCTTCGCCGGCGGCCGCACGCGCTCCTTGGCCGGCCTGCGCCGCGCCTACGAGGAAAACACGGGTACGCGCCTGGCCCCGTCCGCGTTCTACGACCGGTTCACACCGGCGCTGGTCCGCCTGCTGAAGTCTGTCGTCGGCTGTCCCGACGCTGCTCCGTGCTGACCTTGTAGGACCTGTCCCGACGCTCCGTGCTGATTGCGTAGGACCCGACGCCCGCGATCGGGCTCGTCTGAGCCTACGAGGTCAGCACGCAGCGTCGGGACAGATGTTCGGCTGCTCTTCGGGCGCCGCTTCTTCTCCTGCTGCTCCATCTTCGGCATCGTATCCACCTTTCAAAAGGCGTCTACGGGATCGGATCAAGCTCGTCCGAGTTCCCCAGCGCCAAGGGCTGCAGATGATCCGTGGGGATGTGTACGAGCGCGACGTCCGTGCGCGGATCGCGCGCGATGATCTTGCCCTTCAGTTTGCGGTGATCGTCGAGCTCCACGACGACGAGCTGCGCGTCGACACCGTTGACGGTGACGACGTGGCTGTTGGTGAGGACGTCACCGTCGGCCGAGATAATGAAGCCCGTGCCCTGACCGCCCGAACCGTT
>JBDTCO010000087.1:0-81342 GCA_039923495.1 Polyangia bacterium
GCCCCGGGCCCCACGCCCATCGCGTGTCCCGCGATCGCCTGCGCCAACCTGACCTGCACCAAGGGCCTCGCCAGCGATAGCTCGGGCTGCCCGACCTGCGCCTGCAACTAGGCGCCTACGTCGTGCGCTTCTTCACCTCGAGCTCGACCTGCTGCACGAGCTTCGGGTAGGCCGTGATGAGCGAGCGCCACGCCACCTCGCCGAAGAGGTGGCGGAAGCGCTCGATCTGCGTCGCGTCGGACGGATCCCTCAGCCAGGCGCGCAGGAGCTTCGCGAGGCCGTGGCTGTCGTCGGCGGTACCGGTGCCTCCGCGCTTGGTGGTGACGTCGAGCCGATGCGGCTCGTTGAGGGTCATCGATGAGTCGACGCCGGCGCGGGGCATGTCGGCGACCGGACAGAGCTCGACGTCGGCGACGCCGAGCTGGCCTTGCCAGTCGAGCAGGCCGAGCGGGGCGCGACGCAGGAACGGATCCACGACGGCCTTCATCATGCGGCCATCGGAGAACTGCACGGGATAGAGCGGGGCGGCGTGCCAGAGCTCGCTCATGTCGTCCTTCGCCGTGATGCGCGCAACGACGAAGGTATCGGGCTTGGGGATCTCGAGGCTCGCGAGCACGTCGAGCATGCGATGCGCGCGCGCGACGGCGTCCTGCCGCGTCGCAGGGAGCGCGCTGCGACCCCCCTTGAGCGCTTCATCGACGAGGCCAGCCTCCTGGATCGCGTCGAACGCAGCGATGGGAAGCGCGATGCCCGACAGCGTGGGATGGGCCGCGACGCTCACCTTCGCGCCGACGGTCGGTCTGTGCTTGGGGTCGTCCGTCGGCGGCGTCATCCGAGTCCTACTCCGGTGGGCATGTACCGCGATGTACGCCGGGATGACTCGATCCTTCCGCCTTGCGGTCGGCTCGTGAAAGGCGAGGCAGCTAGCCCTCCGACACGGCCGACAGGCCCGTGAGGGTAGAGCCGCGCACGTCGAGGCGCATCCAGTGGCCGCCAATCTTCCCCAGATCGAACGTATAGCCGACATCGCTCCGCTTCACGAGCGCCGAGAACGCGCGCGCACCGCCCGCGATGTGCCAGGCGCGCCCGTGGAGCTCGAGACCGCGCGTGGTCGACTCGGTACGGTCCAGCATGACGCCGTGCTGCCCGGCGACGATCATCGACTCCTGCGTGCTCTCGTTGCGGTACTCGACCTTCACGCGGCCGCGACGATCCGCGAGCAGGCTGACCTGCGTCATCGCGCCCTTGGCGGACGGGATGCGGGCAACGGGCCACAGCGTGCCGGCGCGCACGTGCAGGCGCTGCGTGGTGATGGAGGCGGGGTTGTCCTGCCCGTAGAGCTCGAGGTGCACCGCGATGCGCTCCGACGGCGGGAGCACGGAGGCGTGCACGATGTTCACGTCGGCCACCAGCGGCAGGAGGTGGGGCTCGATGTACAGGCGGCGCGGCTCGACCTGGAGCGCGCGGGCACGCCGCTCGGGGCCCACGACCGCCTTGCCGGCAAAGGCAGGAGCGGCCGCCTGGGCGGCGACGGAGTTGGCAACCAGCATGAGGAAGACTCGGTAACGCATCTGGTCCAGTGAAGAGCAACCGATGTGCCGCGCGGTGTTCGTGAAGTGCCGCGGGGTTGGCCCTCCGGAAGGGGACCGAAAGGGAGTACTCGAGCGCCGCCGGGGGTCAGCTCACCCAGGCGTGCACCCGCCGTGCGATCCGATGTGGGAGAGGGTGGTCTAGTGAAGGTTCTTGATGATGGCATCGCCGAACTCGGAGCACTTCACTTCCTTCGCGCCCTCCATCAGGCGCGCGAAGTCGTAGGTGACCGTCTTGTCCCGGATGCTCTTCTCGAGACCGTTGAGGATGAGCTTGGCGGCCTCGCCCCACCCCATGTGCTCGAGCATCATGACGCCAGAGAGGATGACGGAGCCCGGGTTGACCTTGTCCTGGTCGGCGTACTTGGGCGCCGTCCCGTGGGTGGCCTCGAACACGGCGTGGCCGGTCTTGTAGTTGATGTTGCCGCCCGGCGCGATGCCGATGCCGCCGACCTGCGCGGCGAGCGCGTCGGAGAGGTAGTCACCGTTGAGGTTGAGCGTCGCGATGACGTCGAACTCGTCGGGACGCGTGAGGACCTGCTGCAGCATGATGTCGGCGATGGCGTCCTTCACGAGGACCTGGCCAGCCGGCGGCTTGCCGTTGCAGTCATCCCAGCCGATGGCGCGGCCCTGGTACTCGTCCTTCACGAGCTGGTAGCCCCAGTCGCGGAAGCCACCCTCGGTGTACTTCATGATGTTGCCCTTGTGGACGAGCGTGACGCTCTTGCGCTTGTGCAGGATCGCGTAGTCGATGGCGGCGCGGATGAGGCGCTGCGAGCCCTCCTTCGAGACGGGCTTGATGCCGATCGCGGTGGACTCGGGAAAACGGATGTTGCCGTACGCCTTCGGGAACTCGGCCTTGATGAACGCGAGGATCTTTTTGACCTCGGGCGAGCCCGCCGCCCACTCGATGCCGGCGTAGATGTCCTCGGTGTTCTCGCGGAAGATGACCATGTCGACCTTCTCCGGCGTCTTGACCGGAGAGGGGACGCCCTTGAAGTACTGCACGGGGCGCAGACACACGTAGAGGTCGAGGAGCTGGCGCAGCGCCACGTTGAGCGAGCGGATGCCGCCGCCGATGGGCGTGGTGAGCGGGCCCTTGATGCCGATCTTCCACTTGCGGAAGGCCTCGACGGTCTCGTCGGGGAGCCAGTTGCCCGTCTGGTCGAACGCCTTCTGACCGGCGAGCACCTCGAGCCACTCGATCTTGCGCTCGCCCTTGTAGGCCTTTGCGACCGCAGCGTCGAACACGCGCACGGACGCGCGCCAGATATCGCGACCGGTGCCGTCGCCCTCGATGAAGGGGATGGTCGGGTTGTGCGGCGTCTTGACGGTTCCGTCGGCCGCGACTTCGATGAGCGCCATGGTGAGACCTCTTGCTGTGGTTGGACTTACGCACCGCGGCATGGGCCGCGAAGCGGACGCATCCTAACCAGCGAGCCCGAATTTGCAATCCGTCGCTGGGTACGAAGTCGCACCGGGCACGCCAGGCGCCGGGACGACTGACCCGACCGGTGCAGATGTAGGTATCAATCTTCACTAGTTACGTCGCGCCGCCCGTGGCATACCCATTGAATCTCCTCGGAGACATGATGGGCAATCCCACCGATCGCAGCCCTCCGGGCAAGAGCCCCGACGCGAACGTGGGCGGGACGGCGATCGACGTCATCGACCGCTACCAGATCGTCGCGCGCCTCGGCAAAGGTGGGATGGCCGAGGTGTTCCGCGCAAAGCTGCAGGGCATCGGCGGGTTCGAGCGCGACGTCGCGCTCAAGGTGCTGCTCCCCAACTTCGCGTCGGAGCCCGAGTTCGTCGAGATGCTCCTCGACGAGGCCCGCATCGCCGGTGCCATCGATCATCCGAACGTCCTTCAGGTGCTCGATGTCGGACGTCGCGCCGAGATCTTCTATCTCGTCATGGAGTACGTCGACGGCAAGGATCTGCGCTCGATCGCGAAGAGCATCCCCGGCGGCCGCATCCCGCTCGGCATGGCGCTCTACGTGATCTCGGAGGTGCTGCGCGGCCTCGACGCCGTGCACACCGCCACTGACGAGCGTGGCCAGCCGCGCAACATCGTCCACCGCGACATCTCGCCCGGCAACGTGATGGTCGAGCGCCGCGGCTTCGTGAAGCTCGGCGACTTCGGCATCGCGCACGCGTCGGGTCGGATCACGCGGACGCGCGTTGGTGCCATCAAGGGCAAGAGCCGGTACATGGCGCCCGAGCAGCTCGCGGGCACCATCGTCGATGGTCGCGCGGATCTCTACGCTGTCGGGGTCACGCTCTTCGAGGCCATCCTCGGCGACTTCGCGCGCGGCTCTTCACGTCCCACCATCTACGGTCCGATGTTCACGTGGCCTGATCGCCTGCCCGACGGCGCCGTGCCCGCCGACGTCGAGTCGATCCTGCGTCGCGCGATCACCGAGACGCCCGAGCTTCGCTATCGCGACGCAGTCGAGTTCCGCGATGACCTCGAGCTCGCGCTGCATCACTGGGCGCCCGGTTACAACGCGGACACGCTCGCGCGGGAGCTCAAGCGCCTCGGCGCGGACATGGTCGTCGCCGGCAACCGGCCCGACAACGACTCGACGAGGCCCGTCGAGAAGCAGGAGCCGATCGGCGTACGCCCCGCCAAGTGGCGTGGCATGGCCACCGCCGAGCACGAGCTCCCGACCGACGGTACGCTCCCCACGGGCACGTCCGCGTCGGCGCTCACGCCGATCCAGCGGCTCGTCGAGCTCACGCCGAGCGTCGCGGTCCCCGCGCTCCCGCGCAAGGCGTCGCTGCCGGGCCTCGCGCCCGTGACGTCGCCTGGCATCCAGGCGGAGCTCCGCGGCAGCGCGGTCTCCATCGACCACTTCGGACACGCGCAGCACAGCCGGCAGGAGCGTCGCCTCGACAAGCGCCTCGGCTGGGGCTTCGTCATCGGCGGGCTCGCGCTCGTGACCGTCATCGTCGTGTACATCGTCGCAGGCATGGGCTCCGCGTCGCTACCGCCCGTCGATGAGCCGCACGTGGTTCCGGCGGCGGTCGCGACCGTGCCGCACACCGTGCCGCTGCCGACGCTCGGTGCCGTCGACGTGCGCGGTCCAGCCGGCGCAGAGGTCATCATCGCGGGCACGAGCTACGGCGTCGCGCCCGTGCGCATCGAGCTGGCGCCCGGCGAGTACGTCATCCAGACGCGCACGCGCTCGGGAAAGAAGCACCACACCCTGAGTCGCGCCGCGCACGTCGTGGCGGGCCGGACCACGCCCGTGCGGTAGCGCCGCTGAAGTGACTAATCGCTCCAGCCGAGGTGCTCGCTCGCGTAGGCGGTGTTCGTGAGGTTCACCGCGGGATCGCGGAGGTTGGTCGCTTCGAGATCCGAGAACTGGTTGCCGTGCTGCACCTCGAAGACGATCCTGTCGTCGACGACGGTGAGCGCGACGATGCCACCCATGTCGGCCGCGTGCTGCGTGCCATCCGGCTCGATGATCCACATGTCGCCGGGTGGGTAGAGGTCGTCGACGTCGCGCGAGTCGACGACGAGGTAGACGACCCGGCCATCGGGCAGCGCGCTCGGCGTGATGGCGCGATACGGCGCATCGACGTACGCGAGCTGCGTCGGCTCGGAGCTCGAGTCGGGCATGTCGACGTCGAGCGAGACGACCGCCGATCCCGACGCATCGGAGATCACGGCCACGATGCGACCCTCGCCGTATGCCGCTGGATCGGAGATTCGCGCCGTGCGCTCGGTGTGCATGATGGCGGGCGCGGGATCGTCGACGTCGATGCGCTCGATCACGCTGTACGTCGGGACGTACGGCGTGGCGGTGAGGATCAGGCGCGACGCACCTTGTACCGAGACACCGCAGAGTGCGTCGTTGATGCTGACGTCGCTGCGCGCGAGCCGCAGCAGGCGATCGTCCGCCTGGTAATAGGGGTAGATCGAGCCCGAGTCGTCGCCGAGGACGATCGCGCGACCGTCGGGCAGCCGGCGCGGCCAGCCTGCGCGTGCGCGGTTGTCGCCGACGAGGCCGAGCGAACTTCGCCGCGTGCCGTCGAGCCGCACCGAGTAAAGCTCGTTGTGCACGAGGAAGAGCGCCTCGGGCTGCTCCGCGGAGAAGGATCCGGGGACCTCGCCCGGGCTGCTGCACGCGGTGAGCGCACAAGCCAAGAGAGCGACCAGCGTGCCCCATCGGGCCATCCGAGCATGCTGCCGAGCCCCGCTGCCGTGGTCGTCCATGACGCCCCCCGTTCGATTGGTAGTGCCGGGCCGTTGCTCTCGCAAGCATTGCGAGCGTGGATCGGACCCGGCTGGCGAGGCAGAGATGTGGGGGAATCTCGCACCGGCACGAAGGCCGTGATATTTCGAGGGTCATGCGATCGACTGTTGTCGGGGTTGTGTTGTTCGGATTGGTGGTCGGTGGTGCCGTCGGTGCGGCACCACGCCACGCTGTCGCGAAGACGCCGAGGCCGGTGACCGCGCAGGTGAAGCCGCCCGTGCCGCGTGCGAGCTTCGCCGACGCCTTCGATCAGGCGGACGAGGTCACCGATCTGACGCGCCTCGTGGACCCGCTCTTCGACACGTGCGACCCGAGCGACGCGCTCAGCCACCGTCAGTGCGAAGGTGAGCGCGAGTTCCTCGAGACCGAGACGCGCAAGAAGACGTTCGTCATGACGGGTGATCCCGCGTCGATCGCGGTGAGCCCCTTCGACGCCGTGCAGAAGTCCGTCGATCTGGACATCCAGGGTTGTCTCGCATGCGTGCACCCGCTCTCGCTCGGCGACGGCAAGGGCGGTCACGTGGAGCGCTTCGTCACCACCCAGCCGCCGCGCGCGGTCAAGAACGGTCGCGCGCTCGGCGTCGACGTCGGCACGCTCTCGCTCGAGCTCCCGACGAAGGATGCCGAGGTCGCCTGGAAGAAGCGCGAGAAGAAGGCCGTGCCGCGCCTCCGCACGCAGTTCGTGTTTCGCTTCGGCCCGACGTGGACGTCGGGTGGCTACACCGGCGTCTCGTTCGTGCCACTCGCGTATCGCGTCGTCGACGCGTGCTCGGGCGAGGTGATGGCGACCTCACCCGCGGTCGCGAGCGGCGCCCCCGTCGCGAAGGTGGAGGCACCGCTCCCGCTCGCCCCCGGCGACGACCTTGTCTGCCCCTCGGCCGAGGAGCAGCTGACCGCAGCGGAGCGCGCTGCGAAGGAAGCGCTCCTGCACCTGCCGCAGCAGCTCGGCCGCGCGCAGATCGAAAAAGGCCTCGCCACCGTGCAGCCGCGCATCAAGAGGTGTCACGAGGAGTACGACGAGACCGGCATGGTCGGAGTCACGCTCGTCCTAGACGGCACCACCGGCAAGGCGCGCGAGGTCGACGTCGCGCCGCCCTTCGACACCACCCCGGCCGGGATCTGCGTGCGCACCGTCCTCAAGGCCGCGCAGTTCTCGCGCTTCAAGAACGAAGTGCAGGAGCTGAAGCTCTCCATCCCGCTCCGCTGAGCACCGCCGCGGTATCAGTCGCGTCGACGAGAGAAGCGCGCACCGAGCAACCCGAGGCCCACGGCAACGAGGCCCCCGACGACCAGACCGGCCTGCTCGCCTTCGAGGGTGCCGAGGACGAGGGCGGGGAGCGCGACGACGAGGAGGATGGCGACGACGACGTCCTGGCGTGCGCCGCCGCGTCGGGTGGTGACGATGCCGGCGACGACGCTGCCGATGATGCCGAGGACGAAGAGCACCGTGCCGGTGGCAAAGGCGTCGTCGGCAGACGCGTCGCTGGTCATGTGGGCGAGGAGCCGAAGGCCGACCTGTACGCGTTGACCACCGCCCGTGACGAGGAGGCCGAAGACCAGGATGCCGAGCAGGGCGCCCGCGCCGACGAGGAGCGGGCCGAGGCGCAGCGGCGTGCCAGCCTTGCTGCTGGCGCGGAGCGAGAGCGCGACGACGATGAGCAGGCACGCCGAGCCGAACCACTCGCCGAGCGTCGCGTAGAGGGTGGACGGCTGGAGGATGGCGACGTCCTCGAGGAGCGTCATCGGTGCCTGCTCGCCCTCGTCGGGATCGACGGCGTGGGTCTTCGCGTAGACCTTGCCGGTCGCGTCGATGAACGCGGACACGCCGGTGTTCACGGCGCGCACGAGGTCGGTGCGCAGCTCGATGGCGCGATAGACGGAGAGCGCCATGTGCTCCCACGGCTCGCTGGTGTTGCCGAACCACGCGTCGTTGGTGATGTTGATGAGGAGGTTGGGCCCGAGCTTGGCGATGCGGCGACCGAAGCTGGGGAAGATGTCCTCGTAGCAGATCATCGGCGCGACCTTCGCGTCGTGCTTCTGGCCGTCGCGGGTCCACTGCACCGGGAACGTGGCGACCTCGGTACCGCGCGCGAAGTTCGACGTCGCGGGGATGAGGTCCTTGATGAAGCGGAGCTGCTCGTAGAACGGGATGTACTCGCCGAAGACCATGAGGATGGTCTTGTCGAACGAGCCGCGGAGCTGGCCGTTGGCATCGAGCAGCAGCGCGGTGTTGTAGGGATACTTCGTGGTACGGCTCAGCGTGAGCGAGCCGAACAGCACCGGCGTGTGGAAGCCGCGCTGCACGTGGCGCTCGGTGTCGAGCGGCCAGTCCTGCGTCTGATCGCGAACGAAGAAGTAGGGGTACGACGACTCGGGCCACACGATGAGGTTGGCGCCGCGCTGCTCGAGCTGCGCGGAGAGCTTCTGGTGCGTCTCGAGCTGCGTCTCGCCGAGCTCGGGTCGCCACTTCTCGTGGATGCCGATGTTGGCCTGCACCACGCCGACCTTGAGCTTGGGTGCAGCAGCGCGCCGCGCCTGCACCTCGTGGATGCGCACGAAGCCGAACACGACCGTGGCGGCGATGATCGAAAATGCGATCGCCGCGCGACGAACGGCGCGGACCGTCGCGAGCTCGTACAGCGCCGCCGACGACAGCACGAGCAGGAACGACACGCCGAGCGGTCCTGTCAGCTCCGCGATCTGGATCGCCGGCGGGACCCACGCCTGCGTGATCGCAAGGTACCAGGGGAAGACGTACGGCACGCACAGCTCGGCCGCGACCCACACCAGCGGCGCGACGAGCGTCACCGGCAGCGCGAGGCGATCGGTGAGGCGACGCGTGACGTGTGCCCAGATCGCGAACGTGATGCCCTGGTACGTGACCATGAGCGCGAAGATCGGGATCGACGCGAAGATCGGCAGGTGACCGAAGCGGCCCATGAACCCGACGAGCCAGTAGAAGCCGCCCGCGTTCGCGACGAAGCCGCCGAGCAGACCCCAAACCCACGGCTTCTTCGTCGATACGTGCTGCGTGACCCACAGGAGCGGCACGCCCGCGAACCACGCGAGCGGCCAGATGTCGAAGCTCGCGCACGCGAGGAAGTAGAGCGTGCCCGACAGCACGCACAGCGCTGCCTTCTGCCAGGTCTTCGTCAATCCGATCACTGCGGGAGCTCCGGCGCGCGCAGGAGGAGGGCGGCCGGCACGATCTCGAAGCGCGCGGGAAGGCGGCCGGGTTGCTCACCGTCGACGTCGAGCAGGACCTCGCGGCCGTCGAGCGACTCGGCGTCGAGCGAGCGGACCTTGCCGGTGGAGACCTCGGCGAGATCGACGTGGCGTCCGGAGTACAGATCGCGCCCGTCGCGGATGAGGTCCCAGAGGCCCATGTCGCCGAAGCGCACGAGCTCGAGCAGCCCGTCGTGCAGCAGGGCCTCGGGCGCGACCTTCATGCCGCCGCCGAAGAAGCGCGCGTTGGCGAGCGACACGTTGTAGACGGGCCCGGTCTTCCACTCGCCGTCGTCGACCCGGATGCGCACGGGCGAGTTCTTGTACGCGAGGCCGGCACGCAGCGTCGCGAGCGCGAACGCGAGCGTGCCGGGGAGCGACTTCTTCGATGCGTTGACGTACTTGTCCACGAGCCCCGCGATGCCGAACGACGCGACGTTGATGAAGTAGCGCGTCTTCGGTTCGCCATCGTGCCCGGTGAGGTGGATTCGACCGACATCGATGAGCCGCGGCGCTGCAGCGGCGAGCGCGCGCGCGGCGAGCACCGGATCGCGCGGCACGCCGATCGATCGGATGAAGTCGCCGCCGGTTCCGAGCGGGATCACGCCGAGCGCGGTCTTGCAGCGACGCGCTGGATCACGCGCATCGAAGAAGCCGTTCACCACGTCGTTGATGGACCCGTCGCCACCGACGGCGATGACGGTCGCAGCGCCCTCCGTGATGGCCTGCCGCGTGAGGCGCTCGCCGTCGCCGGCAGCCTCGGTGAAGCAGTCCTCGAACGGACCGTAGGCCTCCCGCAGGAGCGCGGAGAGCTTGCTCCACTTCTTGCCGGTGCGGCCGCCCGCCGAGCTGGGGTTCACGATCACGACGGTGTGCGACATGGGTCGTGGAGCATACATCGTTGCCGCGTCGTGGCTGCGCGGCGATACAATGAGTGCATGAAGATGCGTGTCCTCGTCGCTCTCGCGCTCTGCCTCGGTGCGTGCCACAAGAGCTCTGGAGGCGATCACACCGACGGCAGCACGACCGGCGGTGACGGCTCGATAGGCGAGCACGGCGCGATCACCGGCCTCGCGATCTCGCCGGCAGCGTCCACGCTGTCCGTCACGAATCCGGCGCAGCTGCCATCGGTCGCGCTCTCCGCGGTGGCCACGTACGCCGATGGCACGACGGGACCCGTGACCGCGAGCTGGTCGCTCGATCGCTACGACATCGCGCAGGTCGGCGTCGGCTCGGGCGTGGTGAGCGCGGTCGGCAACGCGTACGGCGTGGCTACCATCACGGCCACGTCGGGCAGCACGACGGCCACCGGCACGGTGAACGTGTCGCTCTCGCTCGTCGTCACGAGCGGCACCATCGACCCGGCCGACCGCACGAAGCTCGACCTCGCGAGCGCCAGCGATCCGCTCATCGCAGGACTCCTTTACCCGTACGACAAGACGGTGTTCCCGCGCGCGCTGCTCGCACCCGAGCTCATGTGGTCGGGCGGTCTCGATGCCGACGTCTACCGCGTGCACATGACCGGCGGCGCCTTCGACTTCACGTACTACGGGCCCGTCGTGAATCCGAGCCGCTACACGCTCGACCAGGCGCTGTGGACCGCGCTCGGCGCGAGCGCAGCGCCGGGCATGGTCACCGTCGACGTGCACCGCCTCGACGCCAACGGCGACGCGTACGTGTCGGCCGCCCAGACGTGGACGCTCGCCAACGCGAACCTCCGGGGCACCATCTACTACTGGGCGGTATTCGAGGGGCAGCTCGTCACGCTCGACGTGTCGACGGGCGCCCGGCAGCTCACGTTCGACTCCGGCGCCTTCGATCAGCTCGGCACGCCAACACCGCTCGACTCGTCGGCGCCGCTCAGCCCGCCGTGGGAGAGCAACAACAGCAACAAGCGGTGTGTGGCCTGTCACGCGGTGTCGAAGGACGGTTCGACGCTCACGAGCATCTTCGCGCGAGGGGGCTCGTACGGCCCCACTGGCTCCGTGAACCTCGCGACGCAGGCCATCACGTCGGTGAGCGACTATCAGGTCAATGGGATCTACACGTCGCTCACGCCCGATGGGAAGTATGCGGCGGTCAACGACGTGCCGAAGAGCATTCGCCTCATCGACACCGCGACGGGCGCGCAGGTGACCTCCGAGCTCGATGGCGTCACGAACCTCTGCGATCCCGCGTTCTCCCCCGACGGCACGCTGTTCGCGATCGGCTCCAGCTGTGACGCCGGCTTCGGCTATCCCATCGAGTACCGGACCGCGAGCCTCACCGTGTACGACTTCAACGAGGCGGCCCACAGCTTCACCAACCCGCGCGTGGTCGTGACCTCGGCGGGGATCGGCGACGCCATCGCGTTCCCGAGCTTCTCACCCGACAGCAAGAGCATCTTCTTCCAGCGTGGCGACTACTCGCGCGCGAAGTACTTCAATGGCACGACGAATACCCACGGTCACGACGATCTCTGGGTCGTGCCCGTCGCTGCGAACGCCACCGCGGTCAAGCTCGACGCGATGAACGGCACGTCGTACCTCGGCGCATCCAACCAGCAGATCAACTACAACCCGACGGTGAACCCCATCGCCGAGGGGGGCTACTCGTGGGTCGTCTTCACCACGCCGCGCGACTACGGCAACCGGATGAAGGACATCACCGGTGATCCCACGTACGGCAACCACAAGCAGCTGTGGGTGGGTGCCGTCGATCTCGCGACGGGCGCGGCCGATCCGAGCCACCCTGCGTTCTGGCTCCCGGGGCAGGACGAGACCTCGATCAACATGTTCGGCTACTGGGCGCTCTCGGTCTGCAAGGCGACCGCCGTCACGTCGAGCTGCGCGGCCGGCTACGAGTGCTGCAGTGGCTTCTGCCGCGACACCGGCACGGGCCCCGTCTGCGTCGACGCTCCGACGGGCTGCCACCAGACCGGCGAGAAGTGCTCGACGACGGCCGACTGCTGCAACGCCGCCATGGGCGACACCTGCACCGGCGGCTTTTGCCAGGGGACAACCATCAACTGAGGAAACCCCTAGCCGATGACGCGCGTCTTCACGTGCGGAAGCGGCGCGTGGCCTCGATGGCGGTGCGATACGAGGCGACCTCGCGCGCGACGTCGGCGTCGGTCCACGCGAGCTTCGCGCCCATCTGGCGGGCGATCTCCGGTGCCGCCGCGAGCCCCTGATCGCGACCGTGGAGCGATAGCGGCACGCGACGCTCGAGCAGATCTCGCAGTCCGAGCGCCTGCTCGTGATCGACGGCCTCGTCCACCTCCGCCCGCACGAACGGCAGCTCCGGATCGAGGCGCTCGCCGAGGGTCGTGTCGGCGTCGATGCGAGCCTTCACGTCGGGCGCGCGCGCCCCGTACGTCCTCACGAGGTGCGTGACGATGTCGGGATCGAGCCCGACGATCTTGCGCTCGAGATCTCGGAGGCCTTCCTGGCCGTTGACGCCGACGCCGCCGGGCAGCGGGCGCTCACGCGTGGCGCTCGGCTTGTCGAGCCCGAGCTGCTGACCCGCGAGCTCGACGACCTCCTCCGACATGCGGCGGTACGTCGTGAGCTTGCCACCCGCGACCGTGACGAGGCCGGGCTGCGCCTCGAGGTGGTGCTCGCGCGAGACCGCCGACGCGCTCTCACCACCGGGCGGCTTGAGCAGCGGACGGAGGCCCGACCACGTGGCGAGCACGTCGTCGAGCTGGAGCTTGGCGTCGGGGAAGTAGTGGTTGCCGACCTCGAGCAGGTAGTCGACGTCGCTGCGATCGGCGTCGGCGTCCTCGGGCGCGCCCTCGTAAAACGTGTCGGTGGTGCCGATGACCGAGCGCGTGCCCCACGGGATGCAGAACACGACGCGCTTCTGCTCCTTGACGAGCAGCGCGCGCCCGAGCGGGAGGCGCTTCGAGTCGACGACGATGTGCACGCCCTTGGTGGGCTTCAAGATCTGCGACGCACCGTAGGTGGCGCGCAGCTCATCGCACCACGGGCCGGTCGCGTTGATGACGACCTTCGCGCGCACGGGGATGGTCTGTCCGTCGGCCTCCACCTCCGCACCGACGAACTTCTCGCCCTCCGTGAGGAGCCGCAGCGCGCGCACGTGGTTCAGCGCGATGGCCCCGGCGGCCCGCGCGTCCATGATGTTCTCGATGGTGAGGCGTGCGTCGTCGGTGGCGCAGTCGTAGTAGACGATGCCGCCGTTGAGCGCCTCGCGCCGCAGGCCGGGCTCGAGCTTCTGCACGTCGCCGCGGCGATAGGCCTTGTGGATCTTCGGCGACGTGAAGCCCGACAGCGCGTCGTAGAGCCACAGGCCGCAGTCGAGGATGAAGAGCCCCGGCTTGTCGCCGCGGTACGACGGCACGAGGAACTCGAGCGGGCGCACGAGGTGTGGCGCGAGGCGCATGAGGAGCGCTCGCTCGCTCACGCTCTCGAACACGAGGCGCACGTGGCCCTGCTCGAGGTAGCGCAGCCCACCGTGCACGAGCTTCGTCGACTTGGACGAGGTGCCGGAGGCGAAGTCGTCCTTCTCGACGAGCGCGACCGAAAGGCCGCGCAGCGCAGCGTCGCGCGCCACGCCCGCGCCCGTGATGCCTCCACCGACGATCAGGAGATCGAAGGTGGAGTCGGCGAGGGCGCGGAGGGCGGCGGCGCGTGCTGCAAGGGCGGTCACGACGGTCTTATGTAAGGTCAGGTCGACGGATCTGCAGGTGCGGTCGACGCGATGAAGAGATCCTCGAGCTGCGCGTTCTGCACGAGCGTCGGGGCGTCGGTCATGAGGTCCGTGCCCTTCTGCGTCTTCGGGAACGCGATGACGTCGCGCAGTGAGTCGGCGCCACACAGGAGCATCGCGAGGCGATCGACGCCGAACGCGATGCCGCCGTGCGGAGGCGGACCAAACTTGAACGCGTCGAGCAGGAAGCCGAACTTTGCCTTGAAGTCGTCGACGGAGAGGCCGAGTGCGGTGAACACCGCGGCCTGCACGTCGGGCTGGTAGATCCGCAGCGAGCCGCCGGCGATCTCGTTGCCGTTGAGCACGAGGTCGTACGCGCGCGCCTTCACGCCATGGAGTTGCTCCGGATCGCCGCTCTTCAACGCGTCGACATCGGAGGGACGCGGCGCCGTGAACGGGTGGTGCGCCGCGACGAAGCGCTGGCCCTCGTCGTCGTACTCGAACATCGGGAACTCGGTGACCCACGAGAAGCGCCACTGGCCCTTCTGCACGAGGCCGAGCTTGTGACCGAGGTGCAGGCGCAGCCCGCCGAGCACCGCGTTGACGAGCTTCGGACGACCGAACTGGAAGAACACGTAGTCGCCCGGCTCCGCACCGACGGCAGCGTTGATGGCGGCGCGACCCTCGGGCGTGACCGTCTTCGACAGCGGGCTCTGCGTCCACTCGCCGCCTTCTGCGACCTTGGCGCGCGCGAGGCCGCGGGCACCGAAGCCCTTGACGAACTCCTCGAGCTTGTCGGCCTCGGTGCGGCTCATGTTGCCCGCGTCCTTCACCGGAAGGCGCAGCGCCTTGACGATGCCGCCCTGATCGAGCGCGCTCTTGAACAGCGCGATGCCCGCTCCATCGTGCTGCTTGCACACGGCGGTCACGTCGGTGAGCTGGAGATCGAAGCGCAGGTCCGGCTTGTCGACGCCGTACTTGCCCATCGCCTCGTCGTATGGGATGCGCGCGAACGGACGCGCGAGCTCGACGCCGAGGAGCTCCTTCCAGATGCGGCAGACGAGGCCCTCCATCGTCGCGTAGATCTGCTCCTCCGAGACGAACGACATCTCGACGTCGATCTGCGTGAACTCGGGCTGACGATCGAGACGCAGATCCTCGTCGCGGAAGCAGCGCACGACCTGGAAGTAGCGATCCATGCCCGCCACCATGAAGAGCTGCTTGAAGATCTGCGGTGACTCGGCGAGCGCGTAGAAGTGGCCCGGGTTGAGCCGCGACGGCACGAGGAAGTTCCGCGCGCCGCCCGGTGTGTACTTCACCATGAACGGCGTCTCGAGCTCGAGGAACCCCGAGTCGTAGAAGTGCTCACGCGTCGCGCGGTAGAGCTTCGAGCGCAGCACGAAGTTGTTCTGCAGGGCGGGGCGACGCAGATCGAGGTAGCGATACTTGAGGCGCACCTGCTCACCCGCGTCGGTGTCGTCGGTGATCTCGAACGGCGGCGTCTCCGACTTCGAGAAGACGTGCAGCTCCATCGCCTCGACCTCGATCTCGCCGGTGGGGATCTTGGTGTTGATGTTGTCGCCGCGCGAGATGACCTTGCCGCGCACGCCGATGCAGAACTCGGAGCGCAGGTCACCGGCGAGGCCGTGCGCGGTCGTGTCGACGTCGGGGCCGAAGACGACCTGCGCGATGCCGGAACGATCGCGGAGGTCGATGAAGATGCGGCCGCCGTGATCGCGGCGCGTGCCGACCCAGCCCATGAGGACGACCTCCGAGCCGATGTGTGTGGCGCGGAGCTCGCCCGTGCGGTGTGTGCGCGGGTGGCGTTCGAGGAAGGTCGTCGGAGGCGCAGAAGACATGGCGCGGATACTAGACAGAGACGCGCGCAGCGTCACGCGTCGCGTCAGCGATGTGCGCCTCCACCCACACGTTCGCGCGCGGACTTTTGCGGGTTGACGGCAATTTGGATCGCGACCTACCTTTAGAGAGAGGAACCCGACAAGGATTCCTTCACCACGCGCGAAGCTGCGCCACCCGGATGCAAGTCGAGCCCAGCACGTGCCCCGTCTGCGACAAGGTCTTCGACCCGCTGCGCGCCCGTGCGCTCATCGTCACCGCGGGTCGAGTGCGCGCGTTCTGCTCCGAGACATGCCGAGCTGCGGCCGAGCACGCCGATGGTGAAGCAGGTCGCTTCGTCGACCACATGTTGGCCGCGTCGCCCGACCATCCCAGCCGTCGCTGGATGTATACGTTCGCCGCCGTCGCGGTGTGCGGCGCCATCGTGCTCGGCGTCGCGCTCCGCAAGGGTCACCCCATCAAGGCGACGGTCGCGAGCGCGGAGGCGTCCATCGTGCCAGCCGCGTTCACCGTCGAAGACGCGCTGAAGATCCTCGAGTCGGCCTCGGCCACTCCCGCAGCGGGCATCCCTCTCTCCGACATCCCCGAGCGCGATCTGTGGCTGCACCCGCTGGCGGGTCCCGTGCGTCGCCTGCCCATTCGCAACACGCGTCGCTTCGGCGCGCCCCGCGAGGGCCTGCGCCCCGAGGCGTGCCGGAACGGCCACTGTGGCGTCGACCTCGGGGAGGAGAAGGGCGAGTGGGTCTTCGCCGCGCACGACGGCGTCGTCGAGCGTGTCGTCGAGGACGACAGCGGCAACGAGGGCCGCTACGTCCGCCTCAACCATCGCGGCGGCACGTTGACCACTTCCTACATGCACCTCGAC
Source organism: Polyangia bacterium (assembly GCA_039923495.1). Lineage (GTDB taxonomy): Bacteria > Myxococcota_A > Polyangia > Palsa-1104 > Palsa-1104 > JBDTCO01. The sequence goes on from JBDTCO010000087.1 coordinate 16,452, forward strand.
ACCGTCCGTCAGGGCCTCAGATCAGGGGTGCCCGTCAAGGCCGGTGATCCGATCGGCACCGTCGGCGAGACCGGCATCTTCCACTCGGGTCCGCATCTCCACTTCCAGATCGGCGTGCGCGCGCATCCGGGGGACATCGAGCTCTTCATCGATCCGGAGCCGCTCCTGCATCTTTGGCCACTACGCGGTCCGTTCAAGGACACGACGCCGCGGCACCTCGCGCACGCGCCCTCGCCGGACAACGGCCCGCAGGGGATGTAGCGATGCGGCTCGCGCACCTGTCCGATCTGCACGCGTTCTCCCTCGAGAACACGGGGCTGCTGCCGTTCTTCGGCAAGCGCCTCGCCGGCATGGTCAACCTGCGCCTGCACCGAAAGGAGAAGCACCCGCGGGTGATCCTGGAGGCGCTGTTCGATGACCTCAACGAGCAGCAGCTCGACGAGATAGCGATCACCGGCGACCTCACCAACCTCGCGCTCGAGAGCGAGTTCCGCCTCGCGCGACGGCTGCTCGATCGGCTCGACATCGGCTCGCGCCACGTCACCATCGTGCCGGGCAACCACGACGTCTACACCGTCGACGCGCTGCTGCGCCGCCCGTTCCACTCGCACCTCTCCCCGTACGCGACGTCGGACTCGGGCGACGACACGTTCCCGTTCGTGCGCGTTCGCGAGCCCATCGCGCTCATCGGTCTGTCGACAGCGCGGCCTTCACCTGTGCCGTTCGCCTCGGGGTCGCTCGGTCGACGTCAGCTGATGCGGCTCGAGGAGCGCCTCGACGAGCTCGGCCGTCGCGGCCTGTTCCGCATCGTGCTCTTGCACCATCCACCCGTCGCCAACCGCCACTCGATTCTGCGAGGCCTGCGCGACCGTGCCGAGTTCGCGAAGGTGCTCGCGCGCGTCGGCGCAGAGCTGGTGCTACACGGCCACGAGCACCGCGATCTCGACGATCGCCTCGACGGGCCGAACGGACCGATCCCCGTGTCCGGCGTGGGCTCGGCGACCTACGCGGATCCGCGTCCCGACCGGCGGGCGCGCTACCACATCTACGACCTTGCGCCGTCGCTGCATGCCCCCGCGCGCATCGTCACGCGCAAGGTGCGGGCCTACGACCCGACCACGGGCCGCTTCGCGGAGCTCTATTCGCCGCCCGACTCGAACGACCAGCCGTCGGCGCCGCAGACGGCCTTCTTGGCCTCTGCCGCGGGGCACAAGATCTCCTGACCGCGGTGCTTGTTGTCGCAGGTGATGAAGTCGTTGCCATCGCACACGTCCACGTCGCCCGGCTTGCCGGTGACCGCGCAGGCGTTCTTGCTGTCGCAGGCAGGACCGCAGCCGGCGAGCATCAGCGAGAGGCCGAGCCAGGGACCGAGAATGACTAGAACCACGAGGGCGCGCATTTGGCGGCCCTCGTAGCACCAAGCGCACTCCCTCCGCAACCGCTTCTCTGCCGACCCGGCTTCGGATTTCGCCGCCGACTGTCTTTCGTCCTCGCCTGGCCGGTCGCGGCGGCCCCGCGGGTTCTACGACGCCTGGCTGATCTCTTTGCTGCCCTTCGCCTTCGCGACGAGGCCGGCGAGCCGCTGCAGCGGCTCCTCGAGCTCGGCGGAGAGCTCGACGGGAACCAGCCCCTCTTCGCGGCCGTGCGCGAGGAGCTCGGTGAGCCTCGCGGTGACATGGCGGAGCTCGTTGCGGCGCTTCTCGCGCTGCGTCTCGTCGTCGAGCGGGAAGAGGACCTCGCGGTACTGCTTGTTGAGGCGCGGGAGCGACGCGCCCTCGTCGAGGACCTGGCGGCGGATGTCGTCGATGGTCTCGGCCGGTGCCTCGGCCTCCTCCGCGCGACGCCAGAAGTCGACCGCGCCGTACGCGGGCAGCGGCAGCTCGTCGTCGGCCGCCGTCGAGAAGGCGCGCGCGACGACCTCGGGGGCGCGCGCGCGCAGGAACGAGAACGAGCCGGTCAGCTTGTCGGCGGTCTCCCGACGAAGATGCAGCTCCTTTTTGCAATAGTCCTCGAACGATGAATGTCCCCAGGCCTTCCAGCGTTCTTCTCGACGGACTCGCGACAGCGACTCCCCGAGCTCGAACCAGCTCGCCTTGAAGCGCCGCGCCGCAGCGACGACACCCGCGCGCTCTGGATCACCTGCGAACACTGCCTCGCGCTGCGCGAGCTCCTTGTCGACACCGGTCTGCATGAGCCGCGCACGGTAACACCGCACCTCCTTTCGATCACGCCGTCAGGCAAAGCGTCCCGGCGATGGCCTGGCTCAATTTACAAGGGAGCATGTGTGCGCAATAATTCCGGCTTCGTGGAAGCACCCGCCCTCACACCGAAGGTCTGCCCCGCGTGCAACTCGCGCTACGGCAACGAGGTCGCGTTCTGCTCTCGAGACGGCACGCCGCTCGTCGTCGACCCAGGCGCAGGGCACGCGGATCTCGTCGGCACCGTCCTCGCCGAGCGCTACCGCATCGTGCGGCTGCTCGGCGAAGGCGGTATGGGGCAGGTCTACGAGGCCCAGCACCTCAACATCAACAAGCGGTTCGCCATCAAGCTCCTGCGCCCGGAGATCGTCTCCAACCAGGAGGCGGTCGCGCGCTTCCGGCAGGAGGCGTGGAGCGCGTCCTCCATCGGTGACGAGAACATCGTCGAGATCGACGACTTCGCGACCTTGCCGAACGGCTCCGTCTACCTCGCGATGGAGTACCTGCAGGGGCGTGCGCTGTCCGACCGCATGCGCACGCCGCCACCGGTCGCGCTCGACGAGGCGCTCGACCTGCTGATGCAGGTCTGCCGTGGTCTGTCGGCCGCACACGCCAAGGGCATTGTCCATCGCGACATGAAGCCCGAGAACGTGTTCCTCGCCGAGAAGCACGGTCGCGTCATCGCGAAGATCCTCGACTTCGGCATTGCCAAGGTCTCCGGTGCGGAGGGATCGCAGAGCCTCACGCGCACGGGAACGATCTTCGGGACGCCTCACTACATGTCGCCCGAGCAGGCACTCGGTCGCGCGCTCGATCACCGCACCGACATCTACTCGGTCGGCGTCATCATGTACGAGCTGTTCACGGGCCGCGTGCCCTTCGAAGCCGAGAGCTTCATGGGCATCCTCACGAAGCACATCACCGTCGAGCCGATGGCGCCGCACCTGCTGTCGCCCGAACGCAATATCCTGCCCGAGGTCGAGGCGGTGATCCTGCGCGCGATGGCGAAGGAGGTCGCTGATCGCTACCAGACGATGAACGAGCTGCTCGGCGAGCTGCTGGTGCTCGCCGAGCAGCACGCGCCCAACGTGCTGCGCGTGCCTTCGGGCTCCATCTCGGCCCAGGTTTCGAGCCAGATGCCCTCGGCGACGCCGTCGAGTCCGCGCGCCGCGCCCTCGACGCCGCTACCGCCGAGCATGAAGGTGCAGGCCGCGACGTCGTCGGTCGATATCGTCTCCGGCAAGGAGCGCCGCGCGGGCGTGCTCGTCGGCGCCGCCGTGGCGTTGGTCGGGCTCGTCACCGCGGTCGTGCTGTTCTCGCACGCGCCGGCGACGACGACGGACAGGACGCCCGTCGCCGAGAAGAAGGTGCCGGTGGTCGAGAAGAAGGTGCCGGTGGTCGAGAAGACGTCCGGTCAGCCAACCACCCTCGTCGCGAAGGATGTGACGATCCTCATCGACAGCGAGCCCGCACGCGCAGAGATTCTGAGAGGTGACGTGCGCTTCGGCGATACCCCCGCGAACATCGTGCTCGTCGGTGGCAAGGCCGAGACGATCGTCCTGCGCAAGGCCGGCTACGTGACCCAGGCCGTCACGCTGAAGGACGACAGCGACGCGAGGAAGATCGTGCGGCTCGCGCGCGTCGCGAGCACCAGGCCGAAGGATACGCCACCGCCGTTCACGACCGCGCCGACGAAGACCCCACCCGCGGTCAAGCCGCCGACCGTCAAGCACCAGAGCGAGGACCCGAAGAAGGGCTCCGAGATCATCAATCCGTACTAGGCCTCACCAGCACCAGCCACCAGGAGCTCTGCAATGCGCCGCTCTGCGATCCTCGCGACCCTCACCTGCATGGCCTTCGTCTGGGCCACCCTCTGGCCCGACGTCGCGCGCGCGCGCGAGAACCAGCCGCCGCCACCGGCAACCGCGGCGACGCCCGCTGCCGACGATCCGACGATGGCCTCGGCGAAGCAGCACTTCGCCGCCGGTCGTGCCGCGTACACGGCCAACGACTTTCCGACGGCGATCCGCGAGTTCAAGGCGGCCGAGGCGCTGCGTCCGTCGCCCGTGCTCGCGTACAACATCGGCCTCGCGAACGAGAAGCTCGGTCGTCGCAAGGTCGCCGTGAAGTACTACCAGCGCTACCTCGAGACGTCGCCGAAGGCCGCGAACCGCGCCGAGGTCGAGGGTCGCATCTCCTCGCTCGAGGCGCAGCTCGGGCAGCAGCCGCCGCCGACGGTCCAGCAGCCGGACTCGTCGCAGGACAACCCGCCCCCGCCGATGATGGACGGAAACAACCAGCCCCCGCCGATGATCGTGGGGCAGGACCCGTACGCCGCCCAGCCGCCGGGCATGACCGCGCCGCCGCACAAGAAGAAGCGCAGCCTGTGGTGGGTCGGCCTCATCGTCGGCCTCGGCGTCGCCGTCATCGTCACGGTCATCGTCGTCTCCGTCATCTACACGCACGATGCCGCCTCGACCGTTTATTACGACGCGAAGGTGCCGTCGCCGGTGGACGGCACGCACCTGCTCGACCGCGCCGTGGTGCCGTCGCAGGCGCACGGTGCCGAGACCGCGCCGCTCTATCAGGTGCACTTCTAGCAGGTGCACTTCCGGCAGGGGCTGCTGGTCGGAGCCGCTTGCGGTCGGCAGGGCTGTCGGGCTAAGACCGCCGCGTAACTCACGTTCGCGGAGGATCCTCATGTCACGTCGCTTGGCTTTGCACGACCTCGTCACGCTCCCCAGCCTTCTCTGCATCGCCGTAGTCCTCGGTTTCGCGTCCGGCTGTGTCGAGCAGAACTCCGACATGCCGAGCGAGGACGACATCAAGGCTGCTCACGAACACATCCTCACCACCGAGCCGACGCCGAAGATCCCGGTGAACGCGCAGCTCGAGGACAAGCTCGTGTACCTCGGCGCCGACATCGACGTCGCCGAGGTTACGCCCGGCAAGGCCTTCACGATCACGCACTACTGGAAGGTCCTCAATCCCGTTGGTGACGATTGGAAGATCTTCATCCACCTCGAGAGCCCCGACGGGAAGAAGAGCCACCTCAACGCCGACCACACGCCCATCGGCGGCAAGTATCCGCTCGCGCTGTGGAAGAAGGGCGAGATCATCCGCGACATCCACCGCGTCTCGATCCCGACGACGTGGCCATCCGACGAGGTCGATCTCTACGTCGGTGCGTGGAAGGGCCCGCTGCGGCTCAAGGTCACGAGCGGTCCACACGACAGTGAGAACCGCATCATCGTGGCGAAGCTCAAGGTCGTCGGCGCGCAGAAGGAGATGCCGAAGAAGCGCATCGTCGCGACGAAGGTCAAGAACGGCAGCATCAAGGCGGACGGCAAGCTCGACGAGGCCGCATGGAAGACCGCGTCGTCGACGGGCCTCTTCGTCCGCACCATGGACGGCGGCATCGTCGATCAGGACACCTCTGCGAAGGTGCTCTGGGACGACAAGAACCTCTACGTCGCGTTCGAGATGGCCGACAAGGACGTGTGGTCGACGCTCACGAAGCACGACGACAAGCTCTACAGCCAGGAGGCCGTCGAGGTGTTCATCGACGCCGACGGAGACGGCAAGACGTACGTCGAGCTCGAGGCCAACCCGAAGGGTGCGACGTTCGACTCGTACCTGCCGTCGTACCGCAAGAACGTCAACGAGTGGGAGTCGGGCATGGTCGCCGGCGTCACCGTCGATGGCACCGTCGATGCGCGCGGCGATGTCGACAAGGGCTGGATCGCCGAGCTCTCCATCCCGCTCGTCGCGGCGCGCGGTCAGGAGAAGCAGATGAAGAACGTGCCGCCGGTGCTCGGCACCGAGTGGCGCGTGAACTTCTTCCGCATGGACCAGCCAGCGGCGCGCTCGCCGATCGGATCGGCGTGGTCGCCTCCGATGGTGGGCGACTTCCACGCCCTCGACCGCTTCGGTACGCTCGTCTTCGGCGACGACAAGGGCAACGTCCCCGGCCAGGCGCCCACGGCGCCGGTCGTCGCGCCGGTCGTGAAGCAGGAAGCGCCGGCTGCTCCGGCCACCGATGCCGGCCTGGCGAAGCGCTTCCGCCCGATGCCGAAGCCCTCGAGACAGCTCCTCGAAGACAGCAACCAGTAGGACAGGCGCCCCTGCTGACAACCGTCACGGCAGGGGCGCTACATGTCGTCGCAGGGCGTGCCGAGGCGCTGCCCCGTGTAGACGCCGAGGTCCGTGTACAGCGTCACGTGGTTGTCCTCGATCGGGACGACCGTCAGCTCGGTGCGCTGCTTGCCGGAGAGCCACTTTCCCTCGCTCGCGCTCGAGATGAGCCGCAGCTCCCCTGACTTGGTCGAGAAGATGTCGCCGTTCGAGTCGGACACCACGTTCGTCATCTTCTGCTGCTTGAGGTCACCCTTCGGCCCCACGAAGAGACGGAACGCGTTGTTGCCAGGCGGCTCGCGCAGGCGATCGACGTAGTAGTAGCGAGCGTGCTCGTCGCGCGCGAGCCAGTAGCTCTGCCACTTCCAGCGTGCGTGGTGAAAGTGCGCGGCGCCGAGCAGCGCCGAGGACTCGGCGGTGGAGAGCGGGTGGAACTCGGTGTCGCGCTTCGAGCACGTGAGCGTGTAGCGCTTGTCGCGATACCGGAACATCGCCTCGACGCCGGCGTTCACGCGCGGGTCCCAGAACGAGCGCGAGAACGAGAGCTCGCCGTTCTTGCTGCCGCCGAACCCGCGCTGCATGTAGAAGTCGGTGCCGTCGCCGTAGAAGAACATCTGGCCCGAGAAGTCGAACGGAACGAGCACGATGTAGTGCTTCTTGCCATCGGTGAACGCGCGCAGCTTCTCGCGCGCTGCGCCGAGGTCGACGGTGTCGTCCTCGGGTTCCGCGACCTTTGCATGTCGGTGTGGTGCTGCGTGTGCGAGGGGCGGTCCGAGGCAGAGTGCCGATCCGAGGGCAGTGGTGATGGCCGATGTGAGCACCAGCGCGCGATGCGTGGACATGCTTCCGAGTATACTCGCGGACGCTCATGGCAACTTCGGCGAACCTCGAGGTCAGGATAGGAAGCATCCTCAGCGACACCTACGAGATCGTGCGGGTGCTCGGGGAAGGCGGCATGGGCGCGGTGTGGGAAGCGAGCCACCTCCGCCTGCCGGGTAAGCGGTGCGCGGTCAAGGTCCTCCATGCGCAGGCGAGCGCGGACCACGAGGCGTACGCGCGCTTCCGTCGCGAGGCGGACATCGCGTCGCGCATCGGCCACCCCAACATCATCGAGGTGCTCGACTGGAACACGCTGCCGAGCGGCTCACCCTACCTCGTCCTCGAGTATCTCGACGGAGAGGATCTCGCGGCGAGGCTCGCGCGAGGTCCCGTGCCGCTCGGCGAGACGCTCGCCATCGCGAGGCAGATCGGCTCGGCGTTGAAGGCCGCCCACGCGAACCAGGTGGTCCATCGTGATCTGAAGCCCGGCAACATCTTCCTGGTTCCCCGCGAGGTCGATGGCAACATCGTCGACCACGTCAAGGTGCTCGACTTCGGCATCTCGAAGATCCGCAACTCGCAGACGGTGCAGACGCAGGACGCGGTCCTGCTCGGCACGCCGCAGTACATGGCGCCCGAGCAGGCGCTCGGCAAGAACAACGAGATTGATGGACGCACCGATGTGTTCGCGCTCGCTGCGATCGTCTACGAGATGCTCTCGGGACGGCCGCCGTTCCTCGGTGCTTCGCTGGCAGAGGTCGTGTTCAAGGTGGTGTACGAGCCGGTGACGCCGCTCCAGCAGCTCGTGCCCGATGTGCCTCTGGCTGTCGCTGCGGCCATCGAGCACGCGATGCAGAAGGTCGCGTCCGATCGGTACCCCGACGTGTCGAGCTTCATCGAGGCCCTCACCGGACGTGGGCTCGCCACCACGGATCGTCGCGCCATCACGCAGGGCGCGCCCGTCGTCGCGGCGGCCGGCGAGCGGACTGCCGTCGACCCGCACACGTCGCAGGCGCGTGGCGAGGTGGAGTCCGCGCCGTCGGTGCAGCAGCGCGGCGGCAAGCCGTGGATGTTCTTCGCCGCGGCGATCATCGTGGGTGGCCTGGGCGCGTTCGCGGTCGTCGAGTTCATGGGCAAGAAGCCGCCCAGCGCGCGGCCGCAGCCGGTGGCTACGAAGCCGGTGGACACCAAGCCGGTGGACACCAAGCCGGTGGACACCAAGCCTTCGGAGCCGCTGAGGCCGCACGTGGCAAAGCCGCACGGCGCGCAGGCCGCGATCTCGCCGGAGGCCGCGGCCATCCTCGACGAGGCGGACGCCGCGTTCGCGAGGAAGGACATGCAGGGCGCCATCATGCTCGCGCGGCGCAGCATGCAGTACGGCCTGACCCCGCGTGCGTACGGGCTGCTGACCCGCGCGCACTGCCACAGCCGCGATCTCACCAATGCGCGTCCCACGTGGCTCCACGTCGCCGCGGGCGACAGGGCGAGCATCCGCAAGGAGTGCTCGACCTTCGGCATCGACCTCTAGCGCCACGTGCGGAGGGTTCTCGTTGCCGTGCTCGTGCTGCTGCCCGTCGTGGCGGCCGCGCAGCCGTATCCGGCCGTCGCGCGCTACGGTGACCCGCTCGCGCAACCGCCGCGGAGCGACCTCGAGCGACGCATCGAGGCGCTGACGGCGGAGCTCGCCAAGGCCGAGCGTCGCACTCAGCCGAGGCCGGACGCGCGGCTCGAGCGCGCGGTCACCGCGATCGCGAGCGCGCGGCGCGAAGACGATCGCGGCACGCCGTCCAACGAGCTCGTGGAGTCCGCGCTCCGGCTCTACGGAATCGTCGAGCCGTCGCCGCACCTCATCGTGGCTCGCGCGTCGGTGGGCGCGGACGACGAGCTGCTCGACGAGCTCCGCACGCAGCTGCCACGCGCGCTCGGCTCGGGCCACTACAGTCGCGTCGGTGCAGCGGTGGTGGTGCACGGCGAGTCGCTGCGCGTGGTCGTCGCGCTCGGTGATTCGTACATCGAGCTCCGCCCGATGCCGCGCGAGCTCCTGAACGGTGGACCGACGCCGCTCGCCGGTCGTTTGCTCGGTGGCTTCCAGCGGCCGAGCGCGTTCGTCACGGCGCCGAACGGTCACGCGGACGCGATTTCCCTCGGCGGTGATGCGCGCAGCTTCACGGGGACGTTCCGTTGTGGCGTCGAGCGGGGTCGTTACCAGGTCGAGGTCGCCGCGGAGGATCGCTACGGCGAGACTGTGCTCGCCAACTTTCCCATCTACTGCGGAGTGGCCGCTCCGAAGACGCTCGACCTGCGCGTGATGCCGAGGGAGCCGCCTGTCACTGACGCGCCCGCTGCCGAGGCGAGGCTCTTCGCGCTGCTCAACGCCGATCGCGCTCACGCCGGGCTCGCGCGCCTCCTTGCCGATCCGCGGCTCACCGACGTCGCTCGCGCCCACTCCCGCGACATGCTCGTGCACGACTTCGTCGGCCACGTATCACCCACGACCGGGGATGCCTCGAATCGAGTGGCGCGCGCGAAGATCCCCGCGCAGCTCATCCTCGAGAACGTCGCGCGCGCGGGGACGCCCGGTGAGGTGGAACGCGGCCTCATGGAGAGCCCCGGTCACCGCCGCAACATCCTCAACGCCGACGCAAAGTTCGTTGGCATCGGCGTCGCGCTCGCCGAGACGCTGGGCGGCCAGAAGGAGCTCATCGTCACGCAGCTCTTCACGGCACCCGAGGCGTCGTTTCGGGCCGCGCGTCCCGACGAGCTGCGCGCGCGCATCGCGGAGCTGCGGCGTCAGCGTGGGCTGCCGGCGCCGCTCGCCGATCCCGAGCTCGATCGCATCGCGAGCAGCGTCGCGCACGACATGGCGGATGGCCGTCTCGACTCGCGCACGGCTGCGCCCGTCATCGATCGCGCCATGACGCCGCTCGGCGCCCGTTACAGCGCCGTACGCAGCGTTTTTTCGATCGCGACCGAGATCGAGCAGGTCGCCGAATCCCTGAAGGGATCGCTCCTCACGAAGGGCGCGATCGCGCTCGGCGTCGGCCTCGCTCCCGGCCCGATAACGAGCGACAACGGCCAGCGCATGGCGCACCACGCCGTCCTCTTGCTGGCGACCCCGCGTTAGGTCAGTGCGGCCAGGTCTCCTTCGACCGTGGCGCCTTCGCGCGGTGCTCGACCCGCCAGCAGGAGACGTGGGCCGAAGGGCTCGTGCACGAGCGAGGTGGCGATGGAGCCGTGGGCGACGCCGCGCGCGTGCACCGCGGTGAGGCTCGCGGTGACCAGCCGGTGGGCACCGACGAGTGGCACTGCGCCGGCCGCCGGCGCCTCGAACACGGCGTCGACGCCGCCATCGTCACGCGGTGCGAGCGCGAAGAGCCTCTGCACCCGTGGCCCCGCATCGTGCGCGAACGCGCGCAGCCAGGCGAGATGCGCGGATCCAGCGGGGGACGCGAGGTAGTCGGCGGGGAGGCGCTCGACGAGCACGGCGCGGCCGAGGCGCGTGTCGGTCCCCAGTGATACGGGACCACCGGCACCATCGGAGTGCACGCTCGACGCGACGTAACGAGGACTCGCGCTCGCGTGCGCGACGACGTGCTCGCCCCGCGCCGGGACCGGCGCCACGTCGCGCACTGCGATCTCCGCGACTCGGCGACGCACCTCGTCGTCCGAGCCGATGCGCGCGCGCGGATCCTTCTGCAGCAGCGCGATGACGAGCTCGTCCCACGCGGGATCGAGCCGTGGCGCGAGCGCGGTGGGACGTGGCGGTGGATCGTTGAGGTGCTGCCCGACGAAGTCGGGCCCCACGAACGGCAAGCGGCCGGTGAGGGCGTGGAAGGCGATCGCGCCCAGCGCGTAGAGATCCGCGGTGAAGTCGACGGCGCCGCCGCTCATCTGCTCGGGCGCCATGTACGCGAGCGTGCCGACGAAGCCTGCGGTCTGCGTCGCCTCCTCGGAGAAAAGGTGTGCTGCGCCGAAGTCGCCGACCTTCACATCGCCCGTTGGCGTGAAGAAGAGGTTGGCCGGCTTGAGGTCGCGATGCACGACGCCGCGCGCGTGCACGGCCGACAGCGCGTCGAGCACGTCGAGCAGCAAGCGCTTCACGAGACCGTCGGCCAGCGGCTGCTGCTCGGCCGGCAGCGCGCGCTCACCGACGTAGAGCCGGTCGAACAACGTGCCGCCCGCGACGTGCTCCATCACCACGAGGCCCTGGGCCTCGTCGACATCCAGAATCTCGACGACGTTCGGGTGACGCAGTGACCCCACGAGCCGGGCCTCGGCGTAATAGCGCGCCCAGCTCTCGCGTGCACGCTCCTCGTGCGGTGCCGCGAGCGCCTTGACGGCCACGGTGCGGCCGCTCAGCGTGTCGCGCGCGAGGAACACGCGTCCCGACGCGCCGGCACCGAGCAGGCGCTCGAGCTCGTAGCGCCCGGCGAGCCGCGTCGCGCCCTCGACAGGTGCGGGACGATGGCGCTCCACGATCGCGGCGCGGCTCGGCGTGCCCGGGACCTTCGCCACGAGCTCATCGTGGAGCTCGTCTGCGCCGGCGTCCCAGCCCAGGCTGCCGATCGCGACCATGAGCTCCTCGAGCACGACCGCATCGTCCGGTGCACGACGACGCGCGGCCTGCAGGTGACGCGCAGCCTCCTCGGGCCGACCGAGCGCGACGAGGAGCTGACCGAGCTGCACGCGAGCGCGCTGTGCCTCGGCCCCATCGGGATCCTGCGCGATGAGCTGCTCGTACGCGAGCCCTGCTTCCCGGATGCGACCGAGCGCGCGCTCGAGCCGCGCGACGTCGAGGAGCGACTGACCGCGGCGATACAGCTCACGCGCCGTCTGCAGCTCGCCGAGTCGCTCGCGCAGCGCGCCGGCCTCCGCGAAGCGTCGGTGGCGCTCGAACGCCTCGGCCGCGCGACGCAGGTCCGCCTCGCCGCCGCGCTCGATCTCCTGCGCGACCTGCGCCGCACGCACCGGGTCGTTGGCAGACAGGAGGTGGCCGAGCTCCGCCGGGCGATCGCCGCGCTCGTGCGCGACCTCGGCCGCGGTCGCAAAGTCCCACACATCGGCGTAGAGCTTCTCCGCGGTGACGAGATCGCCACGCCGACGGTACGCCGCGGCTGCATCGGTCAGCCGACCTGCCGCGCGCAGCGACTCGGCCACCTCGTCCGGGAGTTGCTCTGGACCGTCGCTCATGTCCGCCGTCAACGTACCATGCCTGGTTTGACCCTTTCGTCGGCCACGTGATACGGGAGGCCACCATGAGCGGACAGAGCGGCAATGTCGTCGGCATCCTGGGGGGCAGTGGCCTCTACGAGATGGAAGGCCTCACCGACATCGAACGTGTGCGCGTCGACACGCCGTTCGGTGCGCCGTCTGACGAGTTCCTCGTCGGGCGCCTCGGCGACACCAAGATGGTGTTCCTGCCCCGTCACGGCCGAGGCCATCGCATCCTGCCGCACGAGATCAACTTCCGCGCGAACATCTGCGCCATGAAGCAGCTCGGTGTCACATGGCTGCTGTCGGTGTCGGCCGTCGGGTCGATGAAGGAAGACATCCACCCCGGCGACATCGTCATCGTCGACCAGTTCATCGATCGCACGAAGGCGCGCGAGTCGACGTTCTTCGGCGACGGCATCGCGGGGCACGTGCCGTTCGCGGATCCGATCTGCGCAGATCTCGCCGGCTGGACGTACGAAGCCGCCAAGGCCTGCGGTGCCCGGGTGCACAAGGGAGGCACGTACGTCGTCATGGAAGGCCCGATGTTCTCGACGCGTGCGGAGTCGAAGCTCTACCGCTCCTGGGGCGTCGACGTCATCGGCATGACCAACCTGCCAGAGGCCAAGCTCGCTCGCGAGGCCGAGATGAGCTACGCGACGATCGCGCTCGCCACCGACTACGACTGCTGGCACGAGACGGAGGAGGACGTGTCCGTAGAGGCCGTCGTCGCGCTCCTGCACAAGAACGTCGCGCTCGCGAAGAGCATCGTGAAGAAAACGGTGGAGCTCATCCCCGCGGGCGCGAAGTCGCGCTACGCGGACGCCGCACGCAATGCCATCATGACCTCGCGCGAGGCGATGCCCGACGAGACGAAGCGGCGGCTCGCTCCGCTCTTCGGAAAGTATCTGGAGTAAGGGGAGCCCATGTCACTCGGAGTCGTCGTCGTCGGTTCGGTCGCGCTCGATACGCTGGAGCTCGGCGGCAAGGTCTACCCGGATACGCTGGGTGGCTCTGCCTCGTTCTTCTCCATCTCGGCCGCGCACTTCGCGAAGGTCAGCCTCGTCGCCGTCGTCGGTGAGGATTTCCCGTCGGAGCACAAGGCGTACATCAGCGGGCGTGGGGTCGACGTCACCGGCCTGTCCTCCGCGAAGGGCAAGACGTTCCGCTGGAGTGGTCGCTACTCCGATGATCTGTCGAGCCGCACCACGCTCGACACGCAGCTCAACGTCTTCGCAGACTTCAAGCCGAAGCTGCCCGAGTCGTACCGCAAGGCCGAGATGCTGTTCCTCGGCAACATCCACCCGGCGCTGCAGCTCGAGGTGCTCGACCAGGTCGAGAAGCCGAAGCTCGTCGCGATGGACACGATGAACTTCTGGATCGAGGGTGAGCTCGCCGCGGTCAAGAAGGTGTGCGCGCGCATCGACACGCTCATCCTCAACGACGAGGAGGCGCGCCAGTTGTCCGGCGAGCACAACCTTCCGAAGGCCGCGCGCGCGATCCACAAGATGGGCCCGCGAACCATCATCGTGAAGCGCGGCGACGCCGGTGCGCTGCTGTTCTACGAGCACGGGGGCAAGCAGGGCGTGTTCGCGACGCCGGCGTATCCGCTCGAGCAGGTCGTCGACCCCACGGGCGCCGGCGACACGTTCGCGGGCGGCTTCATGGGCTCGCTCGCCCGCACGGGCTCGTTCGATCCGGGCGCGATCCGTCGCGCGATGTTCCACGGCTCGGTGATGGCGTCGTTCTGCGTCGAGGGCGTCGCACATGACCGTCTGCGCACGGTCACGATGTCGGAGATCGAGTCGCGCTACGGCGCGTTCTGCGACCTCACGCACTTCGAGACGCTGCACCTGAAGTAGCAGCGGCTGCGACGACGATGGTCACGCAGCTCGCGCGCATCGCGAGTGCGGCGAGGCCGAGCAGCAGCGTCGCGCCGTTGAAGAGCCCAAGCGGGTGCGTGCATGCCACCGCGGCGATACACGCGCCCATCGAAGCGAGCTCGAGCAGCACGAGCGAAGCAGGAACGCCGCGGACCGCGACGCCGAGACAGCTCCACAGCCCGCGAGCCTCGTCGGTGATCGCGACGCCACGCGCCACGTCGACGAGGACCGCGAGGAACGCAGACGTCACCGCGTACGCGACGAGCGCTGCCGCGAGCGCCGGCCACGCAGCGCCGAAGCTCTGCGCCTCGCGCGCCGACCACGCAATGCCCGGGGCGAAGGCGGCCGGCAGCGTGCGCAGCGGCAGCGCGACGAGCACGACGCCCAGGCCGCGAGCGCACGCGAGACCCGTTGGCATGCGCGACTCCGTGGCACGCAGCGCGACGAGCACCTCGACCAGCCACACCGCAGGGCCTGCGACGAGCAGCGCCACCAGCACACCGCCCGTCAGCGCGCCCGAGAGCCCCCGCGCCTTCACGAACAGCTCGGCGAGGAGCGTGTCGTCGAGTGTGGTCTGCTGCAAGCCGCGCGCGGTCGGCGCGAGGTCGAGCCAGGGCGCGAGCGCGCGATCGAACGGCACGAGGCCGAGCAGCGATGGTAGTACGAGCGCGATGAAGAGGATCACGGGGAGCCGCGGCTCGCGACGAACGAGCGCCCACGCGTCGGCGATCATCGCAGCACCCAGGACAGCATCATCGCGAGGACGAGCTCGGCGCTCGTGACGAGCGTGCGGCGCGGGCCCGCGTCCGGCGTGACGCGCTTGCCATCGTCGTAGCGGTCGAGATCGATCGGCGTGTCCTGGTCGGGGTAGAGGCGTGCCTCCACGAGCGGACTCTTGCTGTCGAGCTCGATGCGCCGCCACCGCGTCTCGCCGAGCTCGACGAGCGTGTCGCGCTCGCTGCCGTCCGCGAACGTCGCTCGCACCGTCACGGGGAGCGCATAGTCACCGAGGCGCTCGACGAGGATCGTGCTGTGGCGCTCACCATCGAGCGTCGCGTGCGCGACCTCCCTGACGCCGCCGTCGGGCGTGTCGAACAGGCCTTCGTCCGCGCGCCTCGGCTCGGTGGTCACGCGCGTGATCGCGTAGTCGAAGCGACCAGGCTGCTCGATGGTGTCGATGAGGAAGCGCCGCAGTACCGGCGGAATGCCATCGAACGCGGCGAAGAAGTCTGCGCGGTGCGGGTGGTGGAAGCGCTGTGCGTCCGCGTATGCACGGAGTCGTCGCTCCATCTCCGGCCCGCCGAGCCGCGCGGCGAGCGTTTGCATCACGAGCGACGTCTTGCGATACGTGAGCTGCGCATAGGCCGACTTCGACGAGAACGCATACGACGGGATCGCGACGGCATCCGGCGCGTCCCCGCGGAGGGCGAGCCGCTCGAAGTCGCGGTACGTCACGCGATGACCGAGGAGCTCGTAGATGAGGCCACGGGGCGGCGTCAGGGCATCGAGCACCCATCCCGTGGCCAGCTCGGTGAGGCCCTCGTCCAGCCAGGCCTCGTTGACCTCGTCGCTGGCGATCATCCCCTGGAACCACTGGTGCGCGCCTTCGTGCGCAGTGGTCAGCTCGGCGATGTAGACGCCGGGTGGCGTGGGCTCGTCGCTCGTGAAGTAGAGCGTGGGGTACTCCATGCCGCTCGCTTGCTCGGAGCCCGCGGGCACCTCGACGACGGTGAGCTGCGTGTACGGGTAGGGGCCGAGCCTCCGCCCGAGCTCCACGAGCGTCGTTTTCGCCGCCGCGAGGTGTCGCGCGACCTGCTCGTCGAGCGACGAGCGACCCAGCAGCACGACGTGGATGGGCGGCAGGCCGGAGCCGTCGTCGACGTCGGTCGCGTGCTCCACGAACCGCGCGTCCGCGGTGAACACGAAGTCGTGTACGTCGTCGGCGTGATACGTGACGACCTGACGCATGCCCTCTGCCCGCGCAGATGTGCGGATGCCCGTCGCGCCGACCCCGAGCTGCGACGGCAGATCGAGCGTGACGTCGTACGTTCCGAAGTCGGCGTAGAACTCGCTGTCGGCGTGGTGCTCGTCGGCGACGAAGCGACACTCCGGCTCGCACGCGTACACCGCTACCTTCGGGAACCACTGCGCCACGGCGTAGAAGCCGTCGTGCACCCCGGTGCGATCGACGATATCCGGCAGCCGCGTGGTGAAGTCGAGGAGCACCTCCACCGACTCGCCCGGCGCGACCGCGCGCTCGAGCGTGAGCGTCGCGAGCGTCTGATCGCCTTTGGTGGGCACCGTGAGCGTACTCGGCACCTCGCTGCCATCGCGCCGCACCGCGACCTCGGAGACCTCGACGAACCCCCACTTGCCATCGGGGATCGCGGGGCTGTCGTGCGCCACACGCTCCCGCAGGAACGTCGACTGCTCGTTCTTGAACGCGTTCATGTACAGGTGGAACACGAGCTTGTCCGTGGGCTCGAGACCACCATTGCGCCACGTGAGCGTCTCGTGGCCGCGCACCTCGCGGCTCGGCTCGTCGAGTCGGGCCTCGATGCGGTAGCTCGCGGTGCGCGTCGACAGCGGCTGTTGCGCGCGCAGCGCACCGGCGAGACCCAGGAGGACGACGAGCGTGTGCATGACCGGACGTCATGGTAGTACGAACTCGTGGAGCGGGAGCTCGTCAGCGAATCTCTCGAGGACACCCTCGCGCTCGGCGCGCGCATCGGTGCCGCGGTCGTCGCGGGGGACTTCATCGCGCTCGAGGGGCCGCTCGGTGCCGGCAAGAGCCGCCTCGCGGAGGGCATCGCGCGAGGCCTCGGGATCCCCGCGGACGAGCGCATCCCGAGCCCCACCTTCACCATCGTGAACGAGCACGCCGCGCGCCTCCTGCTGGTACACGCGGACTTCTATCGCCTCGGCTCGCCGGAGGAACTCGACGAGATCGGCTGGCGCGACTACGAGGCGCGCGAGTGTGTGTTCGTCGTGGAGTGGCTCTCGCGCATCGGCGAGCGTGCGCCCGACGATCGGCTCACCGTCGAGCTCGCGCCGCGCGGAGGGGACACGCGCGCGATCCGCCTCTCGTCGAGCGGACCTGCCTCCGAGCGACTATTTCTTGCTCTTGCAGCTCGATCGGACTGACTTCGCCTTCTCCGCAGGCACCTGGCTCCGTTCGAGCTCGGCGTTCATATCGCTGCAGCGACCTCCCGCCGCGTAGAGCTGTGCGAGGTAGAAGTGGCCTGCCGAGAAGTGCGCATCCTTGGCGAGCGCTTCCTTGAAGTAAGCCTCCGCCTTGCCGAAGTCGCCGAGGTCGCGCCACGCCCGGCCGAGATCAGCGATGTGCGGCGCTGTTGGTGCAAGCGAGCGCGCGCGCTCGAACGCGGCCTTTGCTTCCGTCGGCTTCTTCGCGTGCAGCTCGAGGAGGCCGAGGCTCCACCACGCCGTCGCATAGTCGGGCTTGAGGCGGGTGGCGGCCTGGAGCGCGGCGCGACCCTCGGCCACCTTGCCCTGCGACTCGAGCGCGAGCCCGAGGTTGACCTGTGCCGGCGCGCTCGACGGCGAGCCCTTCACGGCCTGGCGCGCCGTCTTGACCGCCTCGTCGGGCTTCTTGCACTCGCGCAGCGCCACGGTGCGCTGGATGAGCGGATCGGGATCGCCTGCCTTGAGCGCAGCGGCGCGCCCGAACGCGACCTCGGCGTCGGCGCATCGATGACGCTTGAGCTCCGCCTGGCCGAGGTTGAACCATGCGTCGCCGAGCTCGGGCGAAAGCTGCACCGCCTTTTTCAGCTCGGTGACCGCCTCGTCGGAGCGACCGAGATCCTGGAGCAGCGCGCCGAGCTCCCCGCGCACGTCGGCCAGCTTCGGATCGAGGGCGAGCGCCTCGCGAAAGCCCTTCTCGGCCTTGGTGAGGTCGCCCTTTTTCTCCCACGCAACCGCGGCGAGGTAGTGGGGACGCGGATCTTTCGGATCGAGCCGCGCGGCGCGGTCGAGCTTGTCCAGCGCCGCCGTGTAGTCCTCGGCCTCGATGAGCTGTGACCCCGAATCGATGAGGGACTCCGTCGGTGAGCCAGGGGATCCGAGCACGGGTGAAGACGCAGTGATGACCGCGAGGCCACCGGATAAAACGAGGAGCGTGCCGAGCACTCGCACCGTGACGTTCATGGGGCGACCGTAGCACGGGCCTTTACCAGGACGCGGAGGACGTGGAACATCTCGGGAGCGCACACTGTGGCGCGCATACCAGGACGTTCGAGGACGAAGAGGCAATGGCTGAGATCGAGATTGGACCGCTGACGGATCGGCTCGGAGACGACGAGATCGCCGAGCTCAAGGCGCGCATGGACCGCATGGGCGCGCCGAAGCTCCCGGAAGACAGCGACGACGAGGTTGCCTCCGTCGGTGATCTGGACGACGACGTGCTCACGGAGTTCCTGGATCGCCTCGACGGCAATGACGCGGCCGCCGAGATCTACCTGCCCGTCGAGTTCGACGGCGCGATCGAGATCGGCGACCTGCGTGTCGGTTCCGCGCAGTTCCTCCTCGACGTGCTCGAGGAGCTCAAGGACGAGCTCGTCGCAGAGGACGACGAGGACGAGGACGAGGACGACGACGACGACGAGGACGAGGATCAGCAGATCCACGGCCGCGAGCTCAAGCGCGCCTGGAAGCTCTTCTTCGACGGCGCGACCGCAGCCGTTCTGCGCAAGCTGCCACTCCACATCCGCGCGTGAAGACGCTCGGCCAGATGGGAGGGCTCGCAACATGACCGACCGTAAGCGCGTCGCCGAGTTCGTGGAGCGCTTCTCCGAGCTGATCGGCGTGGCGATCCCGCCGCTCGATGCAGACGGTTACACGCAGGTCTCGCGCGGATCTGCCACCGTCGGCATCAACGTCGCCGAGGACAACGGCTTCATCATGTTCCTCGCGCCGATCATGGACGTCCCGGCGAACAACCGGGAGGCGCTGTATCGCCAGCTCCTCGAGCTCAACTACCTCGCGACGGAGGATGGCGCGTTCTCGATCGACCGGCAGACCGGCCGCGTGTACCTGCGCGCGCTGCGCTCGCTCGAGTCGCTCGACTTCGACGAGTTCGTCGACCTGCTCGACACCATCGCGCGCGTCGCCGACGAGTGGGACGACAAGCTCCGCGCGCAATTCGGCGGATAGGCGCGGCTACGGGCTGCCCACCGGGACGAGGCGGCCACTCGCCTGCACGCGCGCGACGAGCTCGTCAACCGCGGCGAGGATCGCGTTGTTGCGATCCTGGTGGTGCTCGGCGAGCGCGCGCGCGTAGTCGGGCGTGCGATCGAGGAACGCCGAGATGGCGTGCAGGTCGAGCGCGCGGTGGTACTCGCCGTACCCCATCTTCTGCAGATAGAGCGCGTTGAGCGTCTGCTCGAACTGGCCGTCGAGCGGCACCGAGAGCATCGGCTTGCGCAGGTACACGGCCTCGCCCATGAGCGAGAAGCCACCACCCGCGATGACGGCGCGGGACGAGGCGAGATCTGCGACGAAGCCGTCTTCCGAGAACGCCTTGAGCTGCACGTTGCCGAGCTGCTCCTCGCGCCCGAGCCCGTACACGACGAAGCGGACGGGCAGCTTCTGCAGCGTCGGCACGAGGTCCGTGTAGCTGTCGGAGGTCTGGTAGACGAGCACGTGGTCACCGTCGATGCGCTTCGCGTCGAGGACCGCGTCGCGCAGGATGGGTGGGTAGAGCGTCGTGCGCGGCTTGCGCGTCGGCGGGAAGAAGAAGCTCGTGATGAGATAGGCGCCGCAGCGAGGAAGCTTGGCCTTCACGAGCGCCTTGGCGGTCTGGAAGCTGGCCTGCAGCTCGGCCGGGATGTCGACGTCGAGCGCGCAGCGGCTGATGACCTGCATGTTGTCGATGGACGCGATGGGCAGGTCGTGCGCCTTCGCATAGAGGTACGAGAAGCTCTCGAAGTCGGAGAGGACGAGCTCGGGGCGGAAGTCGTTGCCGAGGCGAGTGAAGAGCTCGTGGTTCTCGGCGAAGGCGGGCAGCTTCTTCAGGAAGTCGAGCGCGGTGCGCCCCTTCTTCACCGCGTTGTCCTCGTAGACCATGTTGAGGCCGGTGATGCGGTGCACCTTCATCGACGGGAACACCCGTTCGAGGAGGTCGTGCGCGCGTCCGGAGACCGCGACCTCCACCTCGTGCCCGGCGGCCTGGAGGTGCGAGAGGATCACGCGGCTGCGCGTGGCGTGACCCATACCTTCACCGACGACACCGTAGAGGATTCGCATGGGCTGCGAGCATACCACCTTGCGGCTTTACGCCGACGGGGGCGTCGCTTACCTTGTTGCCGCATGTCGCAGCGCCCGGACCTCGCCTCGCTCGTCGTCGCCAAGAAGCTGGCGAACCTTCGGCAGGTCGAGAGGGCGCGCGAGCACGAGGACGAGCCGCTGTGGCGTGGGCTCATCGCGGACAAGGTGCTCTCGATCTCGTCGCTGTTCGCGCTCCTGCGGGATCACTCGAAGGTGCCCGTCGTGCCCGCGGCGATGCTCGCCTCGCATCCGCCGCTCGAGCTGCTCGAGCCCATCCTGCGCAAGCGCGATGCGCTGCTGTTCGGGATGCTGCCGCTCGAGCTCTCGGCCGATGGGCGTCGCGTGCAGATGGCGATGGTCGACCCCACCGATAGCAAGACGCTGCGCGGTCTCGCCCAGAGCGCAGGGTTCGAGTCGGCGAAGGTGTTTCTCGTCGAGCACGCGGAGCTCGTCGCCGCGGTCGAGCGCGCGTACGCGGCGCCGGTGCGCGACAGCGTCGAGCCGGCGGGCAAGGTGGGGCAGCGCTCCGAGCAGGAGTCGTCCGACCGCCTCGAGCAGGTGCTCGTGCAGGCCACGCTCGGCCTCGGCTCGGCGCTCGAGCGCGAGCTCGGTCGTGGCCTCGACTTGCCGTCCCCACTCGAGGCCGCACGGCTCGCCCGCGAGGTGGCTCGCGAGCTCGGTCACGATCGGCGGCGCGTCGCGCTCGCGGGCGTCGCCGCGCAGCTCGTGCAGCTCGACGAGCTGCAGCGCGCGCGCTCGAGCGAGGAGTCCTCACCGTCGCTGTTCGACGAGCTGGGCTGGGCCGCGGGCGGCGACGATGGCCTCCTCGGGATCGCGCGCGCGCTCACGGCGCAGGCCGCCGGCTTCCAGCGTCCGCAGCACGCGGGTGCCACCCAGCGCGTCGTGCAGGCGGTCATCGACTACCTCGGGCTCGTTGGTGCGGAGCGCGGCGAGTCCGCCGGTGTCGACGCGACCGTGCAGCTCCTCCGCACCTCGAGCACGGGCGCACCGGTCATGGATGCGCTCCTCCGCGTGCTGCGCCGCGAGATGGCCGAGCACATGCCCGCAGCCGCCACGCTGTTGCCGCGTCCGGACAGCGTCGTCACCACACCGCGCGCGTCCGTGCCACGCTTCGATGCGGAGCGCCCGCTCGTCGACGAACGCACGCAGCTCGTCAAGCTTCCCGGCGTTCCCTCCACTCCCGAACCGCCGCCCCGAAAGAGGTAGATCCATGCTCGCCGACAAGCTCCCCGAAGCACTGACGTTCGACGACGTGCTGCTCGTCCCCGACGAGAGCGACGTGCTGCCGCGGGACTGCGACGTCCGCACGAGGCTCACCGAGCGCATCACGCTGCAGGTGCCGCTCCTGTCGTCTGCCATGGATACGGTCACGGAGTCGGATACGGCGATCGCGATGGCGCGCCTCGGTGGCCTCGGCGTCATCCACAAGAACCTCAGTGTCGAGCAGCAGGCGCGCGAGGTCGGTCGCGTGAAGCGCGCCGAGTCGGGCATCGTGATCGACCCCGTCGTGATCGACCCGGAGCAGCCCGTGTCGCGCGCGCTCGAGCTCATGCGCGAGCACCACATCTCGGGCTTGCCGGTCGTCTCAGGAGGCAAGCCCGTCGGCATCGTCACCAACCGCGACGTCCGCTTCCAGAAGGACCTGTCGCAGAAGGTGGGCGACGTGATGACGAAGGCGCTCATCACCGTCCCTGAGAACGTCACGCCCGAGCGCAGCCGCGAGCTGCTGCATGAGCACCGCATCGAGAAGCTCGTGGTCATCGGTAACGACGGTCGCCTCCGCGGCCTCATCACGATCCGCGACATCGAGCAGACCGCGCTGCACCCGACCGCCGTCAAGGACGAGCACGGTCGCCTGCGTGTCGGCGCTGCGATCGGTGTCGGTGGCGATAGCGAGGAGCGCGCCCATGCGCTCGTGCATGCCGGCTGTGACGTCCTCGTCGTCGACACCGCGCACGGCCACTCGAAGGGCGTGCAGGCGGCCGTAGCGGCGCTGCGCAAGAGCTTCCCGGACGTCTGCATCATCGCAGGCAATGTCGCCACCGCCGAGGCCTACGAGGCGCTCGTGCGCGCCGGCGCTGACGCGGTGAAGGTCGGCATCGGTCCCGGCTCGATCTGCACGACGCGCATCGTCGCTGGTGTCGGCGTCCCGCAGATCACCGCGGTCGCCGAGTGCGCGCGCGCGGCAAAGAAGCTCGGCAAGCCCATCATCTCCGATGGTGGCGTGAAGCATTCGGGCGACGTCGCCAAGGCGATCGCGGCCGGCGCGCACACCGTCATGATCGGCTCGCTCTTCGCCGGCACCGACGAGGCACCCGGCGAGGTCATCCTCTTCCAGGGCCGCTCGTACAAGCAGTACCGCGGCATGGGCTCCATCGGCGCGATGCAGGCCGGCTCGAAGGACCGCTACTTCCAGGGCCACATCGGCAAGGGCGACGAACAGAAGCTCGTCCCCGAGGGCATCGAGGGTCGCGTCCCGTACAAGGGCACCCTCGCCTCGTCGGTGCACCAGCTCATCGGCGGCCTCAAGGCGTCGATGGGCTACACCGGCTGCAGGACCATCGAAGAGCTCCGCGAGAAGACGCGCTTCGTGCGCATCTCGTCGGCAGGGCTCCGCGAGAGCCACGTCCACGACGTCATCATCACCAAAGAAGCACCGAACTATCGAGTGGAGCCCTAAGTGTCGCGTGACCTCGTACTGATCCTCGACTTCGGCTCGCAGTACACCCAGCTCATCGCGCGGCGCATCCGCGAGCTCGGCGTGTACTCCGAGATCCATCCATTCGACATCGGCCTGGCGAAGATGAAGCAGCTCCGCCCGTCGGCGATCGTGCTGTCGGGCGGACCCTCGTCCTGCTACGAGCCCGACGCACCGACGGTGGATGTGGGCCTCTACGAGCTCGGGCTGCCGATCCTCGGCATCTGTTATGGCGTGCAGCTCACGGTGAAGCTGCTCGGCGGCCACGTCGCAGCCGCCGACATGCGCGAGTACGGTCGCGCGCACGTGCGCGTCAACGAGGCGGGCGGCAAGAGCGCGCTGTTCTCGGGGATGCCTGTCGGTGAGTCGCTATCGGTGTGGATGTCGCACGGTGACAGGGTCGAGAAGCTGCCCGAGGGTTTTTCGCTCATCGGGGAGACGGACAACGCGCCGGCTGCGGCCATCGCCGACGAGAAGCGCAAGATCTGGGGCGTGCAGTTCCACCCTGAGGTCGTGCATACGCCACGCGGTGGCGAGCTCATCTCGAACTTCCTCTTCAAGATCGCGGGGCTCGAGCCGAGCTGGAACATGGCGTCGTTCGCGGGCGAGGCCGTTGCCAAGGTGCAGGCGCAGGTCGGGCAGGGGCGCGTGATCTGCGGGCTCTCGGGTGGCGTCGATTCGTCGGTGGCGGCGAAGCTGATCTTCGACGCGATCGGCGGTCGCCTCACGTGCGTGTTCGTGGACAATGGACTTTTGCGCCAGGGCGAGCGGCAGGGCGTCGAGCGCCTGTTCGGTGATGCGTTCCACGCCAAGCTCGTCGTCGTCGATGCGCGCGAGCGCTTCATGAAGGCGCTCGTCGGCGTCACCGACCCGGAGCAGAAGCGGAAGATCATCGGCCGCGAGTTCATCGAGGTCTTCGACGAGGAGGCCGCGCGCATCGCCGAGCTGCACGGCGGCGTCGACTTCCTCGCGCAGGGCACGCTGTATCCCGATGTCATCGAGAGCGTCTCGCACAAGGGCCCGTCGGCGACCATCAAGAGCCACCACAACGTCGGTGGCCTTCCGGCGCACATGAAGCTGAAGCTCGTCGAGCCGCTGCGCGAGCTGTTCAAGGACGAGGTGCGTGCGCTCGGCGCAGAGCTCGGCCTGCCGCACCACGTGCTGTGGCGCCAGCCGTTCCCCGGCCCCGGCCTGGCGGTGCGCATCCTCGGCGAGGTCACCGAGGCGCGCTGCGACGTCCTGCGCCTCGCCGACGCCATCATCGATGAGGAGATCCGCGCCGCGGGCCTCTACGAGTCGATCTGGCAGTCGTTCGGCGTGCTGCTCCCCGTGCGCTCGGTCGGCGTGATGGGTGATCAGCGCACCTACGCCGAGACGCTGTGCCTCCGCGCCGTGCACTCGAAGGACGGCATGACCGCCGACTGGGTGCCGCTCCCCTACGAGCTGCTCGGCCTCATCAGCCGCCGCGTCGTCAACGAGGTCCGCGGCGTGAACCGCATGGTCTACGACATCACCAGCAAGCCCCCCGGCACGATCGAGTGGGAGTAGCTCAGCGTCGTCGCAGCACGATCGCGAGCACGAGCCCGAGCAGCATGAGCAGCAGCCCCACGCGCAGGCCCGGCGCCGCGTAGCGCAGCACCACGCGCGAGTGTCCGCTCGCGACGGGCACGGCGCGGAACGCTGCGTTCGCGCGGAGCACGGGCGACTCCACATCGTTCACCGTCGCGTGCCAGCCCGGGAAGCTCGACTCGGCGAGGACGACGTACGATGGCGCAGAAGACGTGCAGTCGATCTCGATGCGCTCGGGTGCGTAGGCCGTCAGCGCGCAGTGCCCCGCCGCCGCGCGCGCCTCGCCCTCTTCCACGACCGCGTCGACGCCGGGGACGAGCCCGACCATCGCGTTCGCCGCGGCCGTCGCATCCGCCGCGACGATCGTGCGTGCCGCCAGGTACACGCGCGGCGCAGCACCGTCGACGGCGAGCAGGCTGAGCCCGAGCTTGGCGTAGTGGGCCTCGAGCGTGAAGCCCGGTGCGTTGCCGACCTGCCAGTCGCGGAGCAGCGCGTGCGACGTCGCGGTCCACTGCAAGAGCGCGAGCGGGCGTGTGCGCAGGCTCGACCACAGCGCGGTCTCCCCCGGGGTGTGAAACACCGAGTACGCGTCGCTGTGCGAGACGCCGTCCTCCGCCCCGCAGTTGGGCCGCAGCGACGCGCGCTCGAGCGCCGGGACGAACTCTTCGCCGAGCTGCTGATCGGCCGCGCGGTAAAGACGCAGCGGAGCGAGCCCGCGCTCCGCGACGATGGCGGGCTCGTCGAGGATGGGCGAGCGCTCGCGGTACGTGTCGGACGGTGTCCAGCTCACGAGCTGCGTGCTCGCGAGGAGGAGCTCGAGCGCCATCACGATCGCGAGCGCAGGGCCGAGGCGTTTGCCTGCCTTCTCGACGAGGAGCCAGAGCACGAGGGCGACGACGAGCGTGCGCGCGGCGTCGTCGCGCACCGCGTGGCCCGCGATATCGGGTGAGATCGTCAGGGTGCCGACGAGCCAGGCCGCGATGCGCGCACCCGCGAGTTGTGTGGCGAGTGCGACGACTCCACACACGATGACGAGCGCGCGTACGGGCCAGCGTGGCGCGTGGTCGATGGCGAGCTGGTGTCCTCTCCCCGCGAGGAACGCGAGCGCCAGCGTCGCGAGCATGGCGTACTTCTCGGGGTAGCGGAAGCCGCTCGCGAGCGGGACGAAGCGGAACACGAGGTGCCACAGCGGCGTGTGCTCGCCGAACGCGACGACGAGCGCGACGATCCCCAGCACCGCCATGGCGACGTCCTGCGACCGGCGCCGCCGCAACGCGACGAGCGCGAGCAGCGGCGCCGCCAGGCCGCAGTACAGGCTCGCCGTCAGCGGCACGTAGCCGCCGCCCGTGCCTTCGTCGACGAGCGGCGACACGAACCACTCCGGCGAGTTGGGTCGCCCGAACGGCGTGGGCCACACGAGCTCGAGGAGCCGCAGCGGGTGCAGCGCGAAGTGGCTCGCGTCCTCGAGAGGCACGCCGCCCGCGCGTCCGACCGCGGCGGTCGAGAGCCCGGGGACGAGCTGCACAGCGCCGATGAGCCCCGCGACGAGGCTCGCGCAGATCACGACGCCGACGCGCGCGCGTCGCTCCGCGCGCGGTGCACCGAGCGCCTGCGCGACGAGCGCGATGCCCGCGAAGAACACTGCCTGCGGATCACCGGTGGACAGACAGAGCGTGACGAGCAGCGCGAGCGGCACGAGCCTGCGGGTCGGCCGCAGCTCGACGGCGAGCATCGCGGGGATCCACGCGGCCCCGAAGACGTACACGCCGTTGTTGCCGAACAAGGAGACGAGGTAGCCCGAGAGCGCGAACACCATCGCGCCCAGCGCCGCCGACGACTCGCCGCAATCCGAGCGCCGCAGCCACGCGTATGTACCCAGCGCGGCGATGCCGAGGTGGACCGCGGAGAAGGCGTCGTACGCGTGCGGCATCGGCAGCAGGAGGAGGAGCACGTTGAGCGGGTAGAGCACGCCAGGCTGCACGAGCGCGAAGAACGGCCGGCCCATGCCGTCCTCGGGCCACCACATGGGCAGCTCGCCGGAGAGCAGGCGCTCGCGCAGGTAGTGCTTCTGCGGGTACGTGAAGCGGAGGATGTCCTTGAGCCACAGGGAGCGATCGAGCAGGGCGGGCGAGCAGAGCACCGCCACGGCCGCGAGCAGCAGGACCGGGACCAACCATCGTTGCAGCGGCCGACTCACGCGGCAGCGACGGTAACACAGAGGCTGCGATTTCTTGGTCGCGACTGCCGGTCCGGCTAGGCTGTGCGCATGATCCTCTCGTCACAGCTCGTCTCGCTGGTGCTGCTCGCGCTCGCTCCGGTCGGCAAGACGGGCGCATCCTTCGACGCAGACGCGCACCGCATCGAGGCGCACGGCGTCGCGGTCACGGACCCGCGCGCGCCCTCGGCGGATGTCGCGCGTGTGAAGGCGGAGCGTCAGGCTCGCGTGGCAGCGAGCGACAAGCTGCGTCGCGCGCTCACCGCGCTCGGCTATCGCGCCGACGAAGCCGCGACGAACGCGCTGCTCGAGCACGGGCAGGCGCGCAACATCGACTACGGCGCGGATGGCTCCGTCACGCTCGATCTGCAGCTGGACGTGAAGGACGTCCCGGGCCTCGCGTTGCCCGCGGCGTCGTCCCACAAGAAGGCCAGGTAGCCGCCGAAGGGGTTGAGGCTCGCGTGAGGCTCGGCGATGATGATCCCATGAAGATCATCCTGCTCGCCTGCTCCATCTGCGCCCCCGGACTCTTCGCTTCGCCGGGTCTGGCACCCCGGCCCTCATCGACGGAGGCCGTCAGTGCGGCGCCCATCGAGGGTGCAGAGCTCGCGTGCTCGGATGTGGGGCGCTCGTGCAGCGTCGACCGCAACTGCTGCTCTGGCACCTGCAGCAAGGGCACCTGCCAGTAACACCCAGGCGTCACCGCTGAGCGATGCTGCTCGGCGCTGACGGTGCCTGTGGCCGGTACTTTGCTGCGAACGCCGCGCCTGCCGCGAATCCGCCGATGTGTGCCCACCACGCGATGTGCTGCTTGGTGAAGAAGGCGCCGAAGACCTGCAGCGCGAGCCAGCCGAACAGGTAGATGCTCGCGCGCCAGCGCACGCGGAAGAACACGATGAGGGAGAGGAGCCTCGTGCGCGGGAACAGGATCGCGTAGGCAGCCATGACGCCGGAGATCGCCCCCGAGGCGCCGACCACGGGCATCGACTTGTCGGGGCTCAGCACCGCGTGCGTGAGGCCCGCGGTGATGCCCGCGCCGAGGAACAGAAAGAAGAACCGTGCGCGTCCGAGGCGATCCTCGACGTTGTCGCCGAAGACCCACAGGAAGTACATGTTGCCGGCGAGGTGCGCGATGCCGGCGTGCAAAAAGATGTACGTGACGAGCGACGTCCAGTCGCCGGCGAAGAGTCGCCAGGGCACGAGGCCGAAGGCGAGCACGGAGGCGGTGAGCGACGTCTCACCGCCCGATAGCTGCCACAGGAAGCCGAGCACGCACGCGATGACGAGGAGCGGCATCACGACGGGCCTGCGCACCCGAGGGTTCCACTGCTCGACGGGAAGGCCCGTGAAGAACATGAACAACCACAGCGCCGCCGAGCCCATCTTCGCGGTCTCGTGGTTCTCGAGGAAAGGACGCACGTGCGCGTCCTTGAGCGCGGCGATCGTGGTCGGCAGCTCGCCGCCATCGAGCCAGACGCCACCACACTCCGCGCACTGATCGAGCTCGAGCTGCGGGATGCGCGGATCGTTGCCGACGACGAGGTGCCGCGCGCGCATGCGGACGTGCGGGTTGCGCGGGCAGGGAAGGGAGACTCGATCCCCGTCGAGGAGCGGCGAGTCGGGCGCGAACGCATCCAGGTTGTCGAGCCGGAGCGCCTCGGCGAGCTCGCGCCTGTCGAACCACACGCCATGGCACCGATCGCAGACATCGAGCTCGATGTTGCCGTGCGGCGTATCGCGCACGACGGTGGTCAGCGCGTTACGGTCGCGGGGACACAGCATGAACGGACAATACCCTCTTTGCTGCGCGCGGATGCTCGGGGCAAGATGCCTGTCGATGCGCGCGCTGCTCACGACCCTCATCCTGGCCGCCACCGTCTCTGTGCCGGTCGCGGCGTCGGCATCGCCTCAGAGCTACGAGGGAACGGGCCGCGTGGCGATCTCCGCTGGCGATCGCGTCAAGGCGAGGGATCGCGCGCTCGACGAGGCCTTCCAGCGTGCGCTCGAGACGGCCATCGGCGCGCTGCTCGGCCCCGACACGATCGTCCGCCGTGCGACCGATCTACGCCTCAAGATCATGCCGCGCGCGCGCAGCTACGTGACGAGCTATCGCGTGCTAGACGAGGGCGGGCTGGAGCCCGGCTTCTTCTCGGTGCACGTGGCCGCCGAGGTCGCGGCCGATCGCCTCGTGCGCGAGCTGCAGACCCCTGTCGCGCTGCAAAAGGCCGGTCCTCTCGCTGCCGTGCGAGTGGGCCTCTGCGTGCGCGACGGGGAGCCGCCCATCGCGCTGCCGCGTCTCGAGGCCGCGCTGCGCATGCGGCTCGAGGGAGCGCAGCTCGTCGTGGTGCCTGCGATGTGCGGTGGCGGCGAAGGGCTCCGCGCGACGCTGTTCGCGGACGTCTCGCAGCGTGACGTCGCGCCGGTGCGGGGCACGTCGCTCGTCGGTCGCGAGACGGAGCTCGAGCTCGAGCTCGTGGATGGGAGCGACAAGCGCGGCGCGAAGGGTCGTGGCGCGGGGTACGGCGCGACCCGCGAGCTCGCCCTCGATGACGCCGCGATGACCGCGCTCCCCGACACGCTCTCAACACTCGACGATGCGCTGGCCGCGCTCTCGCCGAAGGCTGCCCAGTCGGGGCTCGTGCTCGTGCGCATCGCAGGCGTCCGTCGCTACGCGCAGCTGAAGACGGTGCGCGCTGCGATCCAGCGACTGCCCGGGGTGGACAGTGTGTCGCTGCGGCGCTTCGCACCGGCGGGTGGCTCGATCGAGCTCGGCGTGAAGACGGCACAGCAGAGCCACGCAATCTTCGAGGCGCTCGGTCGTGTCGCTCCGACCTACAGCCTCCAGGTCCGCGAGGTCGACGGTGCGATCGTCGTCGATGTCCCCGACGCTGCCACCTCCCCGACGGAGACCCCATGAAGACGCTCGTGCTCCTCGTCCTGGCAAGTGGCTGCGCGCACCACGCGGCGCAAGGCGTGCTCCTCCTGCGCGTCTCGCCGCCGGATGCGCGCGTGCTCCTCGACGATCGGTACATCGGTGCCGCCGCGCAGCTCTCGGGCCACCCGCTCGCGCTCGACGTCGGCACGCGCCGCATCGAGGTCGAAGCCGAAGGTCGCTATGCCGCTCGCCGCGAGGTCCGCATCGAGCCGCAAGGCAACGCCTCGCTCCAGATCGACCTCCACGTAATCCCCGAAGGCCTCCACGACTGACAGGAGCCGCAAGCAGAAGGAGCAAGCGCAAGCAGGAAGCAGACGGAGCAAGCAGGAAGCAGAAGGAGCAAGCGCAAGCAGGAAGCAGAAGGAGCAAGCGCAAGCAGAAGGAGCAAGCGCAGCGAGGCGACAAGGCAACGCACGCAGCGAGCAACACGCTCCGAAACGCGCGCGAGCAACGCGCGGAGGGAGGGGAGGCTCATCGGGCTCTGCCCGATGAGGGGAGGCGGGAAGGCCTCCCTTAAATAGGTATGTCGTCGCGGAACTCGATCCGCCTGGGCACCTTGTACGGCGCGAGGTTCTTCGCGCAGTGGTCGATGATCTCCTCCGCGCCGACCTTGCCCATCACGACGACGCAGGCGACGACCATCGGGCCGCCGAGCGGATCGGTGATGACGCGAGCCTGGGCGCGCTGCACCGATGGGAAGCTCTCGAGGCAGCTCTCCACCTCGCCGAGCGCGACGCGCTTGCCATCGACCTTGACGAGCTGGTCTTCGCGACCCTCGAGGAAGATGCGGCCCGTCTTGTCGATACGGCCCAGATCGCCGGTGCGGAACCAGCCCTTGTCGTCGGCGCTGCCGACGCGGGCCTCGCTGCCGGGCTTCATGCGATCCATGAGCTTCTGCGCGGATCCGACGGAGCGCTGGGCGACCCACTTGCTGCGGACCCACAGCGGGCCTGCGTCCTTCGTCTTCGGCTCGCCGACCTTCACCTCGACGCCGTCGATGGGCTTGCCGACCGACGGTGTGGACTCGGTGCCCTTGCGATCACACGCGATGAGACCCGTCTCGGTCGTGTGGTACGCGGCGATGATGCGGATGCCCCAGCGCTCGCGGAAGCTGTCCGCGACGGCCTCGGCGAGCGGCGCGCCGCCCGAGAGGTAGCGTGCGTCCTTGATCTTGAGCGGCTTGGCCGTGGGGAGCTTCGCGAGGCCCGCGTAGAGACTTGGCGTGCCGGGGAGCACGTTGATCTCCTGCTCGCGCAGCAGCTTCACGATGCGCTTCGGCGCCACCTCGTCCTCGAGGAACAGCGTGGCGCCGTACTTGAGCGCCGGCACGAAGCCGAGGTCGAAGCCGTACGCGTGGTACAGCGGCACGGTCGTGAGGATTCGATCCTCCGCGGTGATATCGAGCGCCTTTTGCGTGAGCGTCGCAGCGGCCTCGAGGTTCTCGCTGGTGCGCAGGATGCCCTTCGGCTCTCCGAAGGAATCGTTGGTGTAGAGCACGACCGCGGCCTCGCTCGGCGTCGGCGCGGGGTTCTTGAAGACGGTGCACGTGAGCAGCGTGCTCTGCAGCCGTCGCCGCGTCTCGACGGGCGGACCTTCCTTGCCGAGCGGACCCTGTGTCTGCGGTGTCGCGACGACCGGAGCGTAGGCGTCGCGTGGCTGACCGCTCGTGCTGTCGGTGCCACCTCGCGGTCGCGTGATGAGCGCGCGCAGCGGAGCGTGCTCGAGGATGAGCAGCAGGTCGCGTGTCCCGGTGGTGGGATCGAGCGGTACGACGACTGCGCCGAGCTTCGACAGCGCCAGCGCGAGGATCGCGAAGTCGGGGACGTTGCCGAGCATGAGCCCGACCCACTGGCCCTTCGTGACGCCGAGCGTGGAGAACTCATGCGCACGACGCTCCACGCGGTGCTCGAGGCCACGCCACGATAGATACGTGTCGCGATAGACCAGCGCCTTGGCACTGCCCCGTGCGCGCGTCGCATCTACGAGCCACTTGCCAAGGATGGTCATGGTCTTCCCGCCGACCACAGCGTACGGTATGTAGACCGTCATGTGCAAGCGTCGCATGAGGGTGACCGGCGTTGCCGCGTTTGCACTTTTTTTCGGACCGCTCGGTTTCGTTCCTGCGTGCAAACGCACGACACCTTCGTCGGCCTCGGGCCTGGACGCCGCTCGGTCGGTTGGCGACCTCGGGACGGAGCCCTTGGGTCGCACGCCCCGCCAGCCGGGGATTCCTGCCGGCGGCGATGGCCAGGTGGCGCTCGATGCGCTGGTGCGCGCGAACCTGGACGCAGAGCTGGCGCTGCGTCCGACGATGGCATCCTGGCTTGGTGATCATGGCTACGACGACAAGCTCGACGACGTTCGCACGGACGCGCAGCTCCGCGAGGCGACGCGGCTGCGCACGCTGAGCGACCAGCTGCGCGCGCTGTCCGACGACAAGCTCACACGCTCGGGCCGCCTCGATCGCAAGATCCTGATGCGCCGCACCGAGGCCGCGCTGCACGAGCTGTCGGAGATGCGGCCGCTCGAGCGCAACCCGATGTTCTACGTGGACATCGCGCAGGCGGGCGTCGACAGCCTCGTGTCCGGCGAGCGCGCCGACGACGCGAGCATGGGCACCGACACGCTGCATGCCCTCAACGGGAGGCTGTGGCGGATCCGCGGGCTCTTCGACGAGGCGCGCCGCAACCTGCGTGGCTCGGCGCCCGAGCTATCGGTGCGACGCGCGATCGACAACGCGCAGGCCCTGCGCGCGTTCCTCGGTGAGACGCTTCCGCACCTCGTCGCCGCGGTGCCGGATGCGCGCCTCGTCGACGACGCACGCGCGGCGTCCGGCGACGCGGGACGTGCGCTCGACGAGTTCGTGAACTGGCTGCAGCGCGACTTTCAACCACGCGCGCACGGAGAGCTCGCGCTCGGGCCGCAGCGCTTCTGGGATCGCCTCCGTCTCGTCGAGGACATGCCCGGCTCCATCGACGTGCTGATACCGCGCGTCGAGGCCGCGGTGCGTGACTCGTCACGGCGTGTCGACGATGCGACGAAGGTCGTCGTCGCGAGCCAGCCGCCGGGTCCGCGCGTGGACGCGCAGCGCCTCATCGAGGACGATCGTCCGAAGGCGGAGGAGCTCTTCACGAAGACGCAGCTCCTCGTCGACCAGCTCGGTGCGTGGGGCCGTGATCGCGCCGGCCTGCCGGTGCCGCCGCTCGGTCTGCCGCGGGTCGTCGAGATGCCACCGCAGTGCTCGGGCCTCGTGCAGCTCGAGGCCAACGCGCCGCTCGAGAAGCACGCACGTCCCGCGGTCGTGTACCTCGAACCGGTCGTGCGCGCGACGAGCGAGAAGACCCGCACCGAGCTGCTCCGCGCGCTCAACCGTCCGACGCTCACGGTCACGCTCGCGCACGAGCTGCTCGGCCACTTCCTCGTCGGGCTCGCGCGTCGGCAGGCACCCTCGCTGATGCAGCGCGTCTCGTCGTCGCTCCTGCTCGACGAGGGCTTCGCCACGTACGTCGAGCACCTGCTCCTCGTCGACAGCGACGATCCGCACGTGCGACTCGTCGCCGAGCGCAACCTGCAGCTGCGCCTCCTGCGCCTCCTCGCGTCGATCCGTTTCCACGCGCAGGGCGCTCGCCTCGACGACATCGCCAAGCTGTTCTCCGATGAAGCCGACCTCGACGACTCGCAGGCGCGCCGTGAGTCAGAGCGCATCGCGCTCGATCCGATGGCAGGCGCAGGGGCGCTCGGTCGCCTGGAGATCGAGCGGCTCCGCATCGACTGGCAGGCGGCGCATGGGGTGGATCCGACCTCGACCGCGTTCCACGCGGCGCTCCTGTCCTACGGGGGCGCGCCGATCGAGCTCATCCGCGAGGAGCTGCTCGGGGGGCAGTAGGAACCTTTCGCGCGCAGGGTTGTCCACCTTGCATGAGCTATCGGGATGATCTGGATGCGCTGACCGCTCGACATGCTGCGCTCGCGGCAGAAGTCCGCACCAGGCAGCACGAACTCGACGATGCCGCGCGGCTCCTCACCGAGGTGCGCGCGAGGTCGAAGCTCGCGGTGCTCGACGGGATTCGCGTCGCCGCCCCGTGCCGCGCCGACTGGAACGAGATGAGCGGGGACGAGCGCGTGCGGGCCTGCGGTGCCTGCAACAAGAACGTCTACAACGTGAGCGAGATGACGCGCGCGGAAGCAGAGGCGCTCATCCTCGCGAAGGAGGGCGGCTGTGCGTACGCTACTTCCAGCGCCGGGACGGAACGATCATGCTCAAGGACTGCGCGATCGGAACCTCGCAGCGCCGCCGTCGTCGCTGGATCGCAGTCGGCGTGAGCGCGGCGCTCGCGGGTGGTGCGGTGGCATCACGCGCTCCGGAGCGCAGCATCCTCGGCACCGCGGACGTCGACGCGCGGGGCCTGCCGCGGGCGGTGTCGATCACGCACGTGCCGTTGCTGAAGCAGAAGCGACCCAAGCTCGTCGACATGTCGGAGGAGGGTTTCCTCGGTGGAGCGATGTCCAGCTTCACGATGGGCGAGATGACCCCGATCATCGAGACGACGCTCAGCGAGCAGCCACAGCCTGCGTCGGATCCATCTTCATCGGCACACCTTCGTTCGACCCGTGGAAGTAGCCGGTGAGCAGATCGGCCGCGACCTGGTGCGCCTTCCAGCGCCAGCTCGGACCGTTGCCGAGCAGCACGGCGAACG
The DNA here is from genome assembly GCA_039923495.1 of Polyangia bacterium. Taxonomy (GTDB): domain Bacteria; phylum Myxococcota_A; class Polyangia; order Palsa-1104; family Palsa-1104; genus JBDTCO01. Next base: position 51,114 of record JBDTCO010000087.1, read on the forward strand.
CGACCTCTGGCTTGTCGGCGGGCGCGTAGCCGACGAACCACGAGTACGCGATGCCGGGCTCCTTGCGGTTGAGCGAGCCCGTCTTGCCGGCGATCTCCATGCCGGGGAAGAGCTTCTTGCCCGAGTGCTTGTCGTGGAAGCCGAGGCGCGCGGTGCCGAACTCGGTGGTGCCGACCATCATGCGACCCACGGTGCCGGCCGCCTCGGCGGAGATGACCCGTCGCGAGGGCGCGCCGTCCATCTCGAGAGACGAGCCCTCCGCGTCGGTGATTCGCTCGACGAGGCGGAGCGGCGGCGTGGTGCCACCGCGAGCGATCGTCGCCGCGATGATCGCGCCGTGCATCGGCGACAGCGTCGAGTGCCAGAAGCCCGCGGCGGTGCGCGCGTACTCGAGCGCGTCCTGTCGTGGCACGTCGATGGCCGATGCCACGGACGGGAAATCGACCGGCAGCGCGCGACCGAAGCCGAACTTGCGCGCGACGTCGTCGAGGACCTCCGGCGTGAGGTGATCGTGCGCGAGGCGGGCGATGATCGCGTTCTGACTCTTGGCGAGGCCGAACGCGAGCGACTTGCAGGAGTCGTCGAGCCGCGGCGAAGACACGAGGTTCGACGCGTCGACGGCGTGAACCCCACCGTGGTAGCAGACCTCCTGTTCTGGAGCGATGCCGGCCTCGACGAGCGCGGACGTCGTCACGATCTTGAAGACGGACGCAGCGGGCGCCCAGGGCTTGAGGACGAGGTCGGCCGTCGTGAGGTCCGGCTCGGCGTCGGAGCGACCCGCCATCGCGAGCACGCGGCCGTCGGCGACAGACAGCAGCACGGCAGCGCCGTACGGCGTGGGGTGATCCGCGAGCGTCTTCTCGGTGAGCTCCTGGAGGCGCGGGTCGAGCGAGAGCTCCGCGTGCGCGCCATCGGCGAAGACCTGCACATAGCCGATCCCGTCCTTGCGAACGCGCGTCCAGTCGAGCTCGCGCTGGAGCCGCGCGTGCGCGAGATCAGCCGGTCGGGGCAGCGCGATGGACAGCGGAGGCGCGGCCTCGGCCAGGCGTCCGTACCTGTGGATCACCATGGCGAGCAGCAGCAACGAGCACACCGCAAGACCGGTCGCGAAGTGTCGGGTTCTGCTGATTTGCCTAATCATCTCGCCTCTTTCGGTGTGTGTGTACCTCAAGGTATTACATGTAGGTACATGTCGCAAATTTCCTGACGTAAAGCGCCCGAAGTTTGGGTGTAGAGTTCGGCGGCCGATGACCAGCGCGCGCACGAAGACGGTCGTGACCGTCGTCTCGAAGGTCTCGGAGAAGCCACCCGGGAAAGACGCCTGCCTCGTCGTGATCTATGGCCTCGAGCTGGGCCGGAAGTACGGCCTCGAGGCCGCGACCGCGACCCTCGGCCGCTCGTCCAAGGCGGATGTGCAGGTCGACCAGGAGTCGGTCTCGCGCAACCACGCCAAGATCATCAACACCGGCAAGTCGCACATCCTTCGCGACCTCGGCTCCACCAACGGCACGTACGTCAACGATCAGCAGGTCGACGAGTACGTGCTCCGCGATGGCGACTTCGTGAAGGTCGGCCGCACCATCTTCAAGTTCCTCTCGGGCGGCAACATCGAGAACGCCTACCACGAGGAGATCTACCGACTCACCACCGTCGACGGCCTCACCCAGATCCACAACCGTCGCTACTTCATGGAGCAGATCGATCGCGAGGTCTCGCGCTCGCGCCGCTACCACCGCGAGCTGAGCGTCATCCTCTTCGACATCGACCGCTTCAAGAGCATCAACGACACGTACGGTCACCTGGCCGGCGATTACGTGCTCACGCAGCTCGCGACGGTGGTGAAGGGCAAGATCCGGCGCGAGGATCTGTTCGCGCGCTACGGCGGCGAGGAGTTCGCGATCGTGCTGCCGGAGATCGACGGGCCCGGCGCCGTCGCCTTCGCAGAGAAGATCCGGCGCGTCATCGAGAAGGCGCCGTTCCGCTTCGAGGACGCGCAGATCCAGGTCACCGTCTCCATCGGCATTGCCAGTCTCTCGCAAGACGAGGGCGACTCGACCGAGCTCATCAAGCGCTCCGACGACAAGCTCTACGAGGCGAAAGAGTCGGGGCGAAACTGCGTGCGCGCGTGAGCCGCACGGCGCTGACCTCGCTGCTGTCCTTCGCACTCGGGATGCTTTTTCCCGTCGCTGCGCTCGCGCAGACGGCGCCGCACATGGTCTCGAGGTCGACGACCGCGATGGGCACGCAGGTGTCCATCTCCATCTACACCGACGACAACGAGGGCGCTGCGCGCGTCATCGACAACGCGCTCGACGAGGTCGTGCGCATCGAGCGGATGATGACCACGTGGCGCGACGACTCCGAGGTCTCGCGCCTCAACGCGGCCGCGGGCAAGGCGCCGGTCGTCGTCTCCGACGAGACGATGGAGGTCCTCGAGATGGCGCAGCAGTCGTCGGCGTGGTCCGACGGCGCGTTCGACATCACCTACTACGGGCTCCACGGCCTGTGGAAGTTCGACGAGGATCTCGAGAAGCGCATCCCCGACGCCGCCGATGTGAAGGCGCGCCTGCCGCTCATCGACTGGCGCAAGCTCAAGCTCGATCGCAAGCGCCACACCGCGTTTCTCGAGAAGCCGGGCATGGCCGTGAACCTCGGTGGTATCGCGAAGGGCTATGCCGTCGATCGCATGGCAAACATCCTGCGTCGCGGCGGCTTCCCGAACGCGCTCGTGCAGGCGGGCGGCGATCTGCTCTGCGCGGGCACCAAGGGCGGCAAGCCGTGGACCGCGGGGATCCGCGATCCGCGCGGCGGCTGGAAGGATGTCTTCGCCGGGATTCGCCTCGAGGATCACGCGTTCTCGACGGCAGGCGACTACGAGCGCTACTTCATGCTCGGCGGTACGCGGTACCACCACATCCTCGATCCGCGCACGGGCATGCCGGCGATGGCGTCGCGCTCGGTCACCGTCTACGCGAAGACGGCGCTCCTCGCGGACGCGATCGACGACGCGATCTTCATCATGGGGTGGAAGCGCGGCTTCGCGATGATCGAGAAGATCCCCGACGTCGGCGCGGTGGTGGTGGATCGAGACGGCGCCATTCACGTCTCGGATCGCATGAAGGGCCGCCTCGACGTGTTCTACACGCCGAAGAACCAGCCCTGAGTCTCACCGCGGGAGGGGAAGGAACCCTCCCGGGGGTTCTTCAAAGAACGCTGTCGAGCTGCGCGGCGAGGCGGGCGACGAGCGCGGTGTCTTCCGCACCCTCCGCGCCGAACTCCTGACCGAGGAAGAGCGGCGTGCCGAAGGCGAGCGTGTGCGCGCGCGCGGCACGGAACAGCCCCGTGCCGAAGCCGGTGGACTCGCCGACCGAGACGGGGACGATCGGGGCGCCGGTCACGAGCGCGAGCGCGACGACCGTCGCGAGATCGAGCGAGCCGCGACCCTCGTCCCCGCCGACGAACGCGAGCGCGACCTTGTCATCGTCGAGCAGGCGCGCGAAGTCGGAGAGCTCGGACGGCACGCCACCGAGCTTGCGCAGCAGCGAGCCCACGAGCGGCGTGTAGAGCCGAGCCGGATGGACGAGTGGGCGGACCTGACGGTGCGCGACGTGCTCGACGCTGACCGCGTGCGAGATGAGCGACGCATCGAGCGCGGTGCCGATGGTGCCGCTCCAGCCGAGCCTCGCGAGCCCGGCCTCGGCGAGCGAGCGGAGGCGACCCTTCGACGGCGAACGACGACGTGCGACGAGGATCGCGCCACCCGTCTCCGGCACGTGGCCGAGCCCGCGCACCGTCACGCGCAGCGAGCGGTAGAGGAAGTCGACGAGCGGTGCCGCGCGCCCCGCGAGCTGCGGGTCCCGGCCGAAGCGATCGGCCGACGGATCGATGCGCATGAGCCACGTCTGGTCCTCTGCGCGCGCGAGCGTGAGCTGACGATCGCGCCAGAAGCGCCACGTGCCCGGCGCTGCCGCCTGCACGGGCTCGGCGATGCTGAGCGCCTCGGTGGTCTGCGGCGGCGCCCCGACGACCTTGGCCACGACGACCTTGGCCCCGACGACCTTGGCCCCGGGCTGCTTCTTCGGCTTCGCCTTCGTCGCGGGCTTCTCGGCGCGCGTGGACTTCGGCGCCTCGGTCTTGCGAGCCGGCGCACGCTTCACCTTGCTGGCAGCCGCGATCTTCTCCGGCTTGCCGTGTGCTGCACCGAACGGATCGTCGCCGAGGATCTTCTTGCCCATGCCCTGCCGCTCCTGTCTCACGAGAAACCGATAGATTTTTCGAACCTTAGTTCATGCCTCGGACTGCAATCAACTTTTCTTGCGCGTTGCGTCACGAGTGGTGTGATAACGCGTTGTCGTGACCTCGCGCATCCGTCTCTTGCCGGCCGCGCTCGCCGATCAGATCGCCGCCGGCGAGGTGGTCGAGCGCCCCGCGTCCGTGGTGAAGGAGCTGGTGGAGAACGCGCTCGACGCCGGCGCGCGTCGCGTCGAGGTCGAGATCGAGCGCGGTGGCCTCGGGCGCATCGTGGTCACCGATGACGGTGGTGGCATGTCGCCCGAGGAGGCGCACCTCGCGTTGCGCCGCCACGCGACGTCCAAGTTGCGCTCCGCCGACGAGCTGTTCTCGCTCGGCACCTTCGGCTTCCGCGGCGAGGCGCTCCCGTCCATCGCGTCGGTGGCCGAGCTCACGCTCACGACCCGCAGACCAGAGGACACCGCGGCGTACGCGATCGTCGTGCGCGGAGGCGAGATCGTGTCGGCCGAAGAGGTCGGCGCGCCGTCGGGCACGCGCATCGAGGCGCGCGCGCTGTTCGCGAATGTGCCCGCGCGACTCAAGTTCCAAAAGGCCGTGAGCACGGAGGCCGGCCACGTCGTCGAGTCGCTCGTGCGCACCGCGCTCGGCGCGCACGACGTGCACGTGCGGCTTCGCGTCGACGGGCGCTCGGTGCTCGAGCTGCCGTCGCACGCGAGCCTCGCCGAGCGCGCGCATGCGGTGCTGCGTCGCACGGCCGGTCGCATCGTGAAGCTCGCGTCGGCCACGCTCACCGAGGGGCCGGTGACGGTCGAGGTGCACCTCGCGCCGCCGGACGACGGCGTGCAGTCCGCACGGCACGTGCACCTGCTCGTGAACCGTCGCGTCGTGCGTGATCGCGGCCTCCTCGCGGCGCTGCAGGTCGCGCTGTCCGATCACCTGCCGCGCGGTCGTCACCCGCTGGCGGTGCTGTCGGTGGCGCTGCCGCCCGCGGATCTCGACGTGAACGTGCATCCGCAGAAGCTCGAGGTGCGCCTCGCGCGCGGGGCCGAGGTGTACGCGGCGGTGCGGCACGCCGTGCGCCGGGCGGCCGACGTGGCGTGCTGGGACCGGGAAGCACCCGTCGAGCACGTCGTGATTCCCGACGCCCGCTATCACGTCGATCGCGCGCCGGAGCCGCTCGTTGCACGGGATGTCGCCCGCGACACGCCGGGCATCTTCGACTTCGCCGCGGCGCCGGTGCGCGAGGAAGAAGCCGCGTTCGCCTACGGAGACGAGCGCGCGGCAGCCTTCGAGATCGTGAGCACACTCGCCTCGGGGGCCGCGCTGTACGTCCCTCCCGACGTCGACCCATCGACGCCGCGGTTCCTCGGCGCGGTGCCGGGTGGCTACCTTGCGTTCACCGACGCGAGCGGGCTGTGGCTGCTCGATCAGCACGTCGCCTCCGCGCTGTGCATCGTCGCGGCGCCACCCGATGCCGTGCCGCTCGCGACGCCGATCTACGTCTCCGACGCGCTGCGCGCCTTGCGCCTGCCGTCGCTGCGCATCGAGGGGCAGCACCTCGTCGCGGCGCCAGCCGCGCTCACGGATGCGGTCGCGGCGCTCGTCGAGCTCGAGCTCGCGCTCGAGGATCTCGGCCCCGAGGAGGTCGGCGAGCGCCTCGTGTCGATGCTCGCGCTCACGCCTGCCGACGAGCCGAGCGCCGACGTGGCCGAGGCGCTCTTCGCGATGCTGCAAGGCGAGGGCACGCCGGCCGTCGTCACGCAGCTGCGCTTTCGTGGTCGTCGCGCGGCGGTGTTCGTCGGTCGCGGCGAGCTCGGGCGTCGCCTCGATCAATGATCGCGGTAATGACCGCGGCAATGACCGCGCCGCTCCTCGTGCTCGCCGGGCCGACGGCGAGTGGCAAGACGGCCGTCGCGCTGCAGCTCGGGGAGCGCCTGCCCATCGAGGTCGTGTCGCTCGACTCGGTGCAGGTCTATCGTGGGCTCGATGTCGGCTCCGCGAAGCCGTCGCTCGACGAGCGCCGCCGTCTCCCGCACCACGCGGTCGATCTCGTGGATCCGGACGCGCGCTACTCGACGGCCGACTGGTTGCACGCGGCCGAGGTCGCGATCGCCGACATCCGCGCGCGTGGCCGGATCCCGCTCGTCGTCGGCGGCACGGGCCTGTACTGGCGCGCGTTGACCACGGGCCTCGCGGAGCTGCCATCGGCTGACGACGCGCTGCGGGGCTCGCTCGTCGCAGAGGAGGCCGCGCAGCCCGGGGCGTTGCACGCGCGGCTCGCGAGGATCGATGCGCCGAGCGCTGCACGCCTGGCACCGCGCGACACGCTGCGCCTGGTGCGCGCGCTCGAGGTGCACCACGTGTCGGGCCGTCCCCTGTCGGAGCACCTGGCGCAGCACGCGGCGTCGCGCATCGATCGTGGCGTGCAGACCATCGTGCTCGATCGCAGCGACGAGGACTTGAGGCACGCGATCGAACAGCGCACGCAGACGATGATCGAGACGGGGCTCGTGGAGGAGGCGCGCAGGCTTCGCCAGCGCTGGGGTGCGGTGCGTCCGCTCGACGCCGTCGGCTACAGGGAAGCGCTGCAGCTCGTCGATGGGGTCTTTGCGGAGCGGGAGCTGCTGCCGCGCATCGTCACGGCGACCTGGCAGTTCGCGCGTCGCCAGCGCACGTGGTTCCGCAAGGCGGGCGCATCGCTGAACGAGACCGACGCGCTGGCGGCGATCTACGCGAGCGCGTTGACGGTGCGCTGAAGCTGTCGCCGCTGCGCCGCGCCGAGCAAGCCGACCGCAGCGACAGTGATGCGCTCCTTGCGAAAGATGCGCGCGGCGGTGCGGCGCACGTCGTCGGGCGTGACGGCGGCGATGCGCGCGAGCTTGGCCTCGTACGACACCGGTCCCCCGAACAGCTCGGTGCCACCCCACCAGCTGGCCATCGCGTCGGGATCGTCGAACGTGGACTCGAGGTCCCACCGGTAGCGGCGCTTCGCCTTGTCGAGCTCCTCGAGGGACGGCACCTCGGTGCGCAGCCTCCACAGCACGCGCAGCGCCTCGTCGAGCATCGCGGGCACGTTGTCGTGCGCCGCGGCGCCGTCGATCTCGAAGAGCCCCGTGTCGTGGAAGTGCTCGCACGACCCGGACACGTAGTAGGCGAGCCCGAGCTCGTCGATCATGCGCCGGTGCAGCCGCGTCGACATCCCGTCGTCGACGATGCGCGAGAGCATGAGCAGCGGCGCGTACATCGGATCCGTCTCGCCGAAGGTGCGAAACAGCACCTGGAGCTGCGTCTGCGAGCTCGCGTGCCTGGTGATGACGACCTCGGGCTTGGTCGGTTGCTTCGGCGGCGTGGCCTTGAGGCGCTTGCCCGTCGGAACCGCTGCGAACGCGCGCCTCACGAGCGGCAGCACCTTGCCATGTCGCACCGCACCCGAGATGCACAGCAGCATGTTCGCGCCGCCGTAGCCGTGCGCAAAATGTCGGCGCACGTCGGTGGGCGCAAAGCCCTTGACGTTGTCGCGCGTGCCGATGATGCGCTGCCCGAGCTTGTGGTCCGGGAACGCCGCCGCACGTGCGATGTCGTCGATCTGGATGAAGCGGCCCTTGTCGTCGAGGTCCTCGCTCATCTCCTCGAGGATCACGCGGCGCTCGACGTCGAGGTCCGCGAAGACCGGCACGGAGAAGATCTCGCCGAACAGCTCGATGCCGGCGGCCAGCGAGTCGGGGTGCAAACTCACCTGGTAGAGCGAGTAGTCGCGGCCTGTCTCGGCGTAGAGCGTGCCGCCGATGGCCTCGATGGCCTGGCTCAGGCGGTACGCGTCGGGTAGCGCCTTCGTGCCGCGAAACAGCATGTGCTCGAGGAAGTGCGAGAGCCCGTTGTCGCGTGCGCTCTCGTAGCGGGACCCGACCTTCGCGTACATGACGATCGAGACCGAGTGCAGGTGCGGCAGCTCGATGGTCACGAACGGGAGGCCGCTCGGCAGTTCATCGAGGTGGCGGCGGAAGGGGAGTCGCTTCGTCGGCAAGAGGCGCTCATCTTGAGCCACGACGAAGGGTTGTCAACGACGGACGCGAACCCGTAGGCTGGTAGCGGTGGAGGGCCCCCGTTACCGCATGCTCGAGCGTCTGGGGCAAGGCGGCATGGCGACGGTCTGGCGCGCCGAAGATCGCCAGCTCGGGCGCGATGTGGCGGTGAAGGTGCTGCTGCCGCTGTTCGCCGATCGGCCCGCCGCGCAGGAGCGCTTCTTCCGCGAGGCGCGTGCGCTCGCGACCATCCGCCACCCGAACGTGCTGCAGCTCTTCGACTTCCTTCCCGCGACGCAGGACGAGCCCGCGCGCCTCGTGATGGAGCGCTTGCAGGGACCTTCACTGCAGCGCTTCGTCGTCGATGCGGGCGCGCCGCTGCCCGAGCTCGCGGCGCTCGTCGGTGCCGAGATCGGCGCGGGGCTCGTCGCCGTGCACGCGCGCGGCATCGTGCACCGCGACGTGAAGCCCGAGAACGTGCTGCTCGACGAAGGGCGCGTCGTCCTCACCGACTTCGGCGTCGCGCGCGTGCAGACGCTCGACGCGGCGCTCACGCAGACCGGCGACATCATCGGTTCGCCCGCGTACATGAGCCCCGAGCAGACGCGCGGTGACGCGGTCGACCAGGCGAGCGATCAGTTCTCACTAGGCAGTCTGCTGTACTGGCTCGCGAGTGGGCGCGCGCCGTTCTCGGGGCCGCACCCGCTCGTCGTGATGCAGAAGATCGAGCGCGTCGAGGTGATGCCGCTCGGGTCGTGCAACCCGCGCGTGCCGGCGTGGCTCGACCGCGTCGTGCGGCGCTGTCACGCGCGCGCGCCGGCCGATCGCTATCCCGACATGGCCGCGCTCGTTGCGGCGTTGCGCACCGGTCTCTCCGACGATGGCTTCGGCGAGCCCGCCGTCGAGCTGCGCGCGTACTTCGCGGCGCCGCCCACGTGGAACGAGTCCGTCGCCGCGCGCGTCGTGCCGGCACGCCTCGGGGACGCGGAGCGTGCGCTCCTCGAGGGCCGTCGTGCGCGTGCGCTGGTCTCGGCGGAGCGGGTCCTGCAGCTCGATCCGGATCAGCTGCGCGCCCAGATGATCGTTTCCAAGCTCACGACGGGGCGCTCGCGCGTGCTGCTCGTGGCGGGCGTCGTCGCGGCGCTCGTCGTCGCGGGGATCCCTCTCGCGCTGCGCGCGAGACACGTCGTGCCGCGCGTCGCTGTGAGTCCGCCTGTCGTCGCGGACAAGCCACCGATGCGCGAGCCGGTCGTGGCGATGGTGACCGTACCTGCCGCTCCGCGCATCACGAGCCCTCCGATCAAGAAGCCGCACGTGAAGCAGACGGCGCCCATCGTGGAGCTGTCTCGCCCTACACCCGTCGCTGTGGTCGCAGCGCCGCCCGCACCCGCGATGCTGACCGTGCGCACATCGCCGTGGTGCGACCTCACGGTCGATGGCAAGGCGGCAGGTCGCACGCCGCAGGCGCTGGCCCTGCCGGCGGGCGAGCACCGGCTGCGCTGCACCAACCCATCGGGCGGTCTCCTCGAGCGCACCGTGGCGCTCTCGGCCGGCGCGACCAAGGACGTGGAGGCGCGGCTCGATGCGCAGACGCTCGTGACGTCGCACCTCGTGCGCGGTGACACCGTGTCGATCGACGATCAGCCGGTGCACGGCAGCCTCCGCATCACCGCCGGTCGGCACCGCGTGTCGCTGCAGCGGGCAAGCGTCGTGATCGACACGCGCTGGCTCGACGTCCCGCAGACCGGCTGCGCGCTCTTCGACCAGCCCGAGCTACGCTGCGAGCGTCCATGACATCGATGTCGCGAACGCACCCGCGCACCGCCCGAATCTCCAGCGATCTTCACTGGAACGAGGCTTGCTGTGGGGAAGCCTCGATGCGTGTCGCGCTCCTCGCTCTCGTGATCGGCCTCGGTGGCTGCCTGTTCGTCGGCGGCATCAATCGTGAGCCGACGGCGTCGATCCACGCCACGGACCTCACGGTGACGGGTGTCGGGGTGCCGGTGCACCTCGTCGTCGAGGTGTCCGACGATCAGCCGGACGCGCGCGCGGTCGTGACGGTGTTCGACGATCAGTGCGAGCCGCATCACGGATGCAGGGACGCGTCGCGGCAACCGCTCCCCGGCAGCCCGTCGTGCGTCGAGGCCACGCTCACGCCCACCGGTGGCGGCTACAGCGTCGTCTTCTACAGGGCGGGCGTGTACGTCGTGCAGGCGTCGCCCGTCGATCGCTACGGCGCCATCGGGTCGCCGGCGAGCCTCACCATCACCATCGTCGACGAGCCGCCCGTCCTCGGCGACGGGCTCCACGCGGGCTCCGCAGCGACGGCGTGCGGCGCGAGCTACACGGCGTCGAGGCCCGTGCCCATCGTGCTGGCGGAGGATGCCGTCGACCCCGAGGCGACGACCGTCGGTGCCGCGAGCTGCAGCGCCGTCGCACCGACGCTTGCCCACCACTGGTCCATCACGTCGCAGCCGACGGGCGCGGGGCGCCTCGGGCGCGCGACGACCACGGGCGCCTGCCCCGCCGTCGCGGTGGATCCTGCGATCGAGCTCGACACCGACATCACCGTCGTGTGCCTGTACCCGGATCCCACGGTCTCGTCCGTGACCTCGTCGACCTACGGCATCGAGCTCGCGATCGACGATGGCGTTCTGGCGAACACGATCGTCACGGACACGATGGTCTCCGTGCTCGGCGACTCCCCAGCCTGCCTCGGCGGCGTCTACCCGGGCCCCGGCAGCTACGTGGTCTCCGGTGAGGACCCCACGGTGTTCCAGGTCGTCGGCGCCGACGACGTGACGAGCGCAGGCGACCTCGACTTCACGTGGTCGCTCGAGCGCAACGGCGTGTGGGAGGTGGTGCTCGACGCGACGCGCGGCATCGACGGCGGCGCACGCCTCTCGCTCGATCCCACCACCTACGGCTTCGCGGTCGGCGAGCACGTCACGCTCCGGGTCGACGTGACCGAGCCCGACGCGACGCCGTCTTGCGACGTCGCCGACGACAGCTGTCTCGTCGCCTCGTGCGTCGCGGCCCCGCAGACCACGTGCGCGAGTCGCGCGACGTGGTCCCTGGAGGTGCGCTGATGCGCGCGCTCGCCCTTCTGGGTCTCGCGCTCGTCGCATGCGGCGGTGGCGCCGCCGGCACGAGCGCCACGAACGACGCGGGCGCAACGAACAGCGACGCGTCAGCATCCGCCGACGGCTTCTGCTCGACGCTGGTCACGGTGAGCGCGTCGTCGTCGGTGGCGCCGGCGATGCTCGTCGCGACCGCGCACGTCCAGACCATCGGCACACCGACGTGGACCGTCTCGGGCCCGAGCGGCCTCCTCGATCCGACGTACCTCGACTCGGGGCACTTCTCCGTATCGGTCGACGCGACCGCCCCCGGCACCTACACCTTCTTCTTGGACCTCAGCCCCGGCTGTCCTGGCGCCGCGAGCACGGTGCTCATGGCACCGAACGGCGTCGTGCAGCCCTACCGCCTGCGCCTCACGCCTCCGACCACGAGCGGGCTTCCCCAGCAGGACGCGCTCGTGAACACTTTCGGTGACACGCCGCAGCTCGCCGCCGACGTCACGTTGCAGACCGGCAGCGCGCTCACCGGGACGCTGCGTGGCCCAGGCGGCACGCCCGTTGCCATCGCTGGCCAGGTCGTGCTGCAGCCACAGAGCGGACCCCCGGTCCTCGCGCAGGTCGGGACGAGCGGTGCGTTCTCGCTGCCCATCCGGCTCGACGCGATGTACCAGCTCGTGCTGCTCCCGCTCGACGCCTCGCTCGCCCCGCGTCTGCTCGGTCCCACCGATGGGGCCACGCTGCAAGCGCAGGTCGTGAGCACGGTGCTCGACGCGGGCGCGACGGTGACCGGCCTGGTGCGCGGGCCATCGCTGCAGCCGCTCCCGAACGCGACCATCGCGCTGCGACGGGGCGTCCTGCAGAGCGGCGTCGGCATCGCTGGCGCTGACGGCAGCTACGCGCTCCACGCGGCGCCCGGGACGTACGATCTCGCCGTCAGCGCGACGGGGTGGCCGGACCTGTCGCTGTCCGGCGTCGATATCGCGATCGGTACGACACTCGGTGTCGATCTCACGATGTCGCGCGCGGTGGTCGGGCTCACGATCGTCGCCGCGGATGGCTCCACGCCCGTCGGAGGCGCGAAGGTCACGGTCACGTCGTCGATCATCCCCTCGGCGGCCACCGTGCACACGTCGAGCGGCGATCGGACCGCTATCGGTCGGCTGCACCTCGAGGCCACGGCCGCGCCCGACGGCACGGTCGCGCTGCTACTGCCGCCGGCGGAGTACGACGTGCTCGTCGACCCGCGCAACGCGCCCGGCACGCTCACGGGCCGACACATCGTCGTCACCGGTGCCGGGTCGAGGATGTTCGCGCTCGGTGCATCGGTGCAGCTCTCCGGGCTCGTGACGGATGACGATGGGCACGCCGTTGGTGGTGCACGCGTCCGAGCGCGCGCCTCTGCGGGGGCTGCGCTCGAGACGAGCACGGACGCCACCGGGCACTACACGCTGTCCTCGCTGCCGAGCGGCGTCGCGCTCGGCCTCGAGGTGGTGCCACAGGTGGGCTCGCTCGCGTCGGCGCAGCGCACACTCGGGGACGCGACCCAGCTTGGCGGCACGCTCCCCGCGATGGCCAACGTCACGCTGCCGCTCGGCCTCACGCTGGCGGGCGTCGTGCGCTCGCCGCTCGGCATCCCGCTCGCCGGCGTCTCGATCGACGTGCTGTGCGCGACGTGCGGCGACGCGACGCCGCTCTACCACACCGACACGAGCGGCTCGGGAGGCTACACGCTGTACCTGCCCGATCCGGGCGTCACCCACGTGGATGGCGGGAGCGATTCCGGTACGCCTTGACATGCCTCCTCGCCCACGGCTGACTTGCCTGCGCGTGAGCCTGGAGACGCAGCGACGGTGGATCTTCGTGCTCGCGGGCCTCTCTGCGATGCCGTCCGCAGAGGCTGCGCCACGGCCGCCGCTTCAGCTGGCGGTCACTGCTGCAGGCGGGCTTCGCTACTTCGCACCCGAGGTGCAGCGCGCACTCGCCGACGACCTTCGGCACGGGGGCCTCGCGATCGCGAGCACGCCCGTCGAGAACTCGCTCCCTGTGACGGTCGCGCTCGAGGAGCGCCCGGGTGATCGCGTCGTCATCGCCGCGCGCATAAGGGGGCATCAGGTCGACGTGGAGGGCGCGGTCGAGTCGCTCGACGCGCTCGTCGAGGAGCTCGCGACGCGCGTCATCCCGCTGTGCGTGGGGCTCCCGGTCGACCTCGCCGCGCACCACGAGCAGCCGACGCACCCGCAGGTCAGCAGGCCCAAGCAAGTCGGATCGGAGTCACCGAGCCCGACGCCGGCACCCACTCCCCAGCCGACACCGGCGCCCGCTCAGCCGCCGCCGCCGCCCCCGCCCCAGCCGACGCTGCCAATGATACAGGCAGGCGTTCCGGCCGATCCGTACGGCCCCGACGCCCGTGTCGCCGAGGCGCCGGTGGAGAGGCCTTCGTTCATCCGCGGCCGCGTGGTGGTCCACACGCTCGCGGATCCGCCGGGCTCGCCGTCGGGCACCGGCGCGATCGCGACGCAGGCGCTCTATGCGACGTTGCAGCGCCAGCTTCACCAGTCGATCGTGCCGCTCGGCGTCGGCATCTCGCCGCCTGGTGCGGCGGCGGAGGAGGGCGTGCGAGCGCAGGCTCGCTTCGTCGTCATGGGGCGCCTCGACAGCTTTGCGCTGTACGCCGGTCCGACGGGGCCTATCGCCCGGCTGCGCATCGAGCTGGCGGTCGTGCGCGAGGGTCGCTTTCTCGTTCGCCGCGCGCTGTACGCGGAGACACCCGTCAACGCGGTCGCCAGCGCAGCCGCGGAGGGCAGGCGCGGCCGTCAGGTCGATCCCGTCTATCTCGCCGTGCTGCGCGCGCTCGACGGCGAGATCGGGGAGCTGTCGCTCGCACTCGGGAGCGATGGTGCGCGCTAGCCTCGTCCTCGCGCTGCTCGTGATCGCGGGCAACGCGCGCGCCGAGTTGCCGCCGCTCGTTGGTGAAGAGCGCGTCGAGCCACGATCCCCGTCTCCGCCTGCCACGGAAGCGCGCACAACGCAGGTCCGTCTCTCGAGCGCGCTGCACCGCTTCGAGTTCGGCGATTACGAGGCCGTGGTGGCCGAGCTCGAGTCCCTCGTCGAGGCGCGCGCGACCGCACTGTCTCTGGCCGATCGTCTCGAGGCGCTGCGTGCGTACGGCATCGCGTGCGTCCTCGTCGGCCGACGCACCGCGGCCGAGGGCGCGTTCCTGCTGCTGCTCGAGGCCGATCCCGCTGCGGCGATGGATCCGGCGCTCGTGCGTCCCGAGGCCGTGCAGGTCTTCGATGACGTGCGTACGCGCAACCGCGCGACGCTCCGAGCGGCCTACACGCGCGGTCGCGGACGACGTCACGCCGTGCTCAACCTGTTGCCGCCGGCAGGCCAGCTCCAGAACCACGAGTACAAGAAGGGCTACACGCTGCTCGGCATCGAGCTGGCGCTCATCGCCCTCGACGTGACGTCAGGCTCACTGCTGTACTCGTGGCGCGGCTCGCACCAGGACTTCCCCGGTCATGCGGATGCCGCGCGCGCGCTGCGGCCGGTCAACTGGGTGAGCTTCGGCACGCTCATCGGGGTGGCGCTCTACGGCATCATCGACGGCTTCGTGGTCGGCCATCGCCGCGCCGCCGAGGAGCAGCGCGCGCTCGACCGCTTCGGGCCGCCACAGGCAAAGCACACCTCCGTCGCGCTCGATCTGACGCAGGGTGGCGTCGGCGTTCGCTTCTAGACCTCCGGGGGGCAGCACCAAGGGGCCGCGGACCCCACCCGCGTCATCGCAGCGGCGTTCAAGTGCCACTGCAGCGGTCTCGAGATCAAAAGCGATCTATTTAAGTGGCTGCATCGAGCACCTGGGGGTCACCTCCCCCGGCCGCGGCCCCACAAATTGCTTGTGCGCGAAATGTTCATCGAAGTACGATGGCCAAGAACGCGTGTGCTGTCCTCACGCGGCTCGACCCTGAGCATGGACGCAATCCGCCAAGCGACGCCGTTCGGCAAGTACGTGCTCCTCGAGCGCGTGTCCGTCGGTGGTATGGCCGAGGTCTTCAAGGCCAAGGCGTTCGGTGTCGAGGGCTTCGAGAAGATCCTCGCCATCAAGTGCATCCTGCCGTCGATGGCGGATGACGCCGACTTCATCGAGATGTTCATCGACGAAGCGAAGATCTGCGGCCAGCTCAACCACGCCAACATCTGCCAGATCTTCGAGCTCGGCCGCGTCGCCGAGTCTCACTTCATCGCGATGGAGTTCGTCTGGGGCAAAGACGTCCTCCAGATGCAGAACCGCTTCCGCAAGCTGCGGCAGAAGATGAAGCCGGAGATGGCGGCGTACATCGTCAGCAAGATCTGCGAAGGCCTCGACTACGCGCACAAGAAGAAGGACGCGCAGGGCAGGCCGCTCGGCATCATCCATCGCGACATCAGCCCGCAGAACATCCTCGTCAGCTACGAGGGCGAGCTCAAGGTCATCGACTTCGGCATCGCGAAGGCGGCGAGTCGCTCCTCGAAGACGCAGGCGGGCGTGCTCAAGGGTAAGTTCGGCTACATGTCGCCCGAGCAGGTGCGCGGGCTGCCGCTCGACCGTCGCTCCGATATCTTCGCGATCGGCACCATCTTGTACGAGCTCCTCACCGCCGAGCGTCTCTTCTACGGCGAGAGCGACTTCGAGACCCTGGAGAAGGTGCGCAACGTCGACGTTCCACCGCCGACGAC
Organism: Polyangia bacterium; assembly: GCA_039923495.1. Taxonomy (GTDB): domain Bacteria; phylum Myxococcota_A; class Polyangia; order Palsa-1104; family Palsa-1104; genus JBDTCO01. The sequence continues at coordinate 67,183 of JBDTCO010000087.1, forward strand.
GGTGAACCCGTCGATCCCGAAGCAGCTCGAGCGCATCATCATGCGCGCGCTGTCGAAGGACGTGGAGGGTCGCTACCAGTGGGCCGCCGAGATGGCCGAGGATCTCAACGCGTTCCTCGTCAGCACCGATCCCGTATTCAGCGCCGCGAACCTGTCGCAGTGGATGCGCGAGCAGTTCGCGGTCGAGATGCGCCGCGAACGTCTCGTGCTCGACGAGCAGCAGAAGGTCACGCGCGATGTGCTGCTCTCGGCGCCTCCCGGTCGGCCGAAGCAGAAGTCGAGGCCCACGGGGAACGCGATCCCCCTGCGCGCGCCGGAGCCCGAGCTCGCAGACGACGACGACGACGACTTCAACGAGAAGACCACCGTCTCGTTGCCCGGCTTCGACTCGAGCCCTGCCACCGCTGCGCCGCTGCCGGATCAGTCGACACGCATCCTCGACGGGCAGCTCCCCGGTGTCGCTCCGATGCCGCCGTCCTCTCCGACGAGGAGCCAGAGCGAGCTCGCAGCGCAGTCCACCGTCGTCTTCGGCGACCCGAGCGCGCCGGCTGTGCAGATGCCCCCGCCACGCGGGACACCGCTCGACTCCACGCCGTTCGCGTCGCCGGTGAGCATCGATCCGTCGCTGTATCCGCAGCCAGACCGCTCGTTCACACCGCACTACGGCCAGCTCAACCCGCCGGAGATGGCGCTGCCGCCTCCGCCTTTGCGCTCCACGCTCTGGAAGGACATCCTCATCGGCGTCGGTGTCGCTGCGGCCGTCGTCGTGGGAGTGCTCGGCGTGCGCTCGTACCTGTCGGGCCGCGGCGTCGCGACGCTCGTCGTCATGACCCCGACCGGTGGTGGCGAGCTCGTGCTCGACGGTGTGGCGCGCGGTCACCTGATGCCGGCCACGCCGCTCACGCTGAAGAACGTGACCGTTGGTGGTCACACCGTGGTCGTGCGTGGCGACACCGGCGAGTTCCAGCAGAACATCACGCTCGTCGCGGGCGACGTGAACGTGGTGACCGCGACCTTCGCCAGCGCGGCCCTCGAGACCGGCAAGCTCAAGCTCGAGATCGAGATGCCGACCGCGACCGGTGCGTTCGAGCCCGCGTCCGCCGACGTGTATGTCGACGGCGCGCAGCTCTCGTCGGACGCGACGCGCACCCTCATCTCGCTGCGCGCGGGCGCGCAGCACGAGGTGCGCATCACGAAGCCCGGGTTCGCGGAGAAGCACTTCAACTTCGAGCTACGAGCCGGCGAGACCGTCGTGCGTCCCGTACGCCTCGAGGTCGATTCGCCACGCCTGGCCATCACGAGCGAGCCGTCCGGCGCAGAGGTGCAGGTCAACGGCCACCGCGCGGGCACCACGCCGGCGACGTTCTCCGAGCTCGAGTGGGGCAAGGCCGCGCGCGTCTCGGTGCGCCTGAGCGGCTACCTCACGGTGCAGCGCACGATCGTCATGGATCGCACGGGCCCGTCCACCATCGACGTGAAGCTCATCGCCGGCAAGGATCCGAAGGACCCCAACGACGAGACGGCCGCGCTCGCGCCGAAGCCGGACACGAGATCGGACGTGAAGCCCGAGCCGAAGCCCGACAGGGGCAAGAAGGAGCCCGTCGCCGACAAGAGTGACGCGAAGGCAGGCAAGGGCAGCCCGAAGAAGGATGCGTCGCCGAAGGGGGCGCTCCCGTCCGACGGCCTTGCCACCGTCAGCTTCAACACCGACAAGGACAAGGGCCCGAGCACCGAAACGGGCTTCCTCGTCGCCAACACGCAGCCGTGGGCGAAGGTCGTCATCGATGGCAAGGACACGGGCAAGACCACACCCATCGCGCCCCGCTCGAAGATCGCGCTCAAGCCGGGCAAGCACAACGTCACCTTCGTCGCAGGCGGCAAGAAGTACAGCTACGACGTCGTCGTGAAGGCAGGCGAAGACCTGTACCTCATAAAGCAACTGTCCGACGCGCCGTAGGCGTGGCTAGGCGCTGTCGTCTTCGTCGCCGACGGTCGCCGGTAGCGCAGGCATCATCATGCTCGCGGTCGCGTCGGTGCCGTGCTCGAGGCGCTGCTTCACGCGCTCGTGCTGGCGCTGCTTGTAGAGCGTGTGGCTGTTCTCGCCGGCCTCGTTTGCCTGCGCCGTCTCGGCATCGGTGATCTGGAACTCCGTCAGGATGAAGCACACGGCGCCGAGATTCCGTGAGAGGCCGGGGAAGCGCTCGAGCACCGAGTCGATGCGCACGGGCAGGTCGGCGACGAAGTTGATGATGCGGTAGCTCGGGCCCGAAAACTCGTTCTCCGGCCCGCGCGCGATCTCCTCCATGTGGAGATCGGCCTGCAGTCGATCGGCGTGGCGCGCGAGGGACGGCGTCGCCTCGACGAGTTGACGGAACGAGAAGATCCCGTTCACCGACTCGCCGGGTACGATGTAGTTGAACGGCACGAGCCGCTGCACGAGCTCGTGGAGCAGCGCGACGAGATCGTGCCGTGTCCGCACGATCATGCGGAACCGCAGCTTGTCGAAGACGTTGGCCGCGATGTTCGTCTTCTTCGCGAGCAGCTTCGTCACGATGGAGTCGCGCTCTTTACGACTCCACGCGAACTCGACGATGGGATGGCCGAGCGCGCGCAGCTCCTCGACGACGCGGACCACCTTGTTCTCGACGAAGCCGAAGAGCTCGTCATCGGCAATCGGTAGCGACAGCAGCATCTCGCGACCGGCCAGGTGATGGACGACGTGCATGACCTTCAAGACGATGCACGCATACGTCTGCTCGCGGCCGCGCGACGAGGCGAGCAGGAACAGATCGGGGACGGGGAGGTCCTGCGCGACGGACTGCGGGATGCGATACCCGAAGTTCCGCACGAGGTACTCGACGGCCTCCTCGCGCAGATCGTCGAGGCGATCGCGATCGGCCTCGACCGTCATGTCGAACTCGTTGAGGCGCAGGAAGCGATCGACCTCGGCGTGGTGCGCGAAGGCGAGCTTGTGCCAGTCCACGACCGAGCCACCGTGCAGCAGCAGGCGGATGGACTCGACGTCCGCGAGGGAAGCCTGTCCGAGCAGGTCCGGTGATGCTGAGTGGCGCTCGCTCATCGACGGTGCGCACCCAGAGGGTCCGCCGGACGCCTTTTTAGCGCCACGGGCGCGAGGGATACAACCGCAATCGGTGCCTAGCGACGGACCTTCGAGAGGTTGATCGTGGCGAGAAAGAGCGAGACCGTGACGAAGAGGAGAGTGGCGTTACCGACGACGACGGCCATGGGGTGCTCCACGTTGGGGCGACGGGCTGCGCTATGGAGGGGACGCGCGCAGTAGTATATTTGCCTACAGTGCCGCACCCCCACGCACATCGCTACTTTTAGCGCGCGATTCGTTCTACTCGGGGATCCAGAGGCACCTCCCCGGCATTCGTAGAGCCTCGTGGTAGAGTGCGAAGATGCGACGCGTCGTCGGTATCCTCGGCTTCGGCATCTGCCTCACCTGCGGGCTCTCGCCCCGGTTGTCGATCCCGTCGGCCTGCGCGGACTCGCCGGCGGACGTCGACGCGCTGGCCGCGCTGGGTAGAGCGATCGACGCGAGCCCGAGCCCGGTGACCTACGACGCGTACGCGCAGGCTGCATTCCGCGCGCACCGCTGGGGCGACGCGGTCGCGCGGTTGAAGGTCGGCACCGCCGAGCTGCCTGCGTATCACCAGGGCTGGTACAAGCTCGCCTACGCGTATCGCCAGCAGCACGCGTTCGGGGAGGCCGCCGCGGCGTATCGCAAGTTTGCCGAGCTCGAGCCGGCGCAGGCGGACCCGTACTTCGGCCTCGGCGCGGCGCTCGAGGGCATCGGGGACAGGGCCGGCGCGATCGAAGCCTACCGTCGTTACATCGAGCTCGAGAAGGCGCCCGGCAAGCAGCGGTTCGTCGACCAGGCCCGCGCTCAGATCGACAAGCTGGGGCCGTCGCCGGGCGCCCCGACGCTCACGGTAGCGTCTTCCGTCCCGCCGCCCATGACACCGCCGCCGGTCTTGCGCGATCCCACGCCGCCGCCGGTGACGCCTCCGCCGCTTCTGCCCGCGCTGCAGTCGCCCGTCGCCGCGGTGCCGGCGGCGAGCTCGATCCAGCTCCGCGCCGAGGCCGACCGGCTCCGCCGCGCAGGCAAGCTCCCCGAGGCGGCCAAGGCCTTCGAGCGTGCGCTCGCGGCGGATCCCGGAAACCTCGATCTGCACGTCGAGCTCGGTGACATCTACTTCGCGCAGAAGCGCTACCCCGAGGCTGCGCGGGTCTTCCGCGCGTCGGTGGACCGCGACGCAGGGTACGCGCTCGGCTGGTACAACCTCGCGCACGCCGAGGCGCAGGCGGGGGATCAGAAGGGCGCGATCCAGTCGTACCGCGCGTACATCCGCCTCCGTCCGTCCGATCCTGATCCGTATTATGGCCTCGGTCACGCGTGCAAGGCGGCGGGTGATCGCGACGGCGCTATCGAGGCGTTCCGATCGTACCTGCAGATGGAGCGACGGCCCGAGCTGCAGCGCTGGATCGATCGTGCGCGCAAGGAGCTCCGCGACCTCGGCGGCACGGAAGCGCGCAACGAGCTCCGCGACCTCATGGATCCCTTCGATCGAGCGCGCGGCCACGACCTCAAGAACCCATTCGCGGATCGTCCGGCCTACGCCTCGAACGACGATCTCCTGCCGGCGTACGAAGGGGTGCTCGAGAGCGCGCATCTACGCCTCGCGCGCGAGCTCGCGGCCGACGACATCCTGCCGGTCCATCTCGGCGATGGGCTCGACGACGACGACCTTGCCCCCGTCGACGCGCACGTCCCCAAGGATCAGCGCGCGCGCCTCGCGCGCTACGCCACCGCGCTCGCCGCCTATCGCGGGGCGCTCGAGCACGAGGCCAACGAGGCCGCGCTCCTCTACCAGCGGGGCGCCGATCGCCTCATGGTCGCCGACCTCCGAGGGGCGCAGCGCGTGTGGACGCAGTCACCGACGGATCGCGCGATTGTCGAGGCTCGCCAGCGCCTCGACAAGGCGCGCGAGGCCATCGCAACGCCGCAGTAGCTTCTCGACCGCAGGCGTCAGCGTCGCTTGCGGGAGCGGCCGGTCGCGAGCGCGCCGAGCAAGCACAGCGCGAAGAGGCCGGTCACGCCGAACGCGACATGCGCCTCCGATGTGTGACCGCGCTCGTCGAACAGCATGCCGAGCACCGCGCCCGTGATGGTGAGCGCCGTGTAGATGAGCTGGTGGCCGAGCGCGTACATCGTACGCGTGTGATCCTCCATCGATCGCACGCGGACCTCGAGCTCGCCGCGCTGCGCACGCTGCAGAAACTTCTTCAGCTCGGCGGGCAGCGCGAACGCCGCCGCTGCGACGTCCTTCGTGGCGTCCAGCATGAACGACGACCAGTCCTTGTCGTCGCCGAGCACGAACTCTTCCATGTACGGTCTGATGACGCCCATCGGGTTGAGCGTCGGATCGAGCTCGGTGCACAGCCCCATGAGGAGCAGCACCGTGCGCTCCAGCATGATCCACTCCTTGGGGACGTGGAAGTGGTCCATGAGGTCGCGCAGCGAGACGTTCATCGATCGCAGATCGGCGAGGTTCTGCAGCGACTTCTGCGGATCGAACTTCACGTCCTTCAGCGAGAAGCTCTCGAAGTGGATGTCCTCGTGGAGCTTCTCGTGGAAGAAGTCGACGACCTTGTCGAAGATGGCGGTGTCCGCGCCCCGCGCGATGAAGCCCATGCGCTTCATCGCCGCGACGACGCGAGGCGTGTCGCGCGTGACGGCGCCCTGGATGACGTCGACGATGCCCTGGCGCATGTTGGGCGACACCTCGGCGACCGCGCCGAAGTCGATGAAGACGACGGTGACCTCGCCCGGGACGCCGCTCGGCGCAGCCCGGATGAGCAGGTTTCCGGGGTGCGGATCGGCGTGATAGACGCCGTCGGTGAAGATCTGCTTGCAGTAGGCCTGCACGACCTGGCTCGCGAGCGTGCGCCGGTCGACCCCGAGCGCCACGAGCTTGCTACGATCCGAGATCTTCACGCCGTCGATCCACGTGGTCGTGAGCACGCGCGACGTCGAGAGCTCGGACAGCACCGCGGGGAACGCGACGTCGGTGCGTCCGTCGAAGTTCCCCGCGATGCGTTGTAGATTCTCGGCCTCGCCGCGGAAGTCGAGCTCCGCGAGGATCATCTGCCGGATCTCGCGGTAGACGCCCTGGAAGCCGTGATACGGCGCGAACCAGCCGAGCACGCGGAACACGAAGCGCAGCACCTTGAGGTCGCTCGCGACGAGCTCCTCCACGTCGGGATACTGCACCTTCACCGCGACGGCCTCACCCGTCTTGAGCCTCGCGCGGTGCACCTGACCGATCGATGCGGACGCGACCGGGTGCTCGTCGAACTCGGCGAACAGGTCGCGTGGGTTGTTCCCCAGCTCCTCGCGGATGCGATGCTCGATGTCCACGTACGGCCGCGGCGGCACCTGATCCTGTAGACCCTCGAGCTGCCGGCGGAACTCCTCCGGCAAGAAATTGGTCATGATGCTGATGAGCTGACCGACCTTGAGGAAGAGGCCCTGCAGCTTCGCGATCGTGCGCTCGATGCGCCGCGCGTTGCGGAGGTGCGCGTCGCGCCACAGCAGGTCCGCCGCTTCACCGGAGCGATACCGCGTGCGCCAGCCGGTCGCGATGTAGGAAAACGCGACGCGAAACGTCGTGTAGTACGCGAACAGGACACGCGACGAGCCGCGCGGTGGATAGACGGGCACGCGTGCGGTCTGGACGGCGGACACCGCGACCTGCGGTTCGGCCAGCGTCTGCGTCGGAGGAGCCACGGCCGGAGTCTACCATCGTGGTAGGCTGGCCGGACCATGAGCAACGCCGACGACAAGACCGAGGGCGCAGCCGCCTCGAAGGACGGAGCCAAGGACGGAGCCAAGGAAGAGGACGACGCCGGGCTGCGCAAGCGCCTCGAGCAATTCATCCCCGACATCCTGCGACGCACGGTGCTGGGCGGCATCGGCGCCGTGTTCGCCTCCGAGGAGGCCGTCCGCAAGATCGCCGGCGAGGTGCACCTGCCGAAGGATGTCGTGAACTTTCTCCTTCAGCAGGCGACGAACAGCAAGGACGAGGTCCTGCGCGTCGTCGGCAAGGAGGTCCGTCACTTCCTCGAGTCGGCCAACCTGTCGCAGGAGATGGCGAAGATGCTGACGCAGCTCTCGCTCGAGGTGAAGACGGAGGTCCGCTTCATCCCCAATGACGAGGCCGTCGGTGGCGTGAAGCCGGACATGAAGCAGAAGATGTCGCTCAAGCGGAAGAGCGAGAAGGCAAGCTAGGTCCCACTCGAGGCGCCCCGAGCCGCCGCCGCGCATCAGCTGCGGAGCAAGCTGCTCCGATGAGTCGTTGCATGCGCCGCTCTACGGACGCTTTGCCGTCCCGAGGATGTGCTCGAGCGCGGGCTCGAGCGCGGTGCTGTCGGCTGGTGCGCTGCCGACGACGCAGGTGAGGTGCGCGGACAGCGCCGCGCACAGCATGATCTGCCGGCCACCCAGCGCGCTCTGCACCTCGTCGACGAAGCGCACGGCCCGTAGCGCGCCGATGCGCGTCTGCTCGACGCGACGAACCCCCGTCGCGGGCACGCCCCAGCTCGCGCGGTTGCGGATGCGCTTGTCGCGCCACACGGTGCCCTGCGCCTCGACGTCGCCGTCCGTGGTGTGTGCGTTCGACAGCAGCACGTGGAAGCGCATGCCGGCGAGCGATCCCGACGCGGGCGGCACCACCTCGAGCGCCGCCTCGGCCGCCACGTCGCTGACCTCGGTGACCCGCGCGCCCCGAGGGACGCTCATGGAGATGCGCGGCCCGTCGTAGCGCTGGTCGTCGTGTTTGTCGGGAGCGGCGATCGCGGTGCCGCCGAAAAAACAGACGACCGCGACCGCCGCACGCATCTACTTCTTGCTCTTGCGCGCGCCGGCGGGGCCGCGGCTGATGGTGACCTTCTTGATGGTCAGCGTCTCGTTCGGACGATCGTGCACCGACGGGACACTGGTCATCTTCTTCACGAGATCGGCCGGCTCGCACTGGCCGAAGATCGTGTGACGGCCGTTGAGCCACGGCGTCGCCTTCTCGGTGATGAAGAACTGCGAGCCGTTGGTGTGCGGGCCGGAGTTGGCCATCGCGAGCACGCCGGGCTTGTCCATCTTCAGCGTGTCGACGAACTCGTCCTCGAACTGGTAGCCGGGGTTGCCGGTGCCAGTGCCGAGCGGATCGCCGCCCTGGACCATGAAGTCCGGGATGACACGATGGAAGACGAGGCCGTCGTAGAAGGCCTTTTTCTCCCACGCCTTCGTCGTCGGGTTGAAGAACGGTCGTGTGCCGCGCGCGAGGCCGACGAAGTTCGCGACGGTCTTTGGCGCCTGCTTCTCGAAGAGCTCGCAGGTGAACGAGCCGAACGGCTTGCCCGCCTGCTCGACGTCGAGCTTCGCGACGAGGGGGCCGGTGCCCTTCATGCCCTTCGTGGCGTCCTCGACGGTGATGGTGTGCGTGGCGACGGGATCGGGCGCTGCCTGCGCGTATGCGAGCGCGGGCAGGGCAGGGATGGCGAACAGCGCGAGGGTGAAGACAGTTTTCATGGGTAAAGGGCTCCTATCAGGGCGAGACGCCGGGGACGCCGGTGAAGCGGACGCTCGTGCCAGGCTCGATGCCGTGGCTCTTGGCCCATCCGCCGGGGACCTCGACGACGAATTGTGTCGGTGCGTCGGGACCACGCGGCGTCTCGGTGAGAGGCTCCGCGCGGTCTTCGACGTAGACGACACGACGATCCGCCCCGACGAAGATCATGTCGAGAGGGATGTACGTGTTGTGCATCCAGAACTTGTGAGGAGAGATCTCCGGGAAGACGAAGACCATCCCGGTGCCGGGCGCGAGCGCGCGGCGATCCATGAGCCCGCGAGCCCGCGAAGGTTCGTCGAGCGCAAGCTCGACAGCGACGTGCACCTCCGCATGGCTCGAGAGCAGGAACGTGATGTCCGCTCTCGAGCTCTGCGTGGCGCTACGTGGAGCCGCAGTACAGGCGGCCAGAAACTGAGAAGCGAGGAACAGCAAGCCGGGTCGGACCGACATTACATGTCGGAGCCGCCGTCAGCGTCGGCCGTGTTGTCGTAGTCGTACGAGAACGTGAACGCGGAGACCGTGAGGCAGGCGCCGTTTGCCTTGGGCGCGTCGGCCATCTGGTCGTACTCGACGAAGTGGGTCGGCGTCGTGGATGCGACGGCGACCGTGCCCGTCGGCGTGCCGTGGTCGCGCTTCGTGACGCTGATCGAGCCACTGTCTGCGAAGAAGAACGTCCCGGACGCCGAGTCGTTCGGGTCGACGTCCTTGTAGACGTACAGGCAGTCTGTGCAGTCCTTGTACGACTTGATCTTGCTGAGATCGAGCGTGGTCGGGGTCGTCGCTGGCGGGCTGCCCGTGACCTGGTAGAAGTCGTACTCGAGGACGTCGGCCAGCATGCCCGTTCCGGCCTGATAACCGTACGCGCCCTCTTCGTAGTCGTAGCCCTTGAGGTCGCCCTCACCTTCGTACGCGCCGCCCTGATCGGTCGCCCACGCGCCGTATGTCGTGCATGCTCCGCCGCCGCCGTCGGGCTTGACGCCGGCGTCGCCGCCCTTGACTGCCATGTCGGTGCTGGCCTTTTTGCCGCCACCACCACCGCAGGCGATGAGCGACGTCGCGAGGATCGCGGAGCCGAGGATCTTGACGAGCGAAATGTTCATAAGGACGCCTCCTGAAATAAGGTCTTGAGACCGACGCGGAAGCGCCGCCACGGAGCGAATACCACGTGTTGCGATGCTCGGTAAAACGAAATGGTACGATGCGAACGTGGCCTCCTCGATCCTCGTTGTGACGACGGTGTCGCCGGATCGCATGACCGCTGCCGACGTCGACTTGTTAGCTCCAGTGATCGTCGTGCCTCGTTTCGCGGACATGAAGCGCGCGCTCGTCGGGCTCGGGCAGGTCCGTACGCTGACGCTCACCAGTGGCCACGCGGTGGATGCGGTCGTCGGCGCACTCTTCGCGATGGGACACGACGTCCGCGCGCTCTTCGGCATCCGGATCGCCGCGGTGGGCGACGGCACCTCCGAGCGCCTGCAGCGCCACGGCCTCCGCGCGGATCTCGTGGCGCACGGTGGCGGCGCAGACCTCGCGCGCGAGCTGGTGGCGGCCGGCTTCGCTGGCCCGGTCCTGTATCCGCGGGCGCTCGAGGGCCGTCCCGAGCTCGGCGACGCGCTGCGTACCGCCGGCCTTGCGGTCGAGGTCGTGCACGCCTACGAGACCCACCCCGACGGCCCATCCATCAAGGCCGCGCTCCTGCGTCACCACGAGGCGCCGTACGCCGCCGTGGGCTTCACGAGCCCGCGCGGAGCCGCCGCGGTCCTCGACGTCTTCGGCGCGCGCCTCGCTGGCTGCACCATCGGCGCGATCGGCGAGACCACGCGCGCGGCGCTCGTAGAGGCGGGCCTGCGCGACATCGTCGTGCCCGAAGTCCCGTCCGTGCTCGGGCTCATCGAGGTGCTGAGGGACGCGCTCGGCAGTTGATCCTGCCCTTGCCCGCGCAGTTGAGCTAGCGTATCGCCCGATGTCTTCTCGCTCACCCCTCGTACGGCGCCCGCGCCGGCTGCGTCGCACCGACGCGCTCAGGCGTCTGGTGCGCGAGCTCCAGCTCTCGAAGAACGACCTCGTCTTCCCGATGTTCGTGGTGCCCGGAAAAGGCATCCGCCGCGCCATCAGCTCTCTGCCCGGTCAGTTCCAGGTCAGCGTGGACGAGGCGGTGGCCGACGCCGAGGAGTGCGAGGCGCTCGGCATCAACGCCGTCATCCTGTTCGGCGTCCCCGCAGACTCGGCCAAGGACGAAGTCGGCTCCGAGGCGTGGAACGACGAGGGCGAGGTGCAGCGCGCTTGCCGCGCCATCAAGCAGGCGTGCCCGGAGCTGGTCGTCATCATCGACACCTGCTTCGACGAGTACACTTCGCACGGCCACTGCGGCGTCGTGAAGAACGGCGACGTCGACAACGACGCCACGCTCGAGAACCTCGCCCGCGCCGCGCTCAGCCAGGCCTCGGCGGGCGCCGATCTCGTCGCGCCCTCGGGGATGATGGACGGCTTCGTCGGCGTCTGCCGCTCGGCGCTCGACGAGGCGGGCTTCCTCGACACCGGCATCCTCGCCTACTCCGTGAAGTACGCCTCGTGCTTCTACGGCCCTTTCCGCGAGGCCGCGGGCACGAAGAGCGACTTTGGCCACCGCAAGGGCTACCAGATGGATCCGGCCAACGCGCGTGAGGCCTTGGTGGAGCTCGAGCTCGACGTCGCCGAGGGCGCCGACATGGTCATGGTCAAGCCCGCGCTCGCGTACCTCGACGTGATCCACCGCGTCCGCGAGGCAACCTCCGTCCCCGTCGCCGCGTACAACGTCTCCGGCGAGTACGCGATGCTCAAGGCGGCCGCCGAGCGCGGCTGGATCGATCACGATCGTGCGGTGCTCGAGACGCTCTCGTCGATCAAGCGCGCCGGCGCCGATCTAATTCTCACCTATCACGCCAAGGAGGCGGCTCGCCTCCTTCAGAAGGGCTGACCGCGATGCTGCAGTACAAGATCGTCGAGACCTCGACGGTGACCGACGAGGAGCTGGAGCGCATCGTCAACGAGTGGGTCGAGACCGGCTGGGTCTTCGAGGGCTTCCAGTTCGTCATCCGCGAGTCGTCGAAGCGCCCCTCGATGGCCTTCGTCATCTTCACGCGCGAGCTCGAAGAAGAAGGACCGAACTGATCAGGGTTGCTGCTTCTGTGATCGGATCTCGTCGGACGTCGGCGGCTCGGGCTGGGACAGCAGCCAGCCGACGACGGCACCCGCGCCGAGGCACAGCAGCACCACCACGAGCGAGCGTCGCATCCAGCTGCCACCGCCGGTGAGCGACGGGATCTCGCTGACGACGGGCGGCGGCAGCGACGGCTGAGCCCAGCTCGGCTGATCCGCCCCGACCTCGATGTCGATGTTGCGCGGTGGCGGGACGGTCATCGGCAGCGGCGTCGACAGCGGCGCCAGCGCGGCGAGCGAGCGCTCCGAGATGTGTTTCTCGACGCGCGTCGGCGACTGGACCTGCGCGATGCCCTTGAGTGGCGTGCGGCTACGGAGCTCGTCGTGCGCGGCCGGCAACGGCGGCTCGGCCTCGGGACGCAGCGACGTCAGCGAGAACAGCACGCTGGCTTCCCGGCGGCGCTCGGCTCCGCAGATCTGGCAGCGCGACTCGTCCGCCTCGAACGTGGCGCCGCAGTTCTCGCAGGCGCTCACGGAGCGCCGCGCTCTTCGAGGAATCGCCGCTCGTCCACGCGGCGAAAACATAGCACTCGTCCGAGCGGGATGGCGCCGCTAACGCCTGACGTCGAGCTGGAGCCGGTACAGCGCGGTGCGACTCGGCAGCCCGACGTGCGGCGTGTGCTCTGCGTGCGCCGCCTGCTCGACGGGCACGTGGTCCTTGCGCTCGACGCACACGATCGGCGCTCCGGCGGCCGGTGGCCACGCGGCGGCATCGAGCTTCTCGCCCGCGCCCGTCGCTGCACGATCGGCCGTGCGTGCGCCGCCCTTGTCGTTGCGGCCATGCACGCTGAGCTTGAGATCCACCCCGGCGAGGCCGGTCACGTTCGCGCCGATCGCCGCGACGTGCCCCGGAACGACGTAGCAGTCGATGTCGCCAGGGTGGGAGAGGCGACCGCTCATCGCCGGGACTGCGGCGATGTTCGCGTCCGCGTCGGTCCCGTTCGGCTCCAGTTCCTCATCGGGCGGCGCCGCATCCGCCGTCGCGCGCAGCGAGTACCAGTCGCTCACGTTCTCGGTCGGCTGCTGCCCGCGCACCCACACCTCGCGGACCTCGATGTAGTAGTCGCCCGGCGCTACGTGCAGGTCGAAGATCGCCTCGGCGTCGCCCTCCGCGCCGGTCTCGCTCACCGCGAGCTCGTGTCCCTGCGCGTCGAACACCTGGAGGATGAGATCCATCTCAGGGATCCCCGTGACCTCGGCCACGAGCCGCGTCGCTCCCGGCGGAACGACGAGGCGGTAAAAGTCTCGGTCCGACTCCTCGACGTTGCGTCGCTTGCCGACCTGGCCGCGGATGGCCTGCCCCGACGCGAGGAGGTTGGCGTGCGCCGCGTCGTCGTTGGGCTCGTGCTCCTCGACGGCGGCGCGCTCGCGCGAGGGCGCGAGCATCGTCCATGCGACGACGCCCGCGAGCGCGAGCAGCAGCGGCACCACGGAGAGCGCGACCCACCTCCGCACCGAGAGCCCGCGCTCGTAGGTGTCGAAGTCCTCGCGCTGCATGCGCTCGGCAGCAGGCAGCGCGCCCGACGAGTGCGCCGACAGATCCGACGCGCGACGTTGCATGCCCGAGGGTAGGAGCTCGTGGTTGATTGACGGCGACAGCGTCTCGGCCACCGCGGTGCGCATCGCCTCGGCGCTCTGGAAGCGATCGTCGGGCGAGCGCGCCATCGCGCGCAGGATGAGCGCCTCGACCTCGACCGGGATATCGTGCCCATGGTCCCGTGAGCGCGGCGGACGCAGCGTCGCCATGAGGTGCTGCGTGAGCACGGCGACCGGCGTCGGCGCCGAGAACGGGTGCTCGCCGGTCAGCGCGCGATAGGCGAGCGCCCCGAGGCTGTAGAGATCGCTGCGCGCATCGAGGCTCTCGGCGCGGATCTGCTCGGGGCTCATGTAGTAGGGCGTACCGAGCACGGTGCCGCGGCCCGTGACCTCGCTCAGTTCCTCGACGTCGCGCAGCTTCGCGAGGCCGAAGTCGAGCACCTTCACGAGGTCGCGACCGTCGCGCGTGCGAGCGACCAGCAGGTTCTCCGGCTTGATGTCGCGATGGATGACCCCGAGCTCGTGCGCCTCCGCGAGCGCATCGAGCACCTGCGACAGCATTGGTCCGAGGCGCGACCACGTGAGCGGACCGTCGCGCTTGAGCAGGATGCCTAGGTCTTCTCCGCGCACGAGCTCCATCACCAGGTACAGCGAGCCATGCGCCTCGCCGAAGTCGAAGACCTGCACCGTGTTCGGGTGCGACAGCCGCGAGACAGCCTCGGCCTCGCGTCGGAACCGCAGGACAACCTCGGTCTCCTGCGACAGCGATGGGTGCAGT
>JBDTCO010000088.1:0-8340 GCA_039923495.1 Polyangia bacterium
CGCAACATCGCCGACGTGACGACCTCGGTCGCCAAGGGAGATCTCTCGCGCAAGATCACCGCCGACGCGCGCGGCGAGATCCTCGAGCTCAAGAACACCATCAACACGATGGTCGATCAGCTCAACACGTTCGCCTCCGAGGTCACCCGCGTTGCCCGCGAGGTCGGCACCGAGGGCGAGCTCGGCGGCCAGGCCGAGGTCAAGGGCGTCGCCGGCATCTGGAAGAACCTCACCGACAACGTCAACTTCATGGCGTCCAACCTCACGACGCAGGTCCGCGGCATCGTCAAGGTCGTCACCGCCGTCGCCAACGGCGACCTCAAGCAGAAGCTCACCGTCGACGCGAAGGGCGAGATCATGGCCCTCGGCGACACCATCAACAGCATGACCGACACGATCTCGACGTTCGCCGAGCAGGTCTCGACCGTGGCGCGCGAGGTCGGTGTGGAGGGCGAGCTCGGTGGTCAGGCCAAGGTGCCCGGCGTCGCCGGCACGTGGAAGGACCTCACCGACAACGTCAACTTCATGGCGTCCAACCTCACCACGCAGGTTCGCGGCATCGTCAAGGTCGTCACCGCGGTCGCCAACGGCGATCTCTCGCAGAAGCTCGTCGTCGACGCGAAGGGCGAGGTCGCCGCGCTCGCCGACACGATCAACGGCATGACCACCACGCTGGGCACGTTCGCGGAGCAGGTCTCCACCGTCGCGCGCGAGGTCGGCATCGAGGGCAAGCTCGGCGGCCAGGCGAAGGTGCCCGGCGCGATGGGCACATGGCGTCAGCTCACCGACAACGTCAACCAGCTCGCCGGCAACCTCACCGTCCAGATCCGCACGATCGCGGACATCGCGACCGCCGTCACGAAGGGTGACCTCACCCGCTCCATCACCGTCGATGCCCAGGGCGAGGTCGCCTCGCTCAAGGACAACCTCAACCAGATGATCGTCAACCTCAAGGAGACGACGCAGAAGAACACGGAGCAGGACTGGCTCAAGACGAACCTCGCCAAGTTCTCCTCCATGATGCAGGGCCAGAAGAACCTCGAGACCGTCTCGCGCATGATCATGTCCGAGCTGACGCCACTCATCGGTGCGCAGTACGGCGCGTTCCTCATCATGGAGCAGGACGTCGACGAACCCATCCTCAAGATCGCGGCGACGTACGCGCTGCGCGATCGCAAGACGCTGTCCAACAAGTTCCATCTCGGCGAGTCGCTCGTCGGTCAGTGCGCGCTCGAGAAGAAGGCGATCGTCCTGCACCAGATCCCGGCCGACTACGTGCGCATCGGGTCGGTCATCGGAGAGGCGGCGCCGCTCAACGTCATCGTGCTGCCGGTGCTCTTCGAGGGCGACGTGAAGGCGGTCATCGAGCTGGCGTCGTTCCACGCGTTCTCGACGATCCACCAGATCTTCCTCGACCAGCTCACCGAGTCGATCGGCGTCGTCCTCAACATGATGAGCGCGAAGATGCGCACCGAGGAGCTGCTCGAGCAGTCCCAGAGCCTCACGCTCGAGCTGCAGAACCAGTCGAAGGAGCTCACGCAGCAGCAGGGCGAGCTCAAGCGCTCCAACTCCGCGCTCGAGAAGCAGGCCGTCGAGCTCGAGGACAAGGCGAAGGAGCTCGAGGAGCAGAACCGCAAGGTCGAGGTGAAGAACATCGAGGTCGAGCAGGCGCGCGCGTCGCTCGAGGACAAGGCGGCGCAGCTCTCGATGATCTCGCGCTACAAGTCGGAGTTCCTCGCGAACATGTCGCACGAGCTGCGCACGCCGCTCAACAGCCTGCTCATCCTCGCGAAGCTCCTCGCCGACAACAAGGAGGCCAACCTCACCGACAAGCAGATCGAGTATGCGCGCACGGTCTACGCGTCGGGCGGCGACCTGCTGCGGCTCATCAACGAGATCCTCGATCTGTCGAAGGTCGAGGCCGGCAAGATGCAGGTGGAGCCGCGGCCCATCTCGCTCGGGGACCTCAAGGACTTCGTCGAGCGGACCTTCGGCGCGCTCGCGGAACAAAAGCAGCTCTCGTTCACGGCCACCATCAAGCCGGGCGTCCCTCGCACCATCGTCACGGACCCGCAGCGCCTCGAGCAGGTGTTGAAGAACCTCCTCGCCAACGCGTTCAAGTTCACCGAGGCGGGTGGCGTCGAGCTGAGCATCGGGATCGCGCCGAGGCACGAGCGCTTCGAGAGCGACACGCTCAAGCAGGAGTCGACGGTGCTGGCGTTTGCGGTCAGCGATACCGGCATCGGCATCGCGCCCGACAAGCAGAAGCTCATCTTCGAGGCGTTCCAGCAGGCCGACGGCACGACGAGCCGCAAGTACGGTGGTACGGGACTCGGGCTCTCCATCAGCCGCGAGATCAGCCGGCTGCTGGGCGGCGAGATCCACGTTCACAGCCAGTCGGGTCAGGGCAGCACATTCACGCTGTACCTGCCCGCGCGCTACGTCGCGCTCGAGGGGAGCCAGGAGGCCGCGCCGCAGCTACAAGCCGTGACCGTGAGTCCGCCGGCAACGGTCGTCGCCCCGGCGTCGTTCGAGGACGATCGCGAGCAGATCCGCGCCGGAGATCGCGTGCTCCTCATCGTGGAGGACGACGCGAAGTTTGCGAAGATCATGCTCGCCGTTGCCCGCGAACGGGGCTGGAAGGGGGTCGTCGCCAGCCGCGGTGACACGGGTCTCGCGCTCGCCAACGAGCTCGTCCCCGACGCGATCACGCTCGACATCCAGCTCCCGGTCGTCGACGGCTGGGCGGTGCTCGACCTGCTCAAGCGCAACCCGACCACGCGACACATCCCCGTGCACGTCATCTCGGTCAACGAGCGGCGCGAGCGCGGAACGGGCTTCGACGCGTTCTCGTACCTCGAGAAGCCGGTGAGTCGCGAGTCGGTCGAGACGGCGCTCGCGCACGTCGCCGCGTTCCTCGACCGCTCGATCCGCAGGATCTTGCTCGTCGAGGACGACGCGCTGTCACGTGGCGAGATCGCGACGCTGGTCGCGGAGGGTGACGACGTCGAGGCCACCACGGTCACCACGGCCGAGGAGGCGCACGCAGCGCTGGAGCGCGAAATCTTCGACTGCATCGTCATCGACCTCAGGCTGCCCGGCCAGAGCGGCATCGCGTTCATCGAGCAGATCAAGGCGGACCCGCGCTACCAGGACCTGCCCATCATCGTCCACACGGCGAAGGAGCTGTCGCGCAAGGAAGAGCTGCGGCTCCGTCAGATCGTCACGTCCATCGTCGTCAAGGGGGAGGGCAACGCGTCGGCGAAGCTGGTGAACGACACCGCGATGTTGCTCCACCGCGTGCACGACACGCTGCCTGCTCGTAGCAAGGAGCTCATCGCGTCCACCGAGGCCGGCGATCCACTCGTGGGCAAGAAGGTGCTCGTCGTCGATGACGACGCGCGCAACGTGTTCGCGCTGCTGAGCGTGTTCGAGCGGCACCAGACGTCGGTCATCTACGCGGAGAACGGCAAGGCAGGGCTGCAGGCGTTGCACGACAACCCCGACGTCGACGTGGTGCTGATGGATGTGATGATGCCGGAGATGGACGGCTACGAGTGCATGCGTGCCATCCGCAACGACGCGAACATCCGCTCCGTGCCGATCATCGCCATCACCGCCAAGGCGCTGAAGGACGACCGCGAGAAGTGCATCGAATCGGGCGCGTCCGACTATCTGCCGAAGCCCGTCGACATCGACAAGCTGCTCGACTGTGTTCGACTGTGGTCCCGCTGATCGAGCACGTGTTCATCAGGGGCGCCAGCCACCCGGGCAGGCTGCAGCGGCTGGCGTCCGGTTGATGCGTGTCGTCTCGTTGTGCCCGAGCCTCACCGACAGCGTGTTCGCGCTCGGTCGCGGCAAAGACCTCGTCGGGCGCACGAAGTTCTGCGTGCGCCCCCACGGCCTCGTGGACGTGGTGGAACGCGTCGGCGGCACGAAGAACCCGAAGGTCGAGCGCATCGTCGAGCTCTTGCCCGACGTCGTGCTCATGAACGAGGAGGAGAACCGCCGCGAGGATGCCGAAGCGCTCGTCGCAGCCGGCGTGCGCGTGCTCTCCACTTTCGCGCGCGACGTGGAGGGCGCCGCAGAGGCGCTGCGACAGCTCGGCGCGGTGCTCGAGGTCGACGCCGAGGCGATCGCACGAGCGATCGAGGAGCGCGCGAAGGAGATCGCCGCGCGCGTCCAGCGTCGCGTGTCCTACGCGTACCTCATCTGGCGCGATCCGATCATGGCCGCGGGGCCTGGCACCTACATCGACGCGCTGCTCGGCGTGGCGGGCGGAGACAACGTCGCCACGGGCGACCGCTACCCCACGCTCCATCTCTCGACGCTCGCCGGCGCGGAGCGTGTGTTCCTTTCGTCGGAGCCGTTCCCGTTCGGGGAGAAACACCGCGAGGAGCTCGCCACTTCCACGGGCCTCCCACTGGATCGCTTCCGGCTCGTGGACGGCGAGCTCCTGTCGTGGCACGGCGCAAGGACGCTCGAAGGCCTCCGGTACGCGGAGACCGTCTTGCGGTAGTGTGCGCGTCGATGTCGATCGACTGGTTCCCCGGACACATGGTCAAGGCACGGCGCGAGGCCCAGGAGGCCATGCGCCAGACCGACGTGGTCATCGAGGTGCTCGATGCGCGCGTGCCGCACTCGAGCTGCAACCCGCTGTTCGAGGCGCTGCGCCGCGAGAACCAGCGCCCCGCGCTCAAGATCCTCAACAAGATCGACATCGCCGATCCGGCCCGCACCCGCGCGTGGCTCGAGGAGTACAACGCGCGGCCGGGCGTCCGCGCCATCGCGCTCTCCGCGAGGTCGCGGCCCGACGTGGCGAAGATCCCCGACGAGTGCGCGCTGCTCGTCCCCGGTCGCGGCACCATCATCAAGCCGCTGCGCATGATGATCCTCGGCATCCCCAACGTCGGGAAGTCGACGCTGATGAACACGCTTTTGCAGCGCAAGGTGGCCAAGGTCGGAGACGAGCCCGCCATCACGAAGATGCAGATGCGGCACGACCTCGGCCCCGGCCGCTGGCTCATCGACACGCCCGGCATGACGTGGCCCGGGGTCTCGCAGGCAGTCGCGCAAAAGCTCGCCGCCACGCACAGCATCGGCCGCAACGCGTACGACGACGAGTCCATCGCGCTCGACCTCACGGCCTACATTCTCGCCAACTACCCCGACCGCATCACGCGTCGCTTCGGCGCGCTGCCCGAGGGAGCGGACGGTACGGCGGTGCTCGTGTCGATCGCGCGCGCGCGCAACTTCGTGGTCCGCGGAGGCGAGCCGGATCTCGGCAAGGCGGCGGCCGTGCTGCTCCACGAGTTCCGCAACGGCGTGCTCGGGGCCATCACGCTCGAGACGCCGGCCGAGGTCGCCGCGCGGCCGCCCGAGCGTGCAAAGCCGCGAGCGCCGTCGCTGGCGAAGTCGCCGGCGAAGAAGAAGCGCCCCGGTCGTGATAAAATCCGCAGGGCCTGACATGGGATCGAAGCTCGGCGACCGCGAGAAGCGACACGACACATTCTTCAAGCGCGCCAAGCAGGATGGCTACGCGGCGCGCTCGGTGTTCAAGCTCGAGGAGATCGATCGGCGCCACAACCTCTTCAAGAAGGGCGCGCGCGTGCTCGACCTCGGCTGCCGCCCCGGCTCCTGGCTGCAGTACGCGCTGAAGAAGTCCGGCCCCGAGACGCAGCTCGTCGGCGTCGATCGCACGCCGCTCGACTTCGAGCTGCCCAACTGTCGCATCGAGGTCGGGGACATCTACGACCTCCCGCCGTCGCAGCTCGTCGGTCCGCTCGGCGGGTTCGACACGGTCCTCTCCGACATGGCGCCCGATACCTCCGGCGTGAAGTCGGCCGACCAGGCGCGCTCGGAGGCCCTGTTCGAGCGCGCGATGTGGATCGCGGAGCAGACACTCGCGATCGGCGGCCACTTCGTCGGCAAGCTCTTCCAGGGTCCCGACTTCCAGAAGATCGTGAAGCACGCGCGCGAGCAGTTCTCGTCGGTCCACCTCGTCAAGCCGCAGAGCTCGCGCAAGGAGTCCATCGAGCAGTACGTGGTCGCGCTGGGCAAGAAGCCGCGGTGATGGACGATCTCCGGGTCCTTCGACGGAGCGACGACGAGCTCGTGGTCTGCAAGCCCGCCGGCCTCGCATCCGAGGCGCGCGATCCGCGCGCCGAGTCGGTCCTCGCGATGGTGGCATCCGCGCTGCCCGGCTCCGCGCCCAAGCTCCCGCACCGCCTCGATCGCGTCACCCGCGGCATCCTGCTCGTGTGCCTGTCGCCCGGCGCCGTCGCGTTCCACGGCGAGCAGATCAAGGCGCGTCGCTGGGCAAAGTACTACCTCGCGCGCGTGGCCTCGGATCCGCGTGCGTTCATCGGACAGCACCGCGCATTCCTCGGTGAGGAGAAGGGGCGTGCGGTCATCGTGCGCTCCGGCGGCAAGCCCGCGTGGCTCGAGATCCTCGACACTGCGCCCGTGCCCGCATCGAGTGACCGCTGGCACGTCCTCATCCACCTCCAGACGGGACGCTTCCACCAGATCCGCGTGATGCTCGCGGCGCTCGGCATCCCTTTGCCCGGCGACACGCTCTATGGAGGGCGCGACTCGAGCGACTTCTACCTCGAGCACGTCCTGCTCAGGTACACCGCGTTCGCCTCGCGCGAGCTCGTCACCGTGTTCGAACGTGACGACGCAGATCGTGGCCCCGTCGCACCGTCGCTGATGGGGCGCCTCGTGGAGCTCGCCGCATGATAAGCCAGCCCGAGCTCAAGCGCGTCCGCGCGCTGCACCAGAAGAAGGTCCGTGAGGACGAGGGCCGCTTCCTCGTCCAGGGTAGAAAGGTCGTCGCCGAGCTGCTCGCCTCGAACGTGCGCACCGAGGTCGTGTTCGCCACCGACGACGCGGCCGAGTGGGTGCGCGAAAAGTTCGGCCGCCACCTGCCCGTCGAGGTCGGCGCACCGCACCAGCTCGAGCGCATCGGCACGCTCGAGCGCGGCAACGAGCTCGTCGCCGTGGCGTTCTCACCGCCGCCCGTCCCCTTCCGTCCGCCCGCGGCCGGAGAGCTCATGCTCGCGCTCGACGACATCCACGATCCGCGCAACATGGGTGGACTGCTGCGCATCGCGGACTGGTTCGGCGTGCGCCGCCTGCTGTGCAGCCGCGACTGCATCGAGGTGCACAACCCCAAGGTCGTGCAGTCGTCGATGGGGTCGGTGTTCCGCGTCGAGGTCCGACGCGCCCCGCTCGCCGACGAGCTGCGCGCCTGCTCCTCGGCTGGCGCGCACGTGTACCTGGCGACGATGGATGGCCCCGCGGTCTACGACGTCGAGCTCGCCCGCCCCTCGGTGCTCGTGATGGGGAGCGAGTCGCACGGCCTGTCGGAGGCGATGCGTGCCCTCTCCGCCGGCATCGTGTCGATCCCGCGCTTCGGAGGCGCGGAGTCGCTGAACGTCGCGATGGCCGCTGCGGCGCTGTGCACCGAGTTCGCGCGCCGCGCTCGGTAGCGACTACAGCTTGTGCTTGTCGGCGTCGATCTTCCGACGCGTGTTGGTGTCTTCCAGGTCCTCGAACCGATCGGTGCTCTCGGGCCCTTCGAGGAGCACCTCGCGCGCGAAGAAGGCGCGGTCCTGCTCGTCGAACGACAGGTCACCGCGCGCGAACTTCTGCCGGCCACCGGTGTTCTCGGGGACCCCATCGCTGCGCACCGCGGTTGCAGCGGGAAATGGAGGTGGCATCGGCGCTGGAACGACCGGCGCAGGTGCGAGCGGCGCAACGATCACGCTCAGCTCGTGTGCAGGCTGGCTGGGCGCAGGCGCCGCTGCCACGAGCCAGTCGACGACGGCCATCTGCGCGGCCATCGACGGCCCTGCGGCGGCGGCATCGCGCACGACGAACACGCCGAGCTGACAGAGGCGATGCACGATCTTGAGGCCATCGTTGAGCGCGAAGGCGCTCTGCGAGACGAGGTCCGGCAGGCGCATCCCGACGTTGATGCTCGAGATGAACGCGCGCACAGAGGGCGGGAGGCGCAGCGTCGGTGAGTCGAGCTTATCCTGGTCCACGCCGATGGTGGAGCGAGGGCCGCCGATCACCTCGGCGACCGAGTCGAGCTGCGCGACGAACCCGAGGCCGGCATCGATTAGCTCCTCGGTGGCCATGGGAGGATCGATGGAGCCCGCGTGCGGCCTGAGCTTGCAGGTCGCGTCCGCCCACATGAGGAGAAGGTCGAAGGCCTCGTGATCGAGGAAGCGGCCGACGCGGATGGCTACGATCTCGCCATCCTGGAACACGATCTCGCCGCTGCGGCCCGAGCGGGACACCTCGAGCACGGTGGTGCGCTTCGCGGCGCAC
>JBDTCO010000089.1:0-63839 GCA_039923495.1 Polyangia bacterium
CGATGATGTTCTTGCCGAACTCCTGCCCGATGAGCACGAGCTGCTCGCGCAGCCCGCGGACCTCGTCGCGCGTGGCCTGGTCGCGGTCGACGCCGCTCTGCTTCATGGCCTTCATGATCTTGTCGAGCAGGTGACGACCGGGCTCATCGAGCGCGGTCGCGTTCTGCTTCACCTCGGCCTGCGCGGCGACGAGCGCGTCGTACACACCTCGATCGAGCGAGAGCTCCGTCGAGAGCGACTCGATCTCCTGCTCGGCGGTGTCGGCCGCGTCACGCAGCGCGCGATCGGGGTGGCCGTTGCGCGCGACCGACGAGATGGACGCCGCGTCACCGACGAGGAGCGAGATGTCGTCGTAGCGCGAGAGGATCGCGCGCGCGTCGCTGCGCCTGCCGCGCAGATCGGCGATGAGCGTCCGCGCCGTGTCGAGCGCCTGACGCACGGCAGAGAGGAACGCCTCGGGACCCTGCGCGAAGAGCCGGGCCGAGAGCTGCGCGAGCGCGGCCTCGGTGTCGAGATCGATGCCGGACATGGTGTGCATGGACTCCATGGCTACGAGCGCCCCTTCTTGCCGCCGGCCTGACGCTCGGCGATCTGCACGAGATCTTGCTCGCGCTTGAGCAGCACACCGAGGAACGGCAGCTCCTTGTCGATGTCCTTCGACGTCAGGCCCGCGCGCCTGAGCGCTGCGATCCAGTCGATGAGCTCGGACGTCGAGGGGCGCTTGCGCAGCCCCGCCTCGTCCCGCAGCGCGAAGAACGCCGAGAGCGCGGCCTCGAGCAGCGTCCTGTCGAGGTTGCCGTGGTGCACCTTCACGATGCGCGTCATCAGCTCGCGATCGGGAAACTCGATGAAGTGGAACACGCAGCGACGTAGAAAGGCGTCGGGCAGCTCCTTCTCGGCGTTGGAGGTGATGATGACGATGGGCCGCTCCGTGGCCGCGACCTCGTCCTGCGTCTCGGTGACCGTGAAGCGCATGCGGTCGAGCTCGTGCAGCAGATCGTTCGGGAACTCGACGTCCGCCTTGTCGACCTCGTCGATGAGGAGGACGACGCGCTTCTTGGCGGAGAATGCCTTGCCGAGCGGTCCGAGCTTGATGTAGCGACGGATGTCCTTCACGTCGCCATCGCCGAAGCGCGAGTCGTAGAGGCGCTGCACGGTGTCGTACACGTAGAGGCCATCCTGCGCGCGCGTCGTCGACTTCACGGGCCAGTGGATGAGCTCGGTGCCGAGGCCCGCAGCCACGGCCTCGGCGAGCACGGTCTTGCCGGTGCCGGGCTCGCCGCGAATGAGCAGCGGACGCTCGAGCGCGAGCGCGCAGTTCACCGCGGACTCGAGGCCGGAGGAGGTGAGGTACTTGTCGGTGCCGCGGAAGCGCTCGAAGTCTAGGGGTGTCGTCACGAGGCGAAAACAGTAGCACGCGTGATAGGTTCCCGAGATGCGTCTACCCCAGTTCCTCGTCGTCGCGGGGCTCGCGATGGCGTCCTCGCTCGCGTCCGCAGACCCGGTCGACATCGCGCTGTCGAACGATGTCCCCGCGGGCAAGAAGCCCACGCTCACGCTCACCGCCAAGGCGATGGTCGCGACCGTCACGCTCGACATCGAGCGCCTCGACGATCACAAGACCTTCCACTATGTCGCAGGTCCGTTGCGCCCAGGCACCAGGAAGGAGTTCTCTGTGGGCGATGGCAAGAGTGGCCACGCGCACTGGAAGGGCAAGCTCGTCATGAAGGGCGCGTGGGGCGAGAGCTCGAACGAGGTCACGTTCGAGAGCACCGTCGGTGGCGGAGGTGTTGCACCGAAGGTCACGTACGATCGAGCGCACCTCGACCTGGAGAAGGGCGTGCTGCAGTTCCAGGTGTCGCGGCCGATCACGACGGCGAAGCTCACGGTGCTCACCGAGGACGGCAAGAGCATCGAGCAGACCGCGGACGTCTCGGGCAGCGCGCCCGGTCGCTGGCTGTCGATCTCGTGGAAGCCGACGTCGCAGCCGGTGGTGCGGCTCGCGCTCGACGTGTCCACCGACGGGGGCGATACGACGGAGGTTCGGCTCGTGCCGTGGTCGGTGGCCATCTCGCACGAGGAGGTGGTGTTCGCGTCGGGGCAGTCGGGTATCGACGCGAAGGAGACGCCCAAGCTCGAGTCGAGCTACGACAAGATCATCGCGGCCGTCGAGAAGGTGCGCAAGCTCGAGCCCACGCTCGACGTGCGCGTCTACGTCGCCGGCCACACCGACACCGTCGGCAACAACGACGACAACCGCAAGCTCAGCCAGGCCCGCGCGCGCGCCATCGCGTCGTGGTTCCAAGAGCGCGGCTTGCCGCTGCCGCTCTTCTTCGCCGGCTTCGGCGAAGATCAGCCGAAGGTCAAGACCGCGGACAACGTCGACGAGGCGCGCAACCGTCGTGTGGACTACGTCGTCGGGGTCGAGGAGCCCGCGTCCGGCCGCGGCAAGTTCGTGGTGCTAAGGTGAACCCGGAAGGGGCGCATGGCGACGATCCCCGGGGTCGTGCGCTCGCGCACCTCCTGCATCGTGCCTTTGCTGCTCGATCATGCCTCGAGCGTCACGCGCTCGTCGTACAGCTTGCTGGCACGCAGAGTGCTGTCGTTTACAGTAAGCCTGCATGCGTAGCTTCGTCATCGTCTGCCTCGTCCTCCTCGCGCGTGTCGCGTCGGCCAAGCATCACGCCGCGCCGCCGCCTCCGCCAAGCGATGGAATCCCGCGAACTCCCGAGAATGACGAGAAGACCAAGCGCTGGCTCAAGGGCATGCGCAAGCATCGGCTGGGTCACGGGATGTGGATCTCGCCCGAGGATCCCCACGCGCAACGCCGGTTGCCACTGATGCCTCAAGTGGGCAGCTAGGCGACTCGCCGGCTACTTCGAGAGGTTCGTGCCGGGGACCGCGTTCTTCGGCGGCTTGATGCCGAGCAGGCCGGCGGCCGTCCGGACGAAGCTCGAGAACATGAGTGGAGTCTCCTCGACCACGCCGGCCGGAACGAGGCCGGGGGCGCGGACGAGCAGCGGGACCGCGCGGTTGAAGCGGTACGGCGTGCCATGACTGCCGCCCTTGCCGTGCGAGATGCCCGAGTCGAAGAAGCTGCCCGGATCGAGCACGACATACAGATCGCCCGAGCGGCCGCGGCCGGTGGTGTCGGGTGACGACGTCGAGCGGCACACGAGCGCGGCCATCGACTCGTCGGTGACGGGCGGGCACTTCTTCGGCAGCTTCGTCGTGTCGAAGACCTCCGCGACCCCCGGCGTCGCGCGGAGCACCGCGGTCACCACCGAGACGACGCGGGCGCGCAGCTGCGGATCCTGCGCGGCGTCGCTGAAGTAGACGTACGGGTCGGCGACGCCGGTGACGAGGTGCTCCTTGCCGAGCGCCTTCTGCGTCGCCTTCTCGAGCACGACACTCAGCGTGGGCTGGTCGACGCGATGCCCCGTCGCGCACGGACGCTCCCAGCGATCCGGCTTCGCGCCCTTGGCACACCACGGCCGCGCACCGAGGACGGTCTCCGGCAGCGGCGTCGATCCGTGGTCGGCGGCGAGCTCGAGCGCCCAGCCGTCCTTGCCGTAGCGATCGTCGAGGTTGGACATGAACTGCGCGAGCGACCGATCGAGCGCGTAGAGCTCCTCGTACGCTTCCAGCGAGTCGGACCCGTACACGTGCGAGACGTAGTCGTTCGACGACAGCGAGATCGCGAGCAGCGTCGGGCCGTCCGTGCCGCGACCGAGATCGTCGAGCGCCGCGATCGCCATGTCGAAGAGGAAGCGGTCCGCGAACGGCGACGCGCGGAACGACGCCGCGCTCGCGATGCGATGCGGGAACACCGGCTTCTCATCGTCGAACGAGCCTTCACCCGGGCGATCGTCGACGACCCAGGCGGGCAGCGTGCCGGCCGGGATGGCGGTCGTCCACAGCGGTCCGCGCAGCGAAAGCGACGACTCGAACGTCGTCTTCGCCCACGCCGGCATCGCCTTCATGAACGCGGACGACGTGACGATGTCATCGGTGTGTACGTCGTACCAGATGGCGACGCGTGGCTGGTGCCCGCCGGCAAACACGACGCCGCGATCCTTCAGCGACAGCGAGATCACCTGCGACAGCGGCTTGTCGGCGCGCAGCCGATCGGCGAGCGGCTCGGCGCGCAGATCGATGAGCGACACCGATGGCTTGTTGCTCGGGCCCTTCGACGTGATCTCGTGCGTCGAGTCATCGAGCAGCGCGGGCACACGGAGCGGCACCGCACCCGTCGTAGACGGCACGAACCGCTCGTTGCTGACGATGCCGTTGTCGCGCGGCGGCGCACCCGTGTAGAGCGACGCGTGCCCCGGCGCCGTCTCCGTCGCAGCGTGCGCGTAGTCCATCTCGCGCACGTACGTGCCCTCTCGCAGGAGGCGCGCGAAGCCGCCCTGCGGCGACAGGTACTGCAGGCGATCGCTCAGCACCCACGCTCCGAGCTGGTCGACGACCGCCGTCACCACGAGCTTCGGCCGCTTCGGCGCCTTGCCGGCACGCGCGACACCACAGCACAGGAGACCGGCCAAAAGGAGACGCTTCATCGCCTGCGAGCCTACCGCAGGTGGGGACGTGGAACTCGTCCCCTTGCAGGGTCAGCCGGCGGCGATCCAGGCGAGCCAGGTGTCGGGCTCGTAGCCGAGCGTGGCCTGGCTGCCGTTGCGGACGATCGGCGTCTTGAGGAGCAGCGGCTCCTCGAGAAGGATGGGCTCGAGGAGCTTGCCCGAGTACGACGAGACGTGCAGCCCGCGCTCGCGGTAGCGCGGGCTCGTCTTGTCCACGAGCGCGTCGAGACCACCGACTCTCTGTGCGACGGATCTCAGCTCCCCCGGCGACATCGCCTTCTGCTTCAGGTCGACGGAGTGCACCTTGATGCCGCGCTCCTTCCAGAAACGCTCGGCCTTGCGCGTGTCGGCGCACTTCTTGGTTCCGAAAATTTGGATGGGTCCCACGCTGCGATCATAACGCGACCGCCTATAGTCGCGCCCGTGCGCAACCTCTTTGTCGTGCTGCTGCTCGCCGCCTGTGAATCGACGCCTCCGCCGATCGTGCTCTCGGGGCCGGCCGCAAAGGTGACGCTCACGCCATCGCCGCTGCGCCTCCAGATCGACGATCTCTCCGGCAAGACGCTCCTCGCGAGCGCTGCCGGCCACCTGGTGTCGTCGACGGTGGATCGCCCCAGCTACCTCCCGCAGGTGACGCCGGGCTGGGACGGCTACGTCGCGAACGAGGACCCGTGGACGTACGCGCACACGAAGAGCGTGCTCGCGCGCGACGCTCAGCACGCCACGCTCGCGCTCGTCGATGGGGATCGCGAGCTCACGCTCGACGTCGCGACGACGGACACCGGCGTCACGATCTCGACGACGCAGACCGCGGGCGACGCGAACGAGATCTCGATCGGCTTCTCGATGCCGACGGACGAGCACTTCTTCGGGCTCGGTGAGCGCTTCGCGTCCGTCGATCACCGTGGCCTCGCGCTCTACGCATGGGCAGAAGAAGGCGGCATCGGTGGCGGCGAGAGCGCAGCCACGGGGGCGACCGACGGCTACCCGATGCCGAACGGTCCATCGATGACGTACTTCCCCGTGCCGTATCACTGGTCGACGTCGGGCTACGCGATGCACGCGAACACCACCCGCCGCACGGTCATGCACATGGGCGACGAGGCACCCGATGCGTGGCGCGTCTCGGTGAACGGCACGTCGCTGCCGCTCGTCGTCTACACCACCGATGATCCGCTCGTTGCGCTCGACGAGTTCACGGCGGCCACGGGGCGTCCCGTCGTGCCGTCGGACTGGATGTGGGGGCCGTGGCGTCGCATCGATCGCGGCGCGATGGTGGACGGCACCGACGAGTACAAGCTCATGCGCGATCGCAAGATCCCGATCACGACGATCGAGGACGCCCTGCACTTCCTGCCGCACCTGTCGTTCCTGGGCGAGACGGACCAGGTCGCCGCGTGGACCGCGTCCGTGCACGCCGCGGGCTACAAGGTGCTCGCGTACAACAACCCGTACGTCTCGCAGAGTGACGAGAACGCCGCGCAGGACGCCGCCTTCGGCAACGCGCACCACTACTTCGAGCAGTCGCCCGATGGCACGCCCGCGTCGGTGTACTTCATCTCGGGCAAGCTGCAGACGGTGTCGACGATCGATCTCACCAACCCCGACGCCGTCTACTGGTTCCAGACGCTGCTGCAGCGCACGCTCGATTTCGGTTACGACGGCTGGATGCACGACTTCGGCGAGTACGTGAAGCGCGACTCGCACCTCCACGACGGTCGCCTCGGCGACGAGGTGCACAACGACTTCCCGCGGATGTCCGCGAAGGCCGCGTGGGAGCTCCTCGACAAGAAGCGCCCCGGCGACTTCGCGTTCCACGTGCGCTCCGGCTACACGGGCTCGCAGGCGTTCACGCCGATGGTGTGGGGCGGAGATGCCGAGGCCACGTTCGACGAGACGCAGGGTCTTCCGTCGGTGCTACGCGGCGGCGTCAACCTCGGCATGAGCGGCGTGCCGTACTGGGGCAGCGACATGACCGGCTTCAAGTGCCTCACCGATGCGCCGAACGACAAGGAGATCTTCTTCCGCTGGGTGGAGTTCGGCGCGGTCTCGCCGGTCATGCGCGAGGAGAATGCCTGCTCGAATCCGGTCAAGACGAAGACGAAGTGGTCGCTGTGGAACGACGACGATACGCAGACGATGTATCGCGCGATGGCGAGCCTGCACACGCGCCTCGCGCCCTACCTGCGCAGCCTCGCGCTCGTCGCGCACCAGAAGGGCACGCCGATCATGATCCATCCCGTGCTGCTCTTCCCTCACGAGCCCGACGCGTGGGCCGTGCAGGACAGCTACTTCTTCGGGCCGTCGCTGTACGCGGCGCCGGTCGTGCGCCGCGGCGTCACGAGCCGCACGGTGTGGCTGCCGCCGGGTCAGTACCTCGAGTGGACAGACGGCAGCGTGCACACGGGCCCGGGCAACGTCACGGTGCCGGCGCCGCTCGATCGACTGCCGCTGTTCCTCGTCGCGGATCGCCTGGTGCCGATGCTGGATCCGGCCGTGCAGTCGCTCGTGGCGTCGACCGACTCGACCGTGACCGAGCAGACCGTGAGCGATCGCCTCGACGTGATCGGCGCGCTCTCTGCGACGGGCACCGCGACGTTCACGCTCGCCGATGGCACCGTGCTCACCGCGACGAGCGGCGGGGCGGGTGATGACAGCACCACCGCTGCGGCGTCGGTGGACGCGCTCGCGACCTGCGACTCGTGCTCGCTCGTCGACATGTTCGGTCAGGCCGTCCGTGTCCGTGCGACGAGCCCGCTCGCCACGACGAGCTCGCTCCTGATCCACGGTCTCACGCTCACGGCGAAGGGCCCGTCGGTGCGGCGCATCCGCTGGGACATCCGGCTCTTGCCCTGACCGAGCACGAGCGCTGGACGGGGGCGATGGTCGAGACGGCCGCTACGGCCCGAGCTCGACCGTTGCGTCCTCCAGCGCCGTGAACGTCACGGTCTTCGGCGCGCGGCCCGTGGCGAACACCGTGACTCGGTGCGTGTCTCCCGACCTCGTCAGGCGGATGACGCGCGCCTCGATGGGCTGACCATCGAGCACGAGCTGCGCGCTGGCAGGTGCGTCGACGAGCTCGATCTCGACCTGGGTCTTCTTCGTCTGGGTGTAGTGGTAGCCCGCGAATGCGAGCGCGCAGAAGAACAGCACGCCGCCTACCCATGCCCATGGCGCCTGTCGTCGCTGTGCGTAGGTGTCGACAGCGGGGTGCTGCTCGTCGGCGTACACGCGTGGGGGCTCGAGGTCGAGCGGCGCATCCTCGAGCTCGATCGAGCTGAGCTGAAGTGACGACGCAGCGCCCGTGGGTAGCGGCGGCAGCGAGGGCTTGCCCTCGAGGTCAGTGACCTCGAGGCGCTTCGGCAGCTTGAACGGGGTCGGATCGTCGGCCATCTCGCTCTTTTGTACCCCGCGAGCCGACTCGCCGCATCCAACCCACATGGCGTACCCCATCGAGCCCCCTGTTGCGCCCATGCTGGCGAAGCTCTCCGACGCGCTCCCGACCGACGGTGGCTATCTCTACGAGCCGAAGTGGGATGGCTTCCGCGCGCTCGTCTTTCGCGGCGGCACCGACGAGGTCTTCATCCAGAGTCGCGACGAGAAGCCGCTCGATCGTTACTTCCCCGAGCTGCACGCGCTCTTCCTCGAGCGCCTCCCCGACGGCTGTGTCCTCGATGGCGAGATCGTGATGCCGACCGACCGCGGGCTCGACTTCGACAGGTTGCAGATGCGCCTCCACCCCGCGGCCTCGCGCGTGAATAAGCTCGCCGCGGAATCGCCCGCCAGCTTCGTCGCGTTCGATCTGCTCGCCGTCGAAGGACGCAGCCTCGTCGCGCGTGCGCAGGTGGAGCGACGGGCGCACCTCGAGGCCCTGCTCGCTACCACGCGACCACCCCTTCACCTCACACCCCTCACCGAGGACAGGGCGGAGGCCGCGACGTGGCTCGAGCGCTACGAAGGCGCGGGGCTCGACGGCGTGATCGCCAAGCTCAAGGGCGCGACGTACCAGCCCGGCAAGCGCGCGATGCTGAAGGTGAAGCACGCGCGCACGGCGGAGTGCGTGGTCGCGGGGTTGCGGCTGCACAAGAGCGGCGACGACGCGGTGGGCTCCTTGCTGCTCGGGCTGTTCGACGACGAGGGCACGCTCCACCACGTCGGGGTCACCTCGACGTTCACGATGGCGCGTCGTCGAGAGCTCTTGCTCGAGCTCGCCCCGCTGCGCGCGCACGCGCTCGACGGGCACCCGTGGCGTGACGAGGCGGGAGGCGAGGATGCGCAGCGCATGCCCGGCGGCAAGAGTCGCTGGAGCGCGGGCAAGGACCTCTCGTGGATCCCGCTGCGCATCGAGCGTGTGTGCGAGGTGAAGTACGACCACCTGCAGGGCGATCGCTTCCGCCACGCGACGACGTTCCTGCGCTGGCGCGAAGACAAGCAGCCGAAGGACTGCCGCTACGACCAGCTCGAGGTGGTCACTCCGTACGAGCTGGCGAAGATCTTCGGCGCTTCGTAGAAGGAGTGCCGGCGGGCTTGCCTTCGCGGACGTCGTCGGCAGGATCGAGCGCTTCCTGCGCAGGGCGCTGCGCCTCGGGGACGTGCTCGAGGTTCACACGCCCGCGGTGACCCGCACCGCGTGCCGCACTGCGTGACTTAGACGGTTGCACGCGTTTGGGCTCGCCCACCTGCTTCTTGTAATGCGGCGGCCACGGCGCATCGCCGAGACCGTCTGACTCCTGCCGCTGCGACAGCTCGAGCGCGCGGTCGAGTGTGCCCGCGACGTCGTCGATGCCCGCGTGCAGATCACCGAGCTGCGCGTAGCGGTGCGGCATCGTCGCGAGCGTGAAGTCGGCCGGGTCGCAGTCGGCGACCTCGCTCCACAGGAGCGGGGCGGACACCCGGGCGTCCGGCTTTGCGCGCACCGAGTAGGCCGCTGCCACGGTGCGATCCTTGGCGTTCTGGTTGTAGTCGAGGAACACGCCGTGCCGTTCCTCCTTCCACCACTTGCTCGTGGCGAGCTGCGGCGCGCGACGCTCCACCTCGCGCGCGATCGCGAGCGCGCAGCGACGCACCTGGCCGAAGTCCCAGCGCGGCTCGATGCGCACGTTCACGTGGATCCCGCGCGAGCCCGAGGTCTTCGGCCAGCCGACGAGCCCGAGATCGTCGAGCACCGCGTGCACGACGCCCGCGACCTCCACGATCTGCGACCATGGCACACCAGGCACCGGATCGAGATCGATGCGTAGCTCGTCGGGATGATCGAGATCGCTGGCGCGCACAGGGTGTGGATGCAGCTCGAGGCACGCGAGGTTGGCCATCCAGGCGAGCGCCGCAGCCGAGCGCGGCACGACTTCATCGGCGGTCCGGCCCGATGGAAACGACAGCGTCGCGACCTCGAGCCACACCGGCCGATGCTCGGGCGCGCGCTTCTGATAGAAGAGCTCGCCTGCGATGCCGTTGACGTAGCGCACGAGCACGCAGGGCCTGCCGCCCGCGCCACGCAGCGCACCTTCTGCGACCGCGAGGTAGTAGCGCACGAGGTCGAGCTTGGTATGACCCGCGTCGGGGAACAGCACTTTCTGCGGGTTGGAGATGGAGACCTCGTGGCCATCGATGACGAGCAGCTCCGCTTCCGCCTTCTTCGCCATCTTTCTGAGATGTCGCGCCTGCTCGATCGGCGGCACCCGATCCGTCCGTGCGCTGCGAGCGACTCCACGACGAGGTCCAGCGCCTCAGGGTGCGTCGTGAGGACACGATTGGCGTGGCCGCCCAAGGGGCGGGTGGGGAAGTTCCGCGGGTGCTCCGGTGCGCGAAAACAAAAGGCCGGCTCCTCGCGAGAGGAAGCCGGCCTTCGTGTAGAAGATGAGAGCGGAGCCGTTAGCGGGCCGCCGCCTCCTTCTCCTTCTTGTCCTTGTACTCCTTCATGAGGAGCTCCTGCTCCGTCTTGGGGACGGGCGCATACTTGAGGAACTCCATCGTGAACTCGCCCTTGCCCTGGGTGCCCGAGCGCAGGTCGGTCGAGTAGCCGAACATCTCGTTGAGCGGGACCTCGGCCGTGGCGATGACGTAGCCCTCGGTGTTCTCGGAGCCGATGATCATTCCGCGACGCTGGTTGATCTGACCCATGACGGAGCCCTGGAACTCCTCGGGCGCCTGGACCTCGACCTTCATGATGGGCTCGAGGATGGTCGGCTTCGACTCCGCGTACCCTTCGCGGAAGCCGTAGAGCGCGGCCTGCTTGAAGGCGTTCTCGGACGAGTCGACCGCGTGCGACGCACCGTCGTTGACGACGATGCGGACGCCGACGACCGGGAAGCCGATGAGCGCGCCCTTGGTGACCGCGTCCTTGAAGCCCTTCTCGCAGGCCGAGATGAACTCGCGCGGGATCGAGCCACCGACCGTGTCGTCGACGAACTCGTACTGCTCGACGGCGTCGGCGGGGAGCGGCTCGAGGTAGCCCATGACCTTGGCGAACTGGCCCTTGCCGCCCGTCTGCTTCTTGTGGGTGTAGCTGAAGTCGGCGCGCTTGGTGACCGTCTCGCGGTACGCGACCTGCGGCTTGCCGGTCACGACCTCGCACTTGTACTCGCGCTTCATGCGCTCGACGTAGATGTCGAGGTGGAGCTCGCCCATGCCCGAGATGATGGTCTGCGCGGACTCCTCGTCGCGGTGCACGCGGAGCGTCGGGTCTTCCTTCGTGAAGCGGTTGAGCGCCTTCGAGAAGTTGACCTGACCCTCCTTCTCCTTCGGCCACACGGCCAGCGAGATGACGGCGTCGGGGATGTGCATCGACGTCATCGTCACCGCGATGCTGCCGTCGGTGAACGTGTCACCGGACGCGCACTCGACGCCGAACAGCGCGACGATGTCGCCGGCCTGCGCCTCGGGGATCTCGTCCATCTCGTTCGAGTGCATGCGGACCAGGCGCGGAAGCTTCACCTTCTTGCCGCCTGCCGAGCAGTTGACGATGAACTCGCCCTTGGTGACCTTGCCCTGGTAGACGCGGATGTACGTGAGCTGACCGTACTTGCCGTCCTCGAGCTTGAACGCCAGGCCGACGAACGGCTTGTTGGCGACGGACTCGAGGATGACCTTCTCCTCGTTCTTGTTCTGGTCGTGCGCCTCGTTGACGATCTCCGACGGGTTCGGCAGGTAGTCGACGACACCGTCGAGGAGGACCTGCACGCCCTTGTTCTTGAGCGCCGAGCCGTGGAAGACCGGCGTCGCCTTGAGCGAGAGGCAGGCCTTGCGGATGACGGCCTTGATCTGCTCGACGGAGACTTCCTTGCCCTCGAGGAAGGCCATGGCCATCTCATCGTCGAAATCGCCCAGTGTCTCGAGCATCTCGTGGCGGCGCTGCTTTGCCTCCTCGAGCAGCTCGGCCGGGATCTCCTCGGTGCGGACGTCCTCGCCGTTGTCGCCGTCGAAGTAGTTCGCCTTCATGAGGACGAGGTCGATGACGCCCTTGAACTTGTCCTCGGCGCCGATCGGCATCTGGAGGAGGATCGGGTTGTGGTGCAGCTTCTCCTTCAGCATCTGCGCGACGCGGTAGTAGCTGCCACCGGCGCGGTCCATCTTGTTGATGAACGCGAGGCGGGGAACGCTGTAGCGCTTCATCTGGCGGTCGACGGTGATCGACTGTGACTGGACGCCGGCAACGGAGTCGAGGACGAGGATCGCGCCGTCGAGGACGCGGAGCGCGCGCTCGACCTCGATGGTGAAGTCGACGTGCCCGGGGGTGTCGATGAGGTTGATGTTGATGTCGCCCCACTCGCAATACGTGGCAGCGGACTGGATCGTGATGCCCTTTTCACGCTCGAGATCCATCGAGTCCATCTTCGAGCCCACGCCGTCCTTGCCCCGGACCTCGTGAATCGCGTGGATCTTGCCCGTGTAGAACAAGATGCGCTCGGAGAGCGTCGTCTTGCCCGAGTCGATGTGGGCGGAGATACCGATGTTGCGGACCTTCTCGATCGGATGAGCCATGATTCTTCCCGTTTTTGGATGTGTGGACTCGGTGCTCCCGAGGAGAGCCGAAGTGGCGCGCACGATACCCAAAGCCGCACGAATTGCCAGCGCGGATGCGAACGGGCTACAGGTTCGACCATTGTACCTGTATTACGGTATGAATTGCCGGTGGCGGTCGTAAACTAGGCAAGGCGCGTTCGTGCGCTGACCACTCCACGGTTGTCGAGGTATGCAGTGCCTGATCAGGATACCGTCGCACGAACAACTGAAACGACCACGGAGCCGGTCCTCGGTACCACCACCACCCCGACCGGTGCAGAGAGCGGCAACGGCCAGGCGAACAGCTTGGCTGGTGCCCGCGTCGTGCGGATGATGCTGCGTGCCGGAGACGGCGACGGCAAACCGGCCGGCGGTACGGGCCCGTCGAAGGTCTCGACAGCGAGCACCGACGCGCAGACCGTGAAGGGCTACCTGGACGGGTTGAATGCGCGCGTCAACAAGCGCGACATCGAGGCCTACTACGAGCTGTACCTGTGGAACAACTACGCGCGCGGGGTTCGTGACAGTGAAACGACTCGCGCGGAGTTCGACGCGACGTTCGGCGCCTCGTTCAAGGTGCAGACACACCGGCTCGGCCTCGTCGACGAGCTGAAGGAGGCGTACGAGAAGCACCCCGAGCGAGCGAAGAGTATCGTCGCTCAGCTCCACAAGGCCTCCCCCGACGAATGCGATGAAAAATGGGTCGCAGCGCGGAACGGCGAGATCGACAAGCTGGTGCGACGCGACGACCTCTTGAAGGGCGTCCGCGCCAACTGGTCGCGTGCTCCCGAGGTCGCGCGCGCGGATCTCCTCTCGCTCGGACGGCTCGTTCCGCAGATGGCGGCGTGGACGCGTCAGCAGCTGCTCCGGCTCGGCGTCGACGAGAAGCGCGTGCATCTGCAGGGGCAGCTGAGCGCTCACTTCTACAAGCGACCCGGCGACGCACAGAACGAAGTGATGGCGCTGTATACGCTCGCGCAGCGCAGCGGAGATGCCACCCTCCGGCGCACGTTCTCCGCGGCGTGGATGCGCAAGGTGAAGGACAGCATCTGGAAGTTCCAGGACGCTGCCTGGGCCCAGAAGATCACCGGCGCGGACATCCAGAACTGGCTCGGTGACAACGCGGTCGAGTACGAAGACGCGCCGGTGGAAGTGAAGCAGGCGATCTCCGTGGATCTCGGCAGGCAGCTCGCCCAGCTCCGCTACGGCAAGGGCGGGCAGGGCGCGAAGGACACGCGCACGCTCGATGCCCCGAACGAGGACCAGCGCCAGACGTTCCTGTCGAAGACCGCAAAGGCGGCGCCGGCCAACAGCGGTTTCACCTGGGGAGACAAGACCCGGACGCAGATCGAGCGCACGGACAAGACGGCGAAGCGGCTGTACGACGATGCCGAGCGCGAGGATCGTGACAAGGAGCTCGAAGCGGTTCCTGGGACGCCAGAGTACGAGTCGATGAAGCGCGATGTCGTCGCGAAGCGGGAGCAGGCGGGTCAGCTGTTGGCGGAGGCGCAGCGCCGCAAGAGCGACAAGTCGTTCAACGAGACCACGTACGTCGCCGGCCTCGAGCAGCAGAGCCAGCAGGCGAAGAAGGAGCTCGAAGACGCGAGGGTAGCGCTCGAGGCCCGCCAGGCGGACTTTGCGAAAAAACAAAAGGACGCGAACGACGCCAACGTCGGCGTCGATCACCGCATCCCTCAGTCGATCTTGCTCACCACGGAGACGAGCTACACCAAGACCGAGCGCGAGGAGTTCGAGTACCGCACCATCCGGGCCACCCAGCTGCAGAGCGTCATCGAGTCGGAGCGGAGCGGGATCGCCGTGCCCGTCTCGGTCGTCTTGCCGCAGGCGCGCGAAGATCTGAAGGTCAAGCAAGCCTTCTGGTCCGGCGCGGCCGGGATCAAGCCGGGCACGGCAGCGGGCGACGCGGTCAACGCCAGCGAGTGGGCAGTCGCGGCCGGAGCGACCTCCGCGTATTCGATGCTCGTGCGCGCCTTCGCCGGGATCGTGGACTACAGCGTCGTGGGCCTCGCCGACTGGGGCGCGCACTCCCTCACGAACGCGATGGGTCTCACGAGCGGGCCGGGCGCGATGGAGACCGTCACGAACCGCGTGCGCGTCCATGCCACCTCGGCCGAGGAGGTGAGCGCCGCGGAGATGCGGATGTCCGGCAACGGACTGCTTCCGAGCTTCGTCAAGGGTGCGACCGAGGCGCTGGTGCTCTATCTGCCCACCATGGGCTTCGGTGCGGCTGGCGCGGCGCTGGGCGAGGCCGTCGGGCTCGGCGAGATGGCCGGGGCGAGCGTCGGACTCGGCACGTTCGGGTTTCTGAGCACGAGCGGCAAGGGGTGGCAGGAGAGACTCCAGTCGACGCTCATGTTCGCGGCGATGCCGCTCGTCGGGAGCCGGATCAGCACGCTCTCGACGCCGGCGCGAGTCGCCGCCGCTTTCACCGCGGGGGCGCTTCCGGTCATGATGTTCAATCCCGCGTGGCTGGAGGCCCCTGCGATCGCGATGAAGGATGGGCCGGCGAAGGCCGTCGACTACGTCCTGTCGAAGATCGACTGGAGCGAGGTCGCGTCGCAGGGACTCCTGTTTGTGTTCATGCAGGAGTACGACGCTGCAAAGACGCGCAACCAGAAGGTCGCGTCGGCGGACAAGTTCAACCTGGAGTCGCAGGAGCCGCTCATCCGCGGCACGCAGGAAGTGAACGGCGTGAGGGAAGAGCAGTACGCGCGGGTTCGCAAAGGCGCCGACGGTCAGCTCGAGCTCGTCGCTGTTCCAAAGGGCGAGGTCGCGAAGTACGCGCGCTTCGGAAAGGGCCTCGAGCTCGGACTTACCGACCTGCGCTCCTCGCTCTCGCTGCGCGGTGAGGAGCTGGGCGCAAAGCTCGATCCGCTGCTTCGGCCGCAGCGTGAGCAGCTCGCGCTCGATGCGACCGGCCAGGGGCTCGAGCGCAGCATCGAGGGACTCGAGAAGGACAGGAGCCGCACGCCCCAGCAGATCGCGGAGGAGCGCACGCGCCTCGAAGGCGAGGTCGCGAAGGTCAACGCACGCAAGCAGGTGGTTGCGAAGGTCGCCGCGCAGGAGCCCATCGACGCCGGGCTCGTCCACACCATCGGGGACCGGCCGCGAGGGTACGTGCCCGACGGGGAGCCCGCCCGCACGTACCGCTACGACCGCGGGCTCGACGAGGCCGAGCTCGGGCTCAAGGAAGCGCGTACCCAGGCGACGCAGGGCCAGGCCGTCAACAACCTGAGCATTCGTGCGCGCATTGCGCGAGCGCGCGAGGCGCTGCGCAAAGCCAACCGGCGTGGCAAGGCCGAGGAGGTCAATGCGGCGCGGCGCGAGGTCTCCGAAGCCGAGGACGGCACGAAGGGCGAGCAACGCGGCGTGGAGTCAGAGAAGGTCGTCGTCGAGGCGCTGGCGAAGGTCGACACGGAGCTGGCGCGACTCGGGCTGGGCCGCCAGCAGCTGGCGGTCACCGCGCCGACAGCGGTGAAGGTGCCGTCCGTACCGGGTGACGGGCTCAACGTCCCGAAGACGGTCGAGGTCGCGCCGGACGTCAACGCAGAGGTCGACACCAAGGCTCTCTTCGACGAGTCGCTCCTCGACAAGAAGGGTGGCGCAGAAAAGGCGCATGATTTTGCGCAACGCCTCGAGGTGCTCGAACGGCTCTCGCCCGCCGAAGCGGCAAAGCTCCGTGAGGCGTACGCGTCTTCGAAGGCCTGGTTGGAGGTCGAGGAGAAGGCCTGGCGCGGCGTGCCCAAAGAGCTTCGCGGTCAGGTGATGGAGGCGCTCGAGGACCGAGCGCCCTTGACCACGAAGACGAACGCGACGTTGGATCCGAACGCCCCGAGCGTGCTGGATGCGAAGCGAGAAGCGCTGCGGCTCGACGGCGACGACGTGGACGGCTTGCAGTTCGTGAAGCAAAAGGGCGGCGCCGACGCGACGGATGGAATGCTCCTGCGCGACGCGAAGAGCGGCAAGGAGTACTTCTTCAAGCCCGACGACGTCTCGCCTGACACGGCCTTCGAGCAACAGACCGGGCAGAAGATGGGGATGCGTGAGCGCCGCGCGGCCGCGAGCGAGCTGCTCTTCTCGAGCGCACGCGTCGACACGCCGAAGGTGCGGCTCGTCGAGATCAAGCTCGGCGCGGACGGCAAGCCGAACCCGAAGGGCACAGCGCGGCGTGGCACGCTCCAGGAGTGGCGCACGGACACCGTGGATCTCAAGAACTTTCAGGGAGGGCCCGAGGCCGAGGCCGCGCTGCTCGGCACGAACGCCAAGAGCGACATCGACGTGATGGACTACGTCGTCCAGCACAGCGACCGGGTTCAGAACGACGCCAATTACCTCGTCTCCCTCGACGGAAAGTCCATCACGCCGGTCGACAACGACATGACGTTCGGTCTCAAGACGAGCTCTGGCGTGGAGTCTCCGAGGCCGACCGAGATCACTTCTCGGCTCCGAACGGAGCTGGAGCGCGTTCTCGCCGAGCGAGCCACGCTCGAACCCGAGCTGGTCAAGCTCCTCACGCCCGACGAGATCAGCAGGACGTTTGCCCGTATCGAGGAGGTCGTGAAGCTCGATGTGCGGGGCGCTACGACAAAGGAGCCGTCCCCCGTCGCAGCGAAGACGGTGAAGCCCGGCACGTCGGAGGTGACACCGACGGCTGTCACATCCGACGACGCGATCATCAAGCAGATCGCCATCGAAGGGGAGCGCTGGACGAACAACAAGCTCGAGGGTACCTGCGCCACCGCCGCGATGAAGAACACGATCTCGGCGCAGATCGCCGGATACGAGGCCTACGTCATCGAGTTCGATGGCTGGAACAAGGCGAGCCCGTGGATCCAAAAGCTCGGGCTCGACCCTGACGGCGCCCTCGGGCGCATCTTTGCAAAGCTCGGCGTCGCCACGAAGGACGTGGCCAGCGCGCATGCCGTGGCTGCGGTGAAGGGCGCCGACGGCAACTGGCGCTACCTCTCGTGGGGACGCGTCGAGGCCGACTGGGAGGTCTTCGCGAAGGAAGCCTTCGACGGCTATTCGATGCGCGGCACGTTCAACACCGGCGATCACGTGCGCTGGATGGTCGACCACAAGTGGGAGTACAAGCACCCCACCACGGGCAAGCTCGTCGAGCGCGCGCTCATCGGCTGGATGATCGACATCGGGAAATGATCGGCGTGCTCGGGTCGCCGGGCTGATAGCGACGGTAGCGTGTCGATCGAGACGGCAGGAAGGCGAAATCCTGCCGTCGTCCGTATGATACCTGGGGGCGGGATGGGGAACGAACGCGAGAACGAGACGCAGACCGAGGCACTGACGCCTGTGCCGCTCGGCAGCGGGGCCATCCGTCCGAACAGCAATTCGAAGGTCGCGCTCAACGCCGCGGGCGATGCTTCGATCGCCCGCGTGCTCGGTGACGGTGACGGTGACGGCGACGACGAGAAGCGAAAGCGAGATGAGGCGCTCATCGCCGCAACGGAGCGCAAGCTGCTCGGCAAGGCGAGCAACACGAAGCTCAAGCTGGCCGAGCGCAAGGCGGCGCTTCGGGACGTGATTTGCGCTCATCGCGGCGTTGTGTACGCGACGCTCCCCATCGGTGACGCGCAGCGCGTCGCGATCGATGCCGCGGTGGACCAGCGCTACTCCGAGCTGCTCGCGACGGAGGCGCGTGCCAAGGAAGCGGATCGGCTCGATGCCACCGTCGACAACGCGAAGCTACCACGAGAGAAGCGGATGGATGCGTTCTTCGCCGAGTACCTCATGGCGCAGAGGATCGACCTCGCGAAGAAGGCGCCGGAGGAGCAGGCGAAGCTCCGCGCCGACTTCGACGCCAAGGAGGCGATGGCTTTCGATCTGCGCGACGAGGTGATGAAGGCGCGCAAGATCAACCTGCTCAAGATGAACAACCGGAAGCTGTCGTACGACACGCGGCTCGCCGCGTACCGGGTGGTGTTTCACGGCACCTACGAGCTCTCCACTCAACGGCGCTACGAGACGCTCACGCCCGACGAAAAAAAGGTCATCGATGCGCGCTTCGATACCGAATTCGTTCCCAAGTTCAAGAAGCAGGACGCCGACGACAAGGCCGCCATCAAGAAGCGAGCCGATGGTCTCGCGCGCGCCAAGGTGCTCGAGCGTCAGCTCCGGGCGAAGCTCAAGGTCACGCGATTCGCCTGGGGCTCGTTGAAGACCTACGTGGTCCCGGACCTGCCCGACGTGTTCCGCGAGATCATGGTGCTCCGTTCCGGCCAGCCTGCGAGCAGCGCCACCGTCGCGCGCGCGGTCGCGAGCTATCACAGTCACGTCGGTCAGCAGAACGCCGCGTCCGCGAAGAAGCTGTCAGCGGCGAACTACTTCGACGTCGGTTTCAGGAGCGCCGGCTCGATCACGCACGAGAACATCGTTTATCTCTTCCACGACGTGAAGGTCCCCGGCACCGACGTGTCGCTCGCGGACGCGATGTTCCCGGGGCCTGGACTCCTGCCGCTCATCGCCGGGTCACAGCGCACGCCGATCCTCATCCGCGCGGGCGCGTTGCTCCACGGCGAGAAGGCCTCCGTCCTCGACGCGCTCGTCGTCAAGGGGCAGGTGCTTTACAGGGACCTCGTCGGTCCCATCGTTCTTTTGACCTCCGACGTGATGAACAGGTACCTCGACCTGGCGCTCATCGAGGAGAGGCGAGCCGCGCTCCCCGTCGAGCAGCAGCTCCAGTTCCAGGAGTACGTGCTGCACGCGTACCAGGACGATCAGAAGCTGGGTCCGGGGCAGGAGTCGCTTTACCAGATGAGGGACGTCCAGATCGCCGGCGTCGACAGCATCGTCGGTAAGATGACCTCAATCGATGGCAAGGAGATCAAGGCCGGCGATCTCAATGCACAGACGTCCGACATGTACCGTCGCGCGGCAGTCGCGAGCGACGCGAAGCTGAAGGATCTGCAGTCCGCGAGGGACGAAGCGCAGGACAAGGTGGACGCGCTCCGCAAGAAGGAGTGGACCCCGCAGGTAGGTGGGCCCCAGACCGCGAACTCGGACATGAAGATGCCCGAGATGCCGAAGAGCTCGGCCGAGCTGCGCGCGGCCGAAGAGAGCCTGCGACAGGCCAACGCGGCCTACGACAAGGCTGCGACCGATCAGAGCAGCTACAGGCAGACGGCGACGCTCATCGACGAGGGTGTGTTCAATCGCGTCGGCAAGAACCTCGTCGTCGACGAGAAGCGACAGAAGGAGCTCTTCGACGCCCAGCAGGTGAAGGACGTCACCGCATCCGAGACGGAGCGAAAGCGTAAGGAGTACCACCCCGAGCTGCGAGACACGATCGACGCGTTGCGCGACCCGAGCTGGTTCACGACGCTGTGGAACGTCGCCAACCTCATCAACCCCCTGTCGCAGGTCGCGAAGCAGCTCAAGAAGGTCGCCGATATGGGCGAGGACATCTATCGCGACGGCTGGAGCTTCGACAAGGTCTCCGACGCCGACATCAAGACCATCATCGCGGAGCAGAACGCGCTCGCGCTGTCCCCGAAGGAGGTCGCGCAGATCAAGCGTGACGCGGCCGACTGCGACCAGCGGCTCGGCAAGGGTCTCTCTGCCTTCGGGCCGGGCGGGATCGCGGAAGGCTTCGCCAACCTCGAGCGCAACTTCGCAGGCGTCCTGCGCTTCACGTCGCTGGTTACCGGAGTCGATACCGGGTGGCAGGGCTACGCCAAGGACGCTGCGAAGGTCGACATGCTCTCCAACTACGTGGGTGGCGGCGACGAACAGGCGTTCTACGCCACCGCGCTCAAGGTCGGCGGTGAGATGCTCGTCACCGCGCCGAAGATGATGGTGCTCTCGCTCCTGCCCGGCGGCATCGTCACGGCCAGCGCGCTCGACAGCGCGACGCAGGCGGGGGCCCGCGGCCAGAACCTCAGCGAGACCGTGACCGCAGCCACCACCGGTGCGCTGATGGGCATCGTGTTCGAGGGATCGAGCCACCTCGCATCGCTCGTCGAGGCTGGGACGCTCACGAAGGTGCTCCCCTCCGTGGAGAAAATGAAGCTCGGCACGGAAGAGCTCACGACGGCCGGCGGCAATCGTGGCGCCGCGCTCCTGTCGAAGGTGCTCGGCGAAGGAACCCGGCTCGGCTCCATCGCGGCGGGCACGATCATCGTCGACACCGCGGCCGGCAAGGATCTCGGCGACTCGCTGCACGCCGCGCTGTGCAACGTGATGCTCGAGGTGTCGATGCGAGTGGGCGGCGGGCTCCCCGCGCTGGCCGGTCGGATCGTACGCGTGTTCACGCACGGCGAAGAGATCGACCTCGCCGTCGACCAAGCCGGAAACGTGCGTCGCTACGAGAAGGTGCCCGCGGAGCTCGTCGACGCCGAGCTGATCGTGAACGACCAGAGCAGGGAATCGCCGACACAGCGGAAGGTCCGCGAGCAGAGCCAGACCACGTACGAGAGCGATCTCGCCGCGTACTACGAAGCGAAGGCGAATGTCGACAAGGGCGGAAAGCTCAAGCCGCAGCAGCGCGACGCGCTCGACAAGCAGCTCACCGACGCTGCAAGCAAGGTGAAGGTGGACACCGAGCGCAAGAGCGCGCCGGTGGTCGACAAGACGCCCGTCGTCGAGAAGCAGCCCGTCGGGGCGCCCACGACGGCCGTCGTCGAGGTGCCCCCGCTGCACCCGCCGAGAATGTTCGAGCTCATGCGCGACGCCGATGGCGAGGTCGTCGACTTCAGCGAGGACAGCGTCTACTTGAAGAGCAAGGACGGCAGACAGGTCAACAGCAAGGGCTACCGCGTCGACGATCAGGGCCACCTGCTCCATGTCGACGCCAAGGGCAACGCCGTCGATTTCAAGGGGCAACCCATCGAGGACGCGTCCAAGTACGTGTTCGTCGACGAGGCGGGAAACGCCGTCGATGCCAAGGGCGTGGTCATCGACCCCAAGACGGGACTGCCGCTGTCGGAGACGCAGAACGCGGCGATTCGAAAGGCCGAGGACGGCGTGAAAGCCCAGAAGGCGATGCCGGTACGAGGCACCATCGCCGGCACCAACGAAGAGATCGCGTTCACGGGCACCAACCTCAACACCGGCTCGGGCAGCTCCTCCGACATCTGGGAAGCGACCATGCCGAGCGGGGAGCGCGTGGTCGTGAAAGCCGGCAAGGGAAAGTCGAACTCTGCAATCGCCGATTCCGACTACCGAAACGCCCTCGAGATGGCGGCCGTCGGCGGTCCCAAGGTGTTCGGCAAGGCAGAGTTCTCTCGCAACGGTGAGATTTACGCGGGCGTGGTGCTCGAGCGAGTCGAGGGCATCGACGTGGGCAGCCTGATGGACGGAAAGAAGCCGTCGTTCGCGATCACGAAGAAGCACGTCGAGGCGATGGAGAAGTTCGCGGCGGACATGAAGGCGGGAAAGATCGACGTCTCGGAGGCCAACCCTGGTGACTTCATCCTCACGCCGGATGGTCGCGTCGTGCCCACCGACTTGATGCTGATGAAGGTCGAAGCCACGCCGAACAACACCGTGCTCCAGGGCGTGGTCACCAAGTTCCGCGAGTGGGTCGACGGGCATCCACAGGTCGGTGTGGTCGCGGCCGAGGTCGCGCCGGTCAGCAACAGCGCCGGCGGCTCGACGTCCTCGCAGAAGCCCCTCCAGGTCGAGCGCGAGGGGTCCTCCAGGAAGGTGATCCTTGGCGAGTCGCCCGATTACCAGCTCGCCGAGACGATGCTGCACGACCTGCTCGTGAAGAGCG
Source organism: Polyangia bacterium (assembly GCA_039923495.1). GTDB lineage: Bacteria > Myxococcota_A > Polyangia > Palsa-1104 > Palsa-1104 > JBDTCO01. The sequence continues at coordinate 22,336 of JBDTCO010000089.1, forward strand.
GCATCGCGCCGGACGCGACGCTCGGCGGGAGCTACGTGCGCACGAAGGGCGGCACCGATGCGCTGAGTGGCGGCAAGCCGTTCCGGCCGCTCGCGTGGCCGAAGGGCATCACGTACGAGGAAGCGCTTGCGCTCACGAAGGCCCCGGTGGGGCTGTCTGGGGACGTGGTCGCGATGATGCCGGCGGACGCGCAGCAGCTCGTGCATCTGAAGTCCGAGCTGAACGAGCAGTACGGCGAGCGGTTGACCTCCGAGGCGCGAGCGAAGACGGACGATCCGCTTCCGTCAGACATCGACGTCGGCGTGAGCAAGCTCGACCTGGCCACGGAGGCCAAGCTGCCGGCCATCGCGCGTCAGATCTTCGAGCAGACCGGCGTGCTCGTCGAGTTCGTCGACGTCGTGCCGACGGAGAAGGTCGAGAACCAGCGCCGCCTCAGCGACGTGAAGGACAACGAAGCCAAGACCGAGGCTGCGAAGAACGACGCGCCACTCCCGACCATGGACAACGACGACGCGATCATCCGCGAGATCGCGAAGCGGGGGGAGCGCTGGGCCAACAACAAGTTCGAAGGTACATGCGCGACCGCGGCGATGAAGAACACCGTCTCGGCCCAGCTCGCCGGCTACGAGGCGTACGTGATGGAGTTCAACGGCTGGAGTCACGCAGCCGAGTGGGTGAGTCGCCTCAACCTCGACCCCGACGGCCTGTTCGCGCGCGTGTTCAGCAAGCTCGGCATCCAGCAGAGCGCGCACGCGATCGCCGCGGTCAAGGGCGCGGACGGCGCATGGCGGTACATCTCCTGGGGCCGAGTCGAGACCGACTGGCAGGTGTTCGCGAAGGAGGCGTTCCCCGGCCGCTACGAAGCGCGCGGCGAGTGGAACACCGGCGAGCACGTGAAGTGGATGGTCGACCACTCGTGGGAGTACGAGCACCCGACCACGAAGGGGCTCGTCATGCGTGCGCTGCTCGGATGGACGGTCAACGTCGGCAAGTAGCGTGGCCGGTCACGCGACGGCGGGCTCCGGGTTTCTCGTCGCGCGCGGAGGCCATAGCCGGACACGCACGGAACGTGGCGGCGTGCTCACACCTCGTCGAGCAGCTCCGCCGCCGTGAGGTCGGGCGCCGCCTTGCCGTGCTCGTACGCGAGCAGGCCGGCGCGCTCGTACTGCGGGCGGATGCGATCGGAGAGCAGCCCGATGCGCTTCAGGTTGGGGATGATCCGCTTGAACATCGTCCTGCGGAACATGCTCATCATGCCGGAGCTCTGCACGAGCGTGTCCCAGGTCCGACGCGACATCGTGTGGCCGTAGAACTCGTCGTAGAACTCGTGCGCGAGGAAGCGATTGCGGAGCAGCAGCGCGACCTCGAACGCCCAGTCCTCCCGCTCGCGACGCGCGCGCTCGTCGATGCCGTGCTGGACGAACTCCTGGATCGCGAGCACGCCGTAGTGCACGTGGCGCGCCTCGTCGGTGATCACGCGCTTGAGCAGCTCCTTGAGCAACGGCTCGCGCGTGAGCTGGCGGATCGTGCCGAACGCGCCGAGAGCGAGGCCCTCGATCATGATCTGCATGCCGAGGAACTTCACGTCCCAGCGACTGTCGGTCATGAGCGCGTCGATGATGACGTAGAGGTTGTCGTTGATCTCGTAGACCTTCTGCAGCTTGTTGGTGAGGTAGCCGTGGAACACCTCCACGTGTCGTCCCTCGTCGACGACCTGCGTCGAGCCGTACAGCTTGCCGTCGAGCCACGGCACCGCCGTCGTCACCTGACATGCCGCGAAAAGAGCGCCCTGCTCGCCGTGCAAGAACTGGCTCAACACCCAGCTCGTGATGGCGTGGATCTGCTTCTGCTTCTCCTTCTGCGGCAGCGCCTTGAAGACGGGCAGCTCCGCGACCGGGATGTAGCTCTCGGGCAGGAGCGGGCGGTCGACGCGCTCGGGGTCCACATCGATGGACCAGTCGAGGTCGTCGGTCCCGTTCCACTGCGAGGTCTTGGCGGCTTCGTACAGCTTCGCCATCTCGGGCCTGTCGCGCGTGTAGCTCCAGTCGAAGACGACATCGTGGGCGATGGGCATCGCTGTCGCTGGCGTGCCCTTGGCGACCTGCTGGATGAGGCCGCGATACGCAGGACCAAGGAGCGAGCGCAGCACGCGCCCGTTGCCGCGGAGCGCGGCGTCACGGATCTGCGGTGCACTGTGGAGGAGGGTGGTGAGAGTCTGCGGCAGCGACATGGCGGCGCTCAGCGTCCGACGCCGAGGGACTCGAGCAGCGCGCCGTACGAGTTCTGCCTGTGCGTGTAGTCACAGGCGCGGCTCTCCGTCTCCATCTTGGCGTTCACGAAGTCCCACGGCTCGCCGTTCGCAGCGCGCTGGTGGCATTCATCCGTGTCGCACATCGCGTCGACACGACCACTCGAGTACGCCGCGGCGCCCTGCGTGTGCAGCATACCGAAGCTGTGCCCGAGCTCGTGCGCGATCGACCGGCACGTGTAGTAGAGGTCCGGCCGGATGTCGTCCTGAAGGAGGATGAAGCCGATGTCGTTGCGGTTGCTGTTGTCGCAGTCGAGAGGTGCGCGGCCGAAGGGGCCGCCGCCCTCCGGGAAGCCGAGCTGAGTGGGATAGTTCGCTCCGATGACCATCATCGTGTAGTCGCCACGCGAGGGTTGGTCGGTCACGAACCGCACGTTCATGTCCGTGTAGAACTCGCTCACGCACTTCGTGACCGCTGCGACCGTCTCGCCGCGGTCGAACTCGTCCGACAGCGTGAACGGCTGGAAGTCCTGCGTGCCGGAGACGAGCGACGAGCAGTTGCTCGGGGCGTCGGAGCAGTCGCCGTGGTGCACGCGCGCGCCACCGAAGTTGAGGAACACGGTCTGCCTGGCGGGGGCGTCGCTCAGAGCGGCCGCGCTGCTGTCCTCGGGGCTGTCGGACGCCTGGGGCGGGGCGCAGCCTGCGAGCACGAGGAACAGGACGAGCGGAATGGTTTTGGCCACGCGAGGAGTCCTAGCAGCTCGCATGCCTCGCGATCGTCGGTGCAAGTCCGCCCAGCTCCACGCGCGAGAGCGCCATGGAGTCTGTCGACCGCATCGGTTCGTGCGCACCTGTGCAACCTAGCGGGGTCGCGCCGACCCCGGACGACGCGGTGCCCGCGTGCACCACCACGTCAGCCAGATGAGCACGGCCTGGAGCGGCAGGCGGCCCCACAGGATCGCCGGCGCCACGGGGTGACCGTTCATCGGCAGGTGATGCAGCGCCATGTCGACGTTGGCGGGGAAGACCGCGACGAGCAAGGCGATGAGGCCCCAGCTGGCGGCCCGGCGGATGGCGAGGCTCGGCACGAGCAGGCCCACGCCGCCGAGCAGCTCCGCGACGCCCGAGATCCACACCAGCAGCGTGTGGCCCGGCAGGTAGGCGGGCACGATCGAGGCGTACGCGGCAGTGATCACGAAGTGCAGCACGCCCGAAATCATCATGCCGAGGGCGATGAGCCACCGCGCGATGGACTTCCCCGTGCCTTGCTTCACCACGTCCCCCGCAGGACGTCGAGCGATACGCGCGTGCCACCGCCCTGTTGGGGTGTGAGCTGCTCGATGCGGAGCTGTGGAATGTCGAGCGCCGCGTGTCCCGGCTGCTTGGGCCGGAAGAGGCGCTTCGCGAAGTTGCGGCTGATGAACACCCCGGACACGAGGCCGATGGCCATGCCGCCGAGGCCGAAGCGCGAGCCTTGGGAGAGCCGGTCGCGTCCATCGCCGTGGCTGCTGATCCCGACCGCGTAACCGAGCGCGAAGCCGAGGCCCGTGCCGACGAGCCCGGAGAGATCGACGACGGCCACCTCGGTGCGCGTGCGCTCGAGGAACTTCGCCGACAGGATTCCGGCGGTGAGCCCGAGCGCCGTCCCGCCGAGGAGGAACCAGCCGTTCTCCGCGCGCGTGGGGCTGCGGTTTGCGCTCGAGCCCCAGTCGAAAGATTGCACGAGCAGCGCGGCCGCGCCGGTGCCCCAGATGCCGCCGGAGTTCACGAGCGCCGCATCGCCGCCCGAGACGTGCTCGTAGTGAGCGATGAGCGCCGCGGTGGTGAGCCCGACGGCGCCGCCCGCGAGCGTGATGCCGTAGATGGTGCGGTCGGAGCTGCCGAGCCCGAGCGCGAGCGACACGCCGAGGCCGGTGCCGAACGCGCCACCGCCAATGAGCAACGAGCTCGTGCCGACGGGGATGCCGCCGCGCGTGGTGAAGAACGCGCCCGCGAAGCCGGCGCCGATGCCGGCCGCGGACGAAAGGAGCAGCGTCGCGAGGCCGGGCCCCGTCTGCGTGAAGTGCGTCGATCCCGAGAGCGCACCGACGAGCAGCGGACCGACGACGCCGCCAAACGCCATCGCGCCGAGCACGAGCTCGGTGCGCCCCGAGCGCACGGGCCGCTCGAGCTTCACCGTGCGACGTCCGGGCTTGCCGGGCTCGACGACGAGGTGCTCGCGGTGCCACGGATACTCGGGGTACTCGAGGAGGAGGCCATGCTTGCCGACGTCGAGCGCGCCGTGCCACGGCGTCTCGCCGACGAGGCGATCGTCGATGAACACGCGCGCGCCCGACGGGTCGCTCTCGACGATCGTGTCGGACGTCGAGCGCACGAGCCGGTACTGGTAGAAGTAGGGCTGTCCGATCTCGGCGTGGACGTTTGCGCGCTCGGTCTCCCAGCCATCGCGCGTGAGCTCCAGCTCGTAGTCACCCGCGGGCACCGAGAAGACATGCGGCGACTCGCCGCTCACGATGAAGCCGTTTTTGCCGTGCAGCACGACGTTCACGTGCTCGGGCGTCGTGGACACGGACACGCGCGCCGGCAGGTTGCGCAGCACGCGGAGGCGGTTCTCGACGACCTTGCGGCGCGGATCGTCGGGCGCGGCCTCCGAGAGGTAGCGCTCGAAGCCTTCGACGGCCGCGCGGTAGTCGAGTAGCCGCTCGTGTGCCTGGCCGATGTTGTAGAGGACGTTCGGATGCGGCTTCTCGCGGTAGGCGAGCTCGAACTCCGTGATGGCCTCGTCGTAGCGGCCCTCGTCGTAGAGCTGCTGCGCGGTCTCGTAGTGCGCGCGCGCGCTGACGGCATCGTCGGCGTACGCCATGCGCGGGAGCGCGCACGACACCGCGAGCAGCACTGCCCAGAGCCGGCGAGTCACGGCGCGGAGCGTACTAGATAAAGGAGGGTCGGCGCTCGCCGCGTGTGAGATCGAGCATCGTCTCGCGATCGCGGATGACGTCCCACCGCGTGTCCCGGACCATGACCTCGGCGGCGCGGGGGCGGGAGTTGTACGTCGAGGACATGGAGAAGCCGTAGGCTCCCGCCGACATCACGGCCATGAGGTCACCCGCCAGCGGCACCTGCGAGAGCGTGCGGTCGTGCGCGAAGAAGTCGCCTGTCTCGCACACCGGACCGACGACATCGGCCACGAACGGGCGCTGCTCGCGCTGCTCGACGGGGATGATCTCGTGGTGCGCGTCATAGAGTGCGGGGCGCATGAGGTCGTTCATGCCCGCATCGACGATGACGAACGTCTTGTCCTCGCCGTCTTTCACGTAGAGCGTTCGGCACAGAAGGATGCCCGCGCTGCCCACGAGCACGCGGCCCGGCTCGCAGATGATGGTGAGGTCGAGCGCGACGAGCGGCGCGAGCGCCTTGCCGATCGCCGCGCCGTAGTCGGCGGGTGACGGGATGCTCGCGCCCGGCTCGTAGCCGATGCCGAGGCCACCGCCGAGATCGAGCGACTCGAGCCCGATGCCATCTTCGCGCAGCTGCTCGACGAGCTCGATCAGGCGCTCGATGGCATCGGTGAACGGCCGCGTCTGCGTGAGCTGCGAGCCGATGTGGCAGTCGAGGCCGACGATGCGCACGCTGTGCAGCGCCTGCGCACGACGATAGAGCGCGCGAGCTCGACCGACCGGCACGCCGAACTTGTTCGCCTTGAGCCCGGTGGAGATGTAGGGGTGCGTCGCTGCGTCGACGTCGGGGTTCACGCGCACCGAGATCGGCGCGCGCAGCTTCATGCGGGCGGCGACCTCCGCGATCAGCTCGAGCTCGGGTTCGGACTCGACGTTGAAGCAGCGCAGCCCGCCCTCGAGCGCGTACGCGATCTCGTCCGCGCGCTTGCCGACGCCCGAGAACACGATCTTGTCGGGTGCGACGCCCGCTGCTCGTGCCCTTTGAATCTCACCGGCCGATACCGTGTCGACGCCCGCCCCCAGCTGCACCAGCGCGGACAGCACCCCGAGCGTGGGGCAGGCCTTCATCGCGTAGCAGACGAGCCGCTTTTGAGACGCAGCCGCGAGCGCAGAATCGAACGCACGATAATTTTCGGCGAGCGCTGTGTAGCTGTAGACGTAGAGGGGTGTGCCCAGCTCGGTCGCAAGCAGCGACAGGGGCACGTCCTCGGCGCACAGCGCGCCGTCTTTGTAGCGGAACTCGTTCACTGGATCTTTGCTCGCGCGGAAAGCGCGCGATGGGGGAGGCTGTGCCGAGCGAATGGGGGACGAGAACGTCCCCCGGGGGTCAAGACGCTTTGCGGCGGCGCCTCTGCTCTTCGAGCTCGGCGAAGAAGCGCGTGGAGGTCTCGACCCCGTTCTCGAGAGACTCGAGGACGAGGGGCACGAGCCCCGCCGTCTCCGTCCGCAGCACGTCGTAGTAGCGCTGACGCTCGATGCTGTGGATGACCACAGGTGGGAAGCCGTCGCGGAGCAGCATGAGGTTCTGGAGCAGACGCGCGACCTTGCCCGAGTTCTTGGTGAACGGGTAGATCGACATGAGCTTCCAGTGGGCGCGCGCGGCGCGATCGACCGGGTGAAGCAGCGCGGTCTCTTCCTCGTCGAGCCACTCGATGAGCTTCTTCAGACGCGCCTGGATCTTGTCCGGGGTCGCGATCTCGTGGAAGTACAGGCGGTGCAGGGGGTTGTCCTTGCGGAACCCGTCGGACTTGCCGCGCTCCTCCGGCGTGAGGACCGAGTGGATCTGGCGCAGCGTCTCGAGCGTGATCTGGTTCTTCTTCACGCCACCACGAGCGCGCTTGCCGGCAGCGACCTCGGTCGCACGCTCCTTCGCCCACTCGCGAGCCGTCTGACGGACGAGCTCGATCGCAGACTTGTGGTTCTTGATCTCCTCGTACATGGGGATCAGCGACACGTCGGAGATGATCTTCTTGTCGATGGCGGCCTTGAGCTCGTGATAGCTGAGCACGACACCCTCGAGCGCGTTGTCGTGATAGATCCACGACAGGTCGAACTTATCGTCGAAGTCCACGACCACCGCTGCATGTGCTCGGATGCGCAGCTCACGCAGCGCCTCGACCTTGTGGTCGATCGAATAAAGCTTCGATTCCATCTGCGAGCCCTCCACCTGGTACTCCTTTGGCCACTCGGGCCGTGCTGCTGTGCGCGGTGCGTTTCCCGCGGCGAACTGACGACATGACTATCAATGCTTTACCCGATTGGTCAAGAGAAGTGTGAGCGTACGTAGGACGGTGTCCGAAAGTAGGTCACTCAGGTCTCCGGTGTCGCCATCGGAGCGCTCCTATATAAACGCTCTGTATCGCTCATGAAACCAGCAAACTGCCGCATTGAACGTCACCTCACGCGAGTGACGTTCCACGATTCAACCATTTGGTTTGTATGTATTTTGTACGAAAATCGTGCGCTTTTGTCACGGCGTTAAGATGCTAACGCGGCTACAAGTGGGCAAATTCCCGTGGACAGTCCAGAAAACGCGTGGTCTAAGGCCGCTTAGCTGGCCCGGGGCGTTCTTAACACGAGCGTTTCAGGATGGACCGAAACTTGAAGACACCCGGAAGCAGCAACTTATTCCCCGGGATCCGCGCAGTCGAACCTTCCAACCGGAAGGCCTGGCATGGGCACAGACCGAATTACGGAGCGGCAACTACGATGTCGAGCAGGTTCAAGGTCGCGCTACTCACGGCTTCGATGCTGGTACTGGGCCTTTCGGGTCGGGCGGTCGCGCAAACGTCAGGCCTGCTCGTCGATGTGAACAAGGCCGAGTCGCCGAAGTTCGGCGGGTTTCACTTCGACCTCGGTATCTATGACGGGTCGAACCTCAATAGCGTTGGCCAGAATTACAGCAACGCGCTGAGCTTCTACTTCGAACCGTCGTGGGACATCGGTCGCGCGTTCGCGGGCCTCCGCAGGGGGCCGCTCAAGAACCTGACGCTCGTGGGTCGCTTCGTGATGAGCGCGGGGCTCTCGGGTACCGAAGACGGATACTTCTCCGGCAACACGACGTCCTCGCCCCAGGGGACCTGCAGTAACACCAGCATCTCGACCAACGGTGGTGTCCTAGACCCGGGCTCGGTGCAGTACTGCAACCCGTCGTCGGCCCACCGCCGCGCGGACTACTCCGACACCTGGCTCACGCTGCGCATCCCGGCGGTCTACAAGATCCCGAAGGCGCTCATCTCGATCAGCCCCGCGCTCCGCTTCATCTTCCCCAGCTCGGCCGAGAGCCGGTACCAGACGCTCCTCGTCTCGATCACGCCCAGCCTCGGCCTGTCGCGCACGTTCTGGAAGGGTCACATCCGCCTCGGCTTCAGCTTCGGCGTGAACAAGTCCTTCCACAAGGACGCGACGGCACGCTACACCGGCGGCAGCAACGGCACCACGTCGACACAGGGTGGCAACTCGTACGACGGTGGCGCGGGCAGTGGTCTGTCTAACTTCTACGCGGACCCCACGCGTCAGGCGACCGTCGGCGGCCTCAACACGAACTTCTCGCTCCTCTCGGTCATCTCGACGGGCCTGCAGTTCAGCGACAAGTGGTCGGCCGACCTCCTCTACATCGTCTCCAACAACTATCCGTACGGTCAGGGCTGCACGCAGATGACGCAGGGGCAGGACGTCAACCTTTGCCAGTCCGGCTCCGCCGTCGCCGGCTCGTCGGCCTCGGAGACCTGGCGCCCGGGTCGCCGCGACTACCAGACGTTCTGGGCCTCGCTGTCGTACCAGCCGTTCGAGTGGATCGGGTTCTCGGTCTCCTGGATCAACTCCGCGCCGCTGTGGAAGCCGGACTCGACGTACCGCCAGGGCTTCATCTCCACGGATTACAACGCGTTCACCACGCTCTCGTTCGGTACGTCCATCTCCATCGACCACATCGTCAGCGCCGTGCAGGGCAAGAAGAAGGCCTCCACGCAGGCGAAGGCGAGCACGTTCACGCTGCAATAGGAAACCGTTCCCGCGGCTATAGGAAACCGTCCCTACGGTCCGCGGGGGCTGAAGTTTAAGAAGCTCGAAGCATCTACCGGAGGCGCGAAGGAACATGAGGCTGATGAAGTACACACTGGCGACGCTCGCATTGACGCTGTTTGCGTCGGGCTGTGCGGAGCGGTCCCCCCGCTCGTTCGTGCAACCGAACGTGATCAAGAAGTCGGATCTCACCGGCACTTGGTACTACCTGCAGACGATCACCGATGCGCCGCCGACCTCGTCGTCCGCGTTCATCGGCATGTCGTCGGAGCTCATGAAGATCCGCTTCGACATCCAGGCGGACACGATCTACGCCCGTCGCGCCTACGAGCAGATCCAGGGCTCGGAAGACGTCTACCAGGAGAGCCCGGAGAAGTACGCCGGCATGCCGCTCGCGGCGTGGAAGATCTCCAGCCAGTTCGACATCATCCGCGACTACAACGCCACGACGGGTGAGGAGACGAACCGCATCATCGAGTCCACGGAGCGCCCGTGGAACGAGCGCGAGTTCATCCGCGTCGACTGGTCGACGAACAACGCGACCGACTACGTCGGTCTCGGCCTCAACTTCTTCTTCGATGGCGTCAAGGTCCAGGCGGTCTCCTACTGGGAGAGCGACCCGTCCAGCCCCGACGCGCTACACATGGAGCGCGCCGACGACAAGGACGAGGAGTGGACCGGTCACGTCGGTGAGGCCGATTACCTCGACCTCACGCAGAAGATGGTCGTCACGCCGGACGAGCGCACGGAGTGCTTCGACGGCGAGTGCGTCACGTACCCGGCCTGCTTCTTCGGCTACTCGATGTCGGATTGCTCGTCGCAGGTCGTCAAGGTCAAGCACGCCTTCGCGAAGCTCGCGCCCAACCACGACTACCAGCCCCGCAACTGGGACGGCAATCAGATGCAGCTCTTCGGCATCTGGGACGTCGGCCTGAACCGCCTCACCTACAACCGCCAGTACGGCGTCACGAACTCGGGCTTCAATCGTCACGCGGCGCGCTTCAACCTCTGGAAGAAGTCGTACAACGCAGACGGCACGAAGATCGACTACGCACAGCGCCAGATGCGCACGATCCCGTACTACGCCGGCTCGTCGAACGGCACCTTCCCGCCCGAGCTCTTCGCCACCGGCCAGAACATCATCGACCAGTGGAACGACGCCATCTCGAACGCTGTCAAGCTCGTCACCGCGGGCGCTTCGCCGGCCAACGGTCAGCGCGTCTTCGAGTGGTGCCACAACCCGGTCAAGCTCGCCGCCGACAGCATGGGCGACGTCGACCCGGCCGCCTGCTCCGTCGGTGTCCGTCCGGACGTCGACTCGTCGGGTAACGTGATCAAGGACGCCGCGGGCAACCCGGTCCTCCACGCTCGTCAGGGTGACCCGCGCCGCAGCACCATCTTCTGGGTCAACCAGCAGCAGGACGCTGGCCCGCTCGGCTACGGCCCGCCGCTGTTCGACATCGAGACGGGTGAGACGATCTCCGGTCAGGCGTACATCTACGGCGCCGCGATCGACACGTACGCCGCTCGCTCGCGCGACCTCGTCCTGCTCGTGTCGGGTCGTCTCGACGCCAGCACGTACACGTCCGGCGGCAACGTCGCCGACTGGGTCGTCGCCAACAAGGCCGGCGTCAACGACCTGCCTCAGACGCTCACGGCAGACGAGGTCATGAAGAAGACCCAGGCGATGAACTTTGCCTGGGCCAAGGGCCAGGCGCCCGAGGCGCCCATCGCGTTCGGCGATGCGAAGACCTTCATGACGTCGCTCGCGAACCGCGAGAACGCGATGTACAAGTCCGGCGTCATGGGCACGTCGCAGGCCGACATCGGTCAGTCGCTCCGCGATCAGCTCAAGGGTACCGACGTCGAGGCGCAGATGATCACGTCCGACATCATGGCGCTCGGCGGCAACTCGCCGAAGTCGAGCTGGAACTCGCTCTCCGAGGCCGAGAAGGCCCGCATCTCGCCGCTCCGCTCGAAGGCCGTTCAGCAGGCCATCGACACCCGCCTCGACTCGATGCGCGCGCTCGGCTTCGACTTCGCCGACTTCGCCGACGAGGGTCTCGCGCAGCGCGCCCTCAACCTCGCAAAGGATGCCGCGACGATGGACTCCGAGGCCATCCGCCAGCAGCTCCGCAAGGACATCTTCAAGGGCGTGACGCTCCACGAGGTCGGCCACAACATGGGCCTCCGTCACAACTTCCGCGCCTCGTTCGACGCCATGAACTACTTCCCGCAGTACTGGGCGGCGCGTGATGCGGCGGCCAAGAACACGTCGGGGCAGAAGTACGCTGGCCTCGATTCGAACGGCAACGTCATCGGCAAGGCCTACGCTGGGGCCGACTGCGCTGGCGCTCGCAAGGGCACCATCCGTCCGCGCTACGTCGACTGCCCCGGTGGCGCGACGTCGACGGACGAGGTCGCCGCCTCGGTTCGCGAGTTCCAGTACTCGTCCATCATGGACTACGGCGCGGAGTTCAACTCCGACCTCCAGGGTCTCGGCAAGTACGACAAGGCAGCGATGAAGTTCTCCTACGCGGGCGACGGCTACGTCGAGGTGTTCACCGATGTCATCCCGGCGACCAACACCACGAACCTCCAGGGCCAGCGCCTCGAGTCCATCCAGCTCTACTCGAACGGCTACGGCTTCCCGTCGCCGCTCTACGTGTTCGGGAGCGCGCTCGCCTCGGTCAACTACACGAGCTACCCGGACCTGTTCACGACGGGCATCGCCGGCATCAACGCTCGCGCCGACGTCCCGTACTCGGAGATCACGGCAACCGGCGGACAGACTGGTGAGAAGGTCGACGCGCAGTCGCGTCCGATGGTCCCGTACTTCTTCTGCTCGGACGAGTTCGTCGGCAACCTCACTTGCCAGCGCTTCGACTCCGGTGCCGATGCGTACGAGCAGGCGGCCGACCTCATCTCGCGCTACCACAACTTCTACCTGCTCAACGACTTCAAGCGCGACCGCTACACGTTCCACACGTCGTCGAGCTACCCGTCGCGCATCGCGGGCCGCTACTTCAATATGCTGCGCGATCAGCTCACCTGGTACTCGCTCCTCAAGTCCGACTTCGCCGATACGCCAGGCGTCGACGAGTTCTTCTCGAGCGAGGACGGCTGGGGTAACTTCACCGTCGGTGTGTCGAACGGCTTCGACCTCCTTGGTCGCGTCATCACCACGCCGAGCGCGGGTACGTTCGTGCCGGTCACGTCGGCGCAGTCGACCGACTACCCGTACGACTACTACAAGCACGCGACCGACGGCCTGCCGTCGCAGAACACCCCCGGTGGCATCTACGTCCCGATGCTCCAGGGCAAGTACATCGACACGACGTGGGACTTCGACGCCTGCGGTTACTACTGGGCCGACCAGTGCCAGACCCGCATCGGCTACCTGCTCGACAAGGTCGCCGCCATCGACGTCCTCTCGCAGTCGCAGGCGTACTTCACGGGCCGTGACACCTCGACCGACCTCCGCAAGTACGCAATCGGCTACATCCGTCCCTTCAAGAACCAGATCGAGGAGAAGTTCGGCGCGCTCTTCGCCGGCGACTACGCCTCGCTCGCTCCGCGCATCATCCCGAGCAACGGCGAGTCGACCATTGCGTTCGATAGCTGGTCGAACAACAACGCCGTCGCGACCAAGGCGCAGGACAAGCTCGCCGACCCGACGACCGGCTTCACGATCCAGCTGTACGGCGCGGTCTACGGCCTCTCCGAGTTCCCGACCACGTACGACCAGGGCTTCACGGACTCGACGCGCATCTTCGTCGTCGGCAACGGCGAGGCCCCGATCCCCGACTCGGCGCTGCTCTCCGCGGACGGCGTCACTGCAGGCACTGCTGCGACGTTCGACCCCACCCAGGTCAAGGGCGCGGGCGGCACGAAGGAGTGGCTCCTGTGGCGGGACCCGGACTCGGCCAAGGTCTACGGCGCACACTCGGGTAGCAAGGTCTCGGACGGCGAGGCTGCGGCTGCGGTCTACCGCAACGACTCCGCGGCTCGTATGCTCACCACGGCAGCGGCTCTGTCCGTGCAGGTCACCACGGCCTGCGGGGGTACGTACCCGCCGGCCACGTCGAACCCGACGTGCGAGGCAAAGCACACGGCGTCGCTGCAGTTCCGCGACAACCTCGACCTGATGCGCGGCATCCAGAAGCGCTTCGGCTACGCCCGCCCGTAAGATAGAGAGCTCCACCCAGTAATTCGAAGGGCCCCGAGCGATCGGGGCCCTTTTTTTGTGCGCGTTTTTCGAGAGACGAAAAGTTGCGTCGGCGGGTGCCGGCTGGCTCAGTGCTAGACGGTCGTGTCCGCGTTCGAACATGTAACGGTGCTTCTCGACGAAGCGGTCGATGCGCTCGATCCGCGATCGGGCGGCGTGTATTGCGACGGCACACTCGGTGGCGCGGGACACTCGCAGCGCATCCTCGAGCGCTCGAGCCCGGACGGTCGGCTCATCGCGATCGATCGGGATCAGACGGCGCTCGCCGCGGCCCGCGAGAAGCTGGCCCCGTTCGGTGATCGCGTGACGTTCGTGCACGGGACGTTCGGCGATCTGCCGGCGCTCGTGTCGACGCCACTCGATGGCGTGCTGGTCGACCTCGGCGTGTCCTCGCCACAGCTCGACCGCGCGGAGCGTGGCTTCTCGTTCCGTCGCGAGGGCCCGCTCGACATGCGCATGGATCAGAGCGCCGGCGAGACCGCACGCGAGCTCTGCGATCGCCTCTCCGTCGACGAGCTCGCCGACATGATCCGGCTCTACGGCGAGGAGCGCTACGCCGGCCGCATCGCGCGCACCATCAAGGAAGCGATCGACGCCGGCGAGCTTCACACCACGACCGAGCTCGCCGCGCGCATCGCCGACGTGGTACCGAGCCGCGAGCGCTCGAAGGACCCCGCGACGCGCACGTTCCAGGCGCTGCGGATCGCCGTGAACGACGAGCTCGGCGAGGTGGAGCGCCTGCTCGCGGCGCTGCCCACGCTCCTCGCGCCCGGCGGTCGCGCCGCGATCATCGCGTTCCACTCGCTCGAGGACGGGCTCGTGAAGCGTCGCTTCCGCGAGTGGTCGAAGGAGCCCAACGTGCCGGCCGATCTGATCGACGTCATGGGGCTCACACGCCCGACGTTCCGCGTGATCACGAGGAAGCCCATCGAGCCGAGCGACGCCGAGGTGCAGCGCAACCCACGGTCGCGCTCGGCCAAGCTGCGCGCCGCGGAGAAGCTGCCATGAGGACGCTCGCGTTTCGGGGCAAGCCCATCCAGCTGTGGCCGATCGCGCTGCTGTGCGCGATCGTCACCGTGTGGGGCCTGCTCCACGTGTGGGTGCGGCTGCAGCTCATCACCGTCGGCTACGAGATCTCCCGGCAGACCCAGCTGCGCCACGATCTCACCGAGCTCACGCAGCGGCTCTCGATCGAGCTGCGCACGCGCATGGATCTAGGGACCATCGAGCACCTCGCGCACGATCGGCTGCAGATGGTCACGCCCGACCCGCAGCAGATCCGTCCGCTCGTGCTTCCGCCGGAGAGCAAGTGAGCGACTCGCGTTTCATCGCCGGGCGCTGGCTCCGTGTCCGCGCCGTCACTGCGGTGGGCCTGCTCGCGTGCTGCTTCGGCCTGCTGGTGTATCGCGCGTGGGTGCTGCAGGTGCGCGAGTCCGAGCGCCTGAAGGGCATGGCCGAGGATCAGTACCTGCGTGACGTCGAGATCCCGCCGCGCCGCGGTCGCATCCTCGATCGCAACGGCATCGAGCTCGCGGCGTCCGCCGAGATCGACTCGCTCTCGTGCAACCAGCGCGTCATCGCAGATCGCGTCGGCGAGCTCGCGCGCACGCTGTCGGGACCGCTGCACCTCGACGTGAAGGAGCTCGAGCGGCGACTGCGTGGCAAGCGCTACTTCGCGTGGATCAAGCGTCGCCTCGATCCCGACGAGTCGCGCGCGCTGCGGGAGCTCACGCTGCCCGGCCTCACGATGATCCGTGAGCCGCGCCGCTACTATCCGCACCGCGAGCTCGCAGGCCCGCTGCTCGGCTGGGCCAGCGTCGACGCGCGTGGTCAAGAGGGCCTCGAGCTGCAGCACGACAAGATCCTGCGCGGCACGCGGACGCAGGTTCCCGGTCTGCGCGACGCGCTCGGGCGCGCGGTGATGATCGGCGGACTCGCGGACTCACCGTCGGCGCTGGGTATGGACGTGCAGATCAGCATCGATCGCCACATCCAGTTCCGGCTCGAGGAGGCGTTGATGCGCGCGGTGACGACGCACCACGCCAAGGGTGGCAGCGCGGTCGTGCTCGACCCGCGCAACGGCGACGTGCTCGCGGTCGCCAGCGTGCCCACGCTCAACCCGAACGATCCGGGCGACGCACCCGCGAAGGGCGCTCGCCTCAAGGCCATCACCGATCCGTTCGAGCCCGGCTCGACGATGAAGACCATCACGATCGCCGGCGCGCTCGAGGCCGGTCTCACGCGGCCCGACGAGCCGATGTTCTGCGAGAACGGTAGCTACAGGGTCGGACCGGCGACGATCCACGACGCCGAGCGCATCGGCGACACGACGCTCGCGGGGGTCATCGCGGAGTCCTCCAACATCTGCACTGCGAAGCTCGCCGCGCGCCAGGGAAGGGAGCGCATGCGCGAGATGCTCGTGCGCTTCGGCTTCGGCAAGCAGACCGGGATCGATCTGCCGGGCGAGCGCGCCGGCAACATCAGGGCGCTCGCGAAGATGGGACCGGTCGAGACGGCGACGACGTCGTTCGGTCAGGGCATGACCGCGACGCCGATGCAGATCGCCACGGCGTACGCTGCGATCGCCAATGGCGGCACCCTCTACAAGCCGCACGTGCTGCACGCGGTCGTCGACAGCGGCATCGTCGGGCCGCCGCTCGCCCCTGAGGGCCACCGCATCATCGACGAGGAGCTGGCCTCGACGCTCCGCCAGCTGCTGTTCGGCGTCACGCAGGTCGGCACCGCGAAGGAGCTCTCGCTGCCGGGTTATCACTTCGCCGGCAAGACGGGCACCGCGCAGAAGGTGGACCCCGCGACGCATCGGTACTCCAGCGACAAGTGGTCGAGCTCGTTCGTCGGATTTGCGCCGCTCGTCGATCCGCGGCTCGTGCTGTACGTCGTCATCGAGGAGCCCGAGGGCACGCACTTCGGATCGGTGGTGGCCGGTCCCGTCTTCGTCGAGACGATGAACGATGCGCTGCGCTGGCTCGGCATCTCGCCGACGGAGCCGATCGTGCAGAAGGCGGGCGCGACGCCGAAGATCGTGCACCCGCTCCCGAAGGAGACGCCTGCGCTCTCGATGGATACGCCTCCCGCCGACGACGAGCCATCCTCCGACAAGCTCCCCGACTTTCGCGGTCTCTCCGTCGGAGAGGCCGTGGCGCGCGCGGCCAAGAGTAGGCTCGACATCGAGATCGTCGGCAGCGGCATCGCAGTCGAACAGAGCCTCCTCGGCGAGGACGGCAACGCGCACCTCCGCGTCACGTTCCATCCGCCGGGCTAAGCTGTGGCGATGAAGTCTCTCGCCGAGCTGCTGCGCGACGTCGAGGTCCTCTCGGGTGACGCTGCCTCGACGCGGCTCATTGCTCAGGTCTGCGACGACTCGCGCATGGTCGGTCCCGGCGATCTCTTCGTCGCGGTGCGCGGACTCACCGTGGACGGACACGACTTCGTCGCCACGGCGCGGGAACGAGGTGCGGCGATGGTCGTCGTCGAGCGCGACGTGGGGGGAGATTGCATTGTCGTCCCCGATGCGGCGAAGGCGCTCGGGCGCATCGCGGCAAACCGCCACGACCGCCCCGCGGATGCGATGACCCTCATAGGGGTCACCGGCACCAACGGCAAGACCACGATCACGTACCTGGTCGAGGCGCTGCTGCTGGCGGCGAGGCAGCGGCCCGGCGTGATTGGCACCGTCGAGTACCGATCGCCTCGCGGGTCGCGACCGTCGCCGTTCACCACGCCGACGCCGCTCCTTTTGCAGGCGTTACTCGCCGAGATGCGCGACGAGGGCTGCACGCACGTCGTCATGGAGTGCTCGTCGCACGCGCTGGCATCGGGGCGGCTCGAAGCGGTGGACTTCGCAGTCGCCGCGTTCACGAATCTCACGCAAGACCACCTCGACTTCCACGGGACGATGGAGGCCTACGCGTGCGCGAAGGCGCGACTGTTCTCCGAGCACCTGCGGCGCGACGGCATCGCGGTGGTGAACCTCGAGAGCTCCGAGTCAGAGCGCATGGCACGGGCTGCGCGGGGACGCGTGATCCGGGTCGGTGGAGCGGGGGATGTGCGTGTCGAGTCTCGCGTCGATGATCCGGGCGGCATGGCGCTGCGCCTCGCGACGGAGCGAGGACCGCTCTCGTTTCACTCGCCGCTCGTTGGCGGGTTCAACGTGGAGAACCTGCTCGTCGCCGCCGGGATCGGGATCGCGCTCGGTCTCTCGAGCGACGTGATCGCCATGGCGCTCTCGTCCGCGATCGGTGCGCCCGGCCGGCTGCAGCGCGTCGGCTCGTCACCCGCGTGCTACGTCGACTACGCGCACACGCCGGACGCGCTCGAGCGCGCGCTCGCGGCCCTGCGGCCGACCACGCGCGGCAAGCTGTGGGTCGTGTTCGGCTGCGGCGGCGATCGCGATCGCGGCAAGCGGCCGATCATGGGCCGCATCGCCGAGGACGGCGCCGACCGCGTCCTCGTCACCAGTGACAACCCGCGCACCGAGGATCCGCACGCGGTCCTGGCGCAGATCGTGGGCGGCATGCGGTCGGCGCCGTTCGCGGTGCTGGAGCCGCGAAGGGCGGCCATCTTCGCGGCGGTCGGCGCGATGGCACCAGAGGACACGCTCCTCGTCGCCGGAAAGGGTCACGAGGACTACCAGATCGTCGGGACCGAAAAACACCACTTCGACGATCGAGAAGAGGTCCGGGCCGCGTTGCAGCGACGAGGATAGAACGAGGGAGAGAAACTGGCGTCGTCGCGTACAACGACGCAGAGTGGACCCCACGA
The DNA here is from genome assembly GCA_039923495.1 of Polyangia bacterium. Lineage (GTDB taxonomy): Bacteria > Myxococcota_A > Polyangia > Palsa-1104 > Palsa-1104 > JBDTCO01. The sequence goes on from JBDTCO010000089.1 coordinate 40,574, forward strand.
TGTCGTCCGTCTCGCTCTCGCTCGTCGTACGCGCCACCGGTGCGGGCCTGCTGCGGCCGGTCTCCGTGGATAGCTTCGCCGGCGTGTCCATCGACACCCGGTCCATCGCGGCGGGCGCGCTGTACGTCGCGATCCGCGGCGAGCGCCTCGATGGTCACGACTTCGTCGCACAGGCTGAGGCTGCCGGTGCAGCCGCAGTGCTCGTCGCGCGCGGTCGCAGCGCGGACGCGATGGCGAAGGTCTCGATCCCCGTCCTCGAGGTCGACGATCCGATCCTCGCCATCGGTCGCCTCGCGCGGGCGCATCGCCTCTCGATGCCGGCCAGGGTGGTGGCGCTCACGGGCTCCGTCGGCAAGACGTCCACCAAGGAGATGCTCGCGTCGATCCTCGCGGCTGCCGTCGGTGAGGCGGCCGTGCACAAGACCAGAGGCAACCTCAACAACCACCTCGGGGTGCCGCTCACGCTGCTCGCGCTGGAGCCGCACCACCGCTTCGCCGTCGTCGAGCTGGGGATGAGCTCGCAGGGCGAGATTGCTTACCTCGAGCAGCTCGCGCGACCCGACGTCGTGCTGTGCACCACCATCGCGGGCGTCCACGTCGAACAGCTCGGCTCGCTCGCCGAGGTCGCGCGCGCCAAGGGCGAGATCTTCGAGGGGCGCGCGGCCGCCGGACAGGCGATCGCCATCGCCCCTCACGGCGAGACGCTCCTCGATGGTGTCCTCGCGGACGTGCCGCGCGCGCTGCGTCGTACGTTCGGCAACGGCGGCGACGTCCGCATCGTCTCCGCGCGCGTCGAGCGCCACGGGACGCGCATCGTGCTTTCGCTCGGCCCGCAGACCGTCGAGCTCCTGCTCCCGATTGTCGGTGTCCACCATGCGCACAACGCAGCGGCGGCTGCCTGCGCGGCGCAGGCGCTCGGCGTGGACGCGGCCGCCGTCGTCGCCGGACTGTCGGTTGCGCGCACCGAGAAGCACCGCATGCAGCTCGTCGAGCTCGGCTCGCGCACCGTGCTCGACGACTGTTACAACGCGAGCCCGCCGTCGGTGATGGCCGCGCTCGATGCGCTCTACGCCCTCGCACCGGACGCCCGTCGCGTCGCGATCCTCGGCGACATGCTCGAGCTCGGGCCCGGCGGTCCCGAGGCGCATGAGGCCATCGGTCGCTATGCCGTGGGCAAGGCCACCGCGCTCGTCGCGCTCGGTCCGCTTTCGCGGAAGACCATCGACGCGGCGAAGGGGATGCCCGTCTTGCACACCGACGATCCCACCGTCGCGGCTCGCTTCGCGCTCGAGCACAGCGGCCCGGGCGATGCGCTGCTCGTCAAAGCTTCGCGTGGCATGAAGCTCGAGCGCGTGCTCGATGCCCTCACCACGCTCACCCAGGACGCCGTCTGATGCTGTACGAGCTGCTCTTCCCCTTGCACACGCACCCCGGCCTGCACGGCCTGAACGTGCTGCGCTACACGTCGACGCGCATCATCCTCGCGACGCTCACGGCGTTGCTCTTCAGCTTCGTCATGGGGCCGTGGTTCATCGCGCGCCTCAAGCGCATGCAGATCGGCGAGACCATCCGCACCGACGGGCCGGAGACGCACAAGAAGAAGGCCGGCACGCCCACGATGGGCGGCTCGCTCATCCTGTTCTGCCTCGGAATCCCGACGCTCTTGTGGTGCGACCTCACCAACCAGTTCGTGTGGCTCACGCTCGCCGTCACCATCGCGTACGGCGTCATCGGCTTCGCGGACGACTACCTCAAGCTCACGCGGTCGAAGAAGGGCCTGCCCGGGCGCATGAAGCTGCTCGGGCAGTTCGCGATCGCGATCGCCGCTGTCGTCTACATCTACAACTCGGACGTCTTCGAAGGAGCGATGCGCTTCCGCATGTCGCTGCCGCTCATCGCGTTCGATCGCCACCCCATCGTGCTGTGGCCTTGGCTGTACGGCGCTCTCGCGGTGCTCGTCATCGTCGGCTCGTCCAACGCGGTCAACCTCACCGATGGGCTCGATGGCCTCGCCATCGGTCCCGTCATCTTCGCTTCCGGCACGTTCCTCATCCTCGCCTACGGCGGCGGCCAGGTGATCTCGGGCTTCAACATCGCCGAGTACCTGCACATCCCGTTCATCCCCGGCTCCGCCGAGATCGCGGTCTTCTGCGGCGCGATGATCGGCGCGGGCATCGGCTTCCTCTGGTTCAACTCCTATCCTGCCGAGGTCTTCATGGGCGACGTCGGCGCGCTCGCGCTCGGTGGCGCGCTCGGCATGATGGCCGTGCTCACGAAGAACGAGTTCACGCTGCTCATCCTCGGCGGCGTGTTCGTCGCCGAGGCCGTGAGCGTCATCATCCAGGTCCTCGGCTTCAAGATGACCGGCAAGCGCGTCTTCCGCATGGCGCCGCTGCACCACCACTTCGAGCTCAAGGGCTGGCCCGAGCCGAAGGTCATCGTCCGCTTCTGGATCATCGCGTTCATGCTGGCGCTGATCTCGCTGGCGACGCTGAAGGTGCGATGATGCGTACCGTCGTCATCGGTGCCGGCAAGACCGGTCTCGCCGTCGCGCGTCGCCTGCTGGCCGACGGCGACGAGGTCACGCTCAGCGACAAGCGTGCCGAGCTCGAGCGGTTCAGCGCGCCGCGCCTCACGTGGGAGCTCGGCGGGCATCAGGTGAAGACGCTGCTCGCCGCCGACCGCATCGTGCTGTCGCCCGGCGTGCCCTCGTTCCCGGCGCTCGAGACCGCGCGCCGAGCGGGCGTCGCGATCACCGGGGAGATCGAGCTCGCGACGCACCGCATCTCGGCGCCGATCGTCGGCATCACCGGCACCAACGGGAAGTCCACCGTCACCGCGCTGTGCGGCGCGATCGCCGAGGCGACGGGCAGGCCGAGCTTCACCGGCGGCAACCTCGGCACGCCGCTCATCGACGTGGTCGGCACGCCGGCCGCGAGCGTCGAGGGCCTGTGCATCGTCGAGCTGTCGAGCTACCAGCTCGAGACCTTCGAGCACGCGCACCCACGTGCCGCCGCGCTGCTCAACCTCACGCCCGATCACCTCGATCGCTACGGCTCGATGGAGGGCTACGGCGACGCGAAGATGAAGATCGCGCGCAACATGAGCGGCGACGATGTCCTCGTCATCAGCGGTGAGGACGCCGAGGTTGCGCGCGCTCTCGAGCGCAACCCCGTGCGTTGCCGCGTGCTGCGCTTCGGCCTCGACGCGGGGGATGCGTGCATCGAGGGAGATGACTACGTCCTCCGGCTCGCTCACGAGGAGCGCTACCCGCGTTCGCTCTCGCGGCTCGCGGGACGTCACAATGATCGCAACGTGCTCGCGGCGCTGCTCCTCCTGCGCGCGTGCAACATCGCGTCACGAGATGCCGTGCGGCTCGGGCTCGCGGGCTTCCGCGCGCTGCCGCACCGCATGGAGCTCGTCGCCGAGCGCGGTGGGGTGCGCTTCTACGACGACTCGAAGGCCACCAACGTCGACTCCGTGGTCGCCGGCGTCGATGGCTTCCCCGTCCCGTTCACGCTCATCGCCGGCGGTCGCGACAAGGGTGGCTCGTACGCGCCGCTCGTCGACGCGCTCCTGCGTGGTCCGTGTCGGGGCATCGTCACCATCGGCGAGGCGGCCCCGCTCATCGAGGCGGCCGTGGGCGAGCGCCTGCAGGTAGCGCGCGCCGCGACGCTCCCCGACGCGGTGCGAACGGCGCGCGAGTGGATGAAGGCAGGCGAGGCCGTGATCCTCTCGCCCGCGTGCTCGTCGTTCGACATGTTCCGCGACTACGCCGAGCGCGGCGCGGTCTTCAAGCAGTCAGCCCTGGATCAACCATGAGCGAAGCGGTCCCCACGATCGTCGACGACGGCCCGACCACACGCGATCCGCGCATGGTCATGGCGCTGCCGAAGCCAGCCGGCATCGCGGATGTGGCGATCGTCGCGCCGGCGATCCCCGCGCCCGATCCGGTGCTGTTCGCGGCCGTCATGGCGCTGCTCGGCTTCGGGATCGTGATGGTGTACTCGGCGTCGGCGGTCTACGCGAACCAGAAGTTCGGCGCGGCCACGTACTTCCTCAAGCGCGATGTCGGCTACGCGATCATCGGCCTGGGCGCGATGACCGTCGCGCTGCGCACCGACTACTCCGTGTGGCGTCGCTACGCGAACGCGCTGCTCGTCACCTCCATCGGGCTCCTCGCCGCCGTGCTCGTCGTCGGCGCGCGCATCAACGGCGCCCGCCGCTGGTTCCACTTCGGCCCGCTGTCGTTCCAGCCCGCGGAGCTCGCGAAGCTCGCGCTCGTCGTCTATCTCGCGTACTCGCTCGCCAAGAAGGCGGAGAAGGTGCGCTCCTTCACCGTCGGCTTCGTGCCGCACATGATCGTGTGCGGCATCATGATGCTGCTCCTCCTCAAGCAGCCCAACCTCGGCACCGCGGTCATCCTCGGCCTCACCACGCTCTTGCTGCTGTTCGTCGCCGGCGCGAAGGTCAGCTACATCGTCGTCGCGTTCCTCGCCGCCGCCCCCATCGTCTATCAGGCGATCGTCGGGACCCCGTTCCGCATGCGACGCATGCTGGCGTTCATCGATCCGTGGCACTACCGCTACGACGTCGGCTACCAGGTCACGGAGTCGCTCATCTCCGTTGGCTCGGGTGGCATCCACGGGCTCGGGCTCGGCGACGGACGTCAGAAGCTCTTCTTCCTGCCCGAGGCGCACACCGACTACATCGCGGCCATCATCGGCGAGGAGCTCGGCCTCATCGGCCTCGTCGCCGTCGCGCTCGTCTTCTGCGTCATCCTGTGGAGAGGTGTTCGTGCCGCGCTCAACGCGCGCGATGCGTTCGGCTGCTACCTCGCCGTCGGCTTCACGTCGATGTTCGGACTGCAGGCCCTCGTGAACATCGGGGTCGTGCTCGGCGCCTTGCCGACGATGGGGCTGCCGATGCCGTTCGTGTCGTTCGGCGGCTCGACGCTCATCGTCGATCTCTTCGCCATCGGCATCCTGCTCGACATCTCGCGTGGTCCCGAAGGGCGCGCGCGTCGCACGTCGCTGAAGGTGTCCACGCGTCCTTCGCTCGTCGGCAAGAACCGCAAGCGGCCAGGCGGAGGCCGCCGGGTCACGGTGGAGGTCGCCTAGTGTCGATCGTCCGATGAGGGTCGTGATCGCAGGCGGAGGCACAGGCGGGCACCTGTTTCCCGGCGTCGCGCTCGCGGAGGAGCTGCGCTCGCGTGGGCACGAGGTCACCTTCGTCGGCACGGCGCGCGGCATCGAGGCGCGTGTGCTACCCGAGCTCGGCTGGCCGCTCGAACTCATCGAGGTCAGCGGCCTCAAGGGTGCGGGCCTCGGGAACAAGGTGCGTGCCGTCGCGCAGCTCCCGCGTGCGCTCGCCCAGTCCAGCGCGATCCTGAAGCGGCTCTCGCCCGGCCTCGTCGTCGGTGTCGGTGGCTACGCTTCAGGCCCCGTGGTGATGCGCGCTGCGCTGCGCGGGATCCCGACGGCGATCCTCGAGCAGAACTCGGTGCCCGGGGTCACCAACCGCATGCTCGGCCGCGTCGTGAAGCTCGTGTGCGGCGCGTTCCCCGGCGCGGCGCGCTATTTTCCGGCGAAGAAGTACCGCCTCCTCGGCAACCCGGTGCGTCAGAAGGTCCGTGCCGCGCTCGCGTCTGCCACAGCACGAGAGCCGCGCGCGCTGCTCGTGGTCGGGGGCTCGCAGGGAGCCCACGCGGTGAACGAGCTCGTCGCCGAGGCGCTCGAGCTCCTGCACGGTCGCGGCATCACGTTCCCCGTCGTGCACCAGAGTGGTACGGCGGACCACGCGGGCCTCGTCGCGCGCTACGCTCGTGCCGGGATCGGCGTCGACGTGCGGCCCTTCATCGACGACATGGCGGCTGCCTATCGCGACGCGAAGCTCGTCGTCGCGCGCGCGGGTGCCTCTACGCTCGCGGAGCTGACCGCGCTCGGCGTCGCGTCGCTGCTCGTGCCGTTCCCGGAGGCGGCCGATGATCACCAGACCGCGAATGCGCGCGACCTCGTCGAGGCGGGGGCCGCGGAGCTGGCGGTGCAGGCGCACACCACGGCCGTCCAGCTCGCCGAGCGCATCGAGACCTTGCTCGCCGACGAGCACAAGCTGCAAAGGATGCGCGATGCGGCGCTGACGATGGGTCGGCCCGATGCGCACCGCGACATCGCGAACGCGTTGCTCGCGCTCGTGAACGCGTGAAGCCGTCGGGCTGTGCCCGAGGGATATCGTCGCGGGAGGTCGAGGAACCCTCTCAGGGCGCCTCGGTGAAGACGCGTGAAAGCCGTCGGGCTGTGCCCGAGGGATATCGTCGCGGGAGGTCGAGGAACCCTCTCAGGGTGCCTCGGTGAAGACGCGTGAAAGCCGTCGGGCTGTGCCCGAGGGATATCGTCGCGGGAGGTCGAGGAACCCTCTCAGGGTGCCTCGCTGATGGATTAAGCTCCCCGCGATGTTCGCAACGCGCGGCACCTGCATCCACTTCGTCGGGATCGGCGGCATCGGCATGTCTGGCATCGCCGAGGTCCTGCTGACGCTCGGCTACACCGTGTCCGGCACCGACCTCAAGGAGTCCGACACGACGCGCCGCCTCGGCACGCTCGGCGCGAACGTGATGTACGGCCATCGCGCCGAGCACCTCGGCAAGTGCGACGTCGTCGTGATCTCGTCGGCGGTGCGCTCCACGAACCCCGAGGTCATGGCCGCCCGCGAGCGCGGCGTGCCCGTCATCCCGCGTGCCGAGATGCTCGCCGAGCTGATGCGCCTCAAGTACGGCATCGCGGTCGCGGGCTCGCACGGCAAGACCACCACCACGTCGCTCGTTGCCACGATCCTGCGCCACGCCGGCCTCGACCCGACGGTGGTCATCGGCGGCAAGCTGCCTTCGCTCGGCTCCAACGCGCGCCTCGGAAACGGCGAGATCCTGGTGGCAGAGGCGGACGAGTCCGATGGCTCGTTCATGAAGCTCGCGCCCGCGATCGCCGTCGTCACCAACATCGATCCCGAGCACCTCGATCACTACGGCACGCTCGAGCAGCTCAAGCGCACCTTCGTCGACTTCATCAACAAGGTGCCGTTCTACGGCGTCGGCGTGCTCTGCATCGATCACCCCAACGTGCAGTCGCTACTTCCGTTCGTCGACAAGCGCTACGTCACGTACGGCCTGGCGCCGCTGGCCACCGTGCGGGCTGTCGACCTCTCGCACCAGGCGCTCGAGTCGAGCTTCACCATCGTGGTGCGCGGCAAGGAGCTCGGCCGCCTCACGCTGCCGATGCCAGGCAAGCACAACGTGCTCAACGCGCTCGCGGCCATCGCGGTCGCCGACTTCCTCGGCGTCGACTTCGGCAAGGTGAAGGAGGCGCTCGCATCGTTCCAGGGCGTCGGCCGACGCTTCTCGGTACGCGGCGAGCGGAGGGGCATCATGGTCATCGATGACTACGGCCACCACCCCGCCGAGGTGCGCGCGACGCTCGATGGGGCACGCGCGGGCTACCACGATCGCCGCATCGTGGCCGCGTTCCAGCCGCACCGCTACACGCGCACCCGCGATCTGCTCTCCGAGTTCGCACGCGCGTTCAACGAGGCCGACCTCGTGTTCGTGTGCGACGTGTACGGTGCGGGCGAGGAGCCCATCGTCGGTGCCACGAGCGATCGTCTCGTCGAGGAGATGCGCGCGTCCGGCCATCCACGTGCGCGCCACGTCGCTCGCCGCACCGACCTCGCCACCGCGCTCGCCGCCGAGGTGAAGTCCGGCGATATCGTCATCACGCTCGGTGCCGGTGACATCTGGCAGACGGGCGAGGAGCTGCTCGAGCTCCTGGGAGCCACCATATGAACTCGCTCAAGCCTTCCTCCGACAACAAGCTCACGTTCATGGAGCGCCTCGCGCACTCCGAGGTGCCGCGTCGCGTCCTCGGTGCGGTCATCGCCGCACCGGTGCCGGGTGCAGGCCACGTCATCCTCGGATACCCGCGCGTCGGGTGGATCATCGCCGCGGCGACGCTGTCGCTCATCGCGGTCGCGGCGCTCGGTGCGGTGGCGGGGATGCCCGGCGTGTTCCTCGTCGCAGCCGCGATGATGCTGCTCCTCACCGTCGGCAGCATCGTCTCGATCTTCGTCTTGCCGCCGGGACCGCACCTCAAGAATGGCCTGCGCGCGCTGTGGCCGGTGCTCGCGCTGTTCGTGATCGTGCGCGGCTTCGTGTTCCTCATGGGCGCGTTCGTGCTGCAGGTCGCACCGGTGCCCGATGACGCGATGGCGCCTGCGCTCCGGCAGCACGACACGCTGCTCGTGCACCCGGGGGCCGGCGTCGTGGTCGGTGACGTCGCGTACGTCGAGCACCCGGCCGGCAAGTTCGTCGTGCGTCGAGTCGCGGGCATCGACGCCGACAAGCTCGAGCTCTCGTCGGACACAGATCCGAGCCTGCTCTCCATCGAGCGCAGCGAGGTGCGCGGCAAGGCACTCTTCGTGCTCGGCGCCGGCAAGGTCGATGGTCGCGGCCGCATCTGGAAGCCGCTGTCGAAGCGATGACGCTGCTGGACGAGGGCGCGCGCAAGGCGCTCATCGACGCGATGGGCACCGACGGTGAGGTGCGCTTCGACGAGCCGATGTCGCGTCACACGACCCTGCGGATCGGCGGTCCTGTCGATGCGTGGGTCATGCCGACGCACTACCAGGTGCTCGCCAATGTCCGCACCGCGATGCACGCGCGCGGCATCCCGACCTTCGGCATCGGCTCGGGCTCGAATCTGCTCGTGCGCGACGGTGGCCTGCGCGGTGTGGCCATCAACCTTCGTCACATGGCCCAGGTCGCGAGGCTCACGGACGTCGACGAGGACGGCGCCAACGTGTGGGTCGAGGCCGGCGCAGCGACGGGCCGCGTGCTCGCTTACGCCACCATCGAGGAGCTCGGCGGCGTGGAGTTCCTCGGCGGCGTGCCTGGCACCGTCGGTGGGGGCCTCGTGATGAACGCGGGCACCTACCTCGGCGAGTGGAAGGACGTCACCACGCGTGTCTTCTCCATCGACTCCGCTGGCCACACCATCGTGCGCGAGGCCGCGGCGTGTGGCTTCGGTTACCGCACATCCTCGCTCCCGGCCGACGAGATCGTCACGCACGCGCGGCTGCGACTGCCCCATCGTCCTCGGCTCGAGATCCAGACCGTCGTGCGCGAGCTCCGCGACCGTCGCAAGGCGCGCGAGCCGAGCGCGGTGCCCAACTCGGGCTCCACGTTCAAGAACCCGACGGGCGAGTTCGCGGGGCGACTCATCGAGGCGTGCGGCCTCAAGGGCACGCGCGTCGGCGGCTGCGAGGTCTCGCCCGTCCACGCAAACTGGCTCGTCAACGCCGACAGGGGCACGGCAAGAGAGCTGCTGGCGCTCATCGAGCTCGTGCGCGCCGCCGTCGTGGAGCGGTCCGGCGTGCGGCTCGAGCTCGAGGTCAAGGTCATCGGAGAAGAGGGAGAGGTTCCATGAAGCGAGTAGGCGTGGTCATGGGTGGCCCATCGGCAGAGCGAGACGTGTCGCTGAGCTCGGGGCGCATGGTGCTCGCAGCGCTGCAGAGCCGGGGCCACGACGCCGTCGGCATCGACTGGCGTGGTCTCGATCACGATCTGGTCGCGATGCTGCGGCACGAGAAGATCGAGGTCGTGTGGATGGCGCTCCACGGCACCTACGGCGAGGACGGCTGCGTTCAGGGCCTGCTCGAGTGCGCGGGCATCCCGTACACGGGCTCGGGCGTGCTCGCGTCGGCCATCGCGATGGACAAGGTCGCGACACGTCGCGTGTTCGATCAGGAGGGCATCGAGAGCCCGCGCTGGCGTCGTTACCACGGCGCGGCGGACGTGGCGCGTGTCGGCTACCCGATGGTGGTGAAGCCCTCGGCGGAGGGCTCGTCGGTCGGCGTGTCGATCGTGAAGCACGAGGGCGAGCTGGCAGCGGCGCTCGAGAAGGCGCGCGCCGGCAAGGGCGTCGTGCTGCTCGAGGAGTACGTGAAGGGACGCGAGATCAACGTCGGTATCCTCGACGGCGAGGCGCTCGGCGAGGTCGAGATCCGGCCCGCGACCGAGTTCTATGACTACGAGGCGAAGTACCTCCGCAACGACACGCAGTACTTCGTGCCCGCGCCGATCACCACCGACGAGCGCCAGCGCCTCCATGACCTCGCGCGCCGCGCGCACCAGGCCATCGGCTGCGCGGGCGCGAGCCGCGTCGACCTCATCCTCGGCGCGGATGGTCGCGATATCTGCCTCGAGATCAACACGCTCCCGGGCATGACCGACCACTCGCTGCTGCCGAAGATCGCCGCCGAGCGCGGCATCGACTACCCGACCCTCGTCGAGCGTATCCTCCAGAGCGCCGCGCTCAAGGCCTGATCCGGGTCACCTGGGGAGCCCTCGAGCAATCTCGCTCGGCAAACTCCTGGAACACGGTCGTCACCCACCGGGGCTGGACGGCGACATGCGCCGACACCACTGACGAGGAGTACCAGCACGACGTGGAACGCTCGCATCATGCGGTCTTCCTACGCGCGGCCATCGGGTGGCTGTCGGTCACCCATCCTGCGTCCGCTTCACCGCTTCTACCCGCCCATCGGACAGACACCGAGAGTACAGGTGCCCCCCACACAAAGCAGCGCGCCCGCGCACGCCTGGTTCGGTCCCCCACATGGCTCACCGATACCAGCGACGTCGATGCAAAGGCCCACGCCGGCATCGCCCGCGGACGTCACGACGCAATCCTGACCCGGCTGACACTGCTCGAGGGTCGTGCATGGCATCCCGGCATCGACGCGCGGGGCACAGCTCAACGCATCGGAGCAAAACAGCTTGCTCGTGCACTGGTCTGTTGACTGACAAGGTTGGCCGACGGTGTGCAGCAGCTCGCACGTGCCGCTTTGGGTGTCGTTGCAGAACGCGCCTACTTCGCAAGCCGCCCCGATCGCGGAGCCGCACAGCCCGCCGACCGGCCTCGGTATGTGACTGCACGTGCCCGTGGGCGAGGACGGACTGGGCCGGACGCAGCGCGTCGGTGGCGCGCACACGGTTGCCGAAGGGGCGCCGGGAAAGAAGCCGCACGGCTGGCCCTCGCCGGGTATCGGCGTGCAGGTACCGGTGTCAGCCCCAGCGGACGCAACGATGCATGGCGCCGCCTCCGGGCAGCTGCTCTGCGCATTGCATGCGCTGCCCACCGGCAGAGCGGTCGGGACGCCGCGCGGCATGCAGATCTGCGCCACGCAGTCGACGTTCACATCACAGAGGTTCTCGCTGTCGCAGTGCGTCCCGTTCGCCGCAAACGCAACGCAGGTCCCACAACCGCCGTGGTTATCCGATGAGCAGCTACCACTCCGACATTGAGGGCTGAAGTGACAGGCTTCGCCGCCCGCAAGGGTGCCGTTCAACACACAGGGCAAGTCGATGCCGTTCTGGATGTCTTGACAGGATTGACTGAGCCGCGCTTCGGCGCACGCGAGCAACTCTTCCTTCGTGCGGCTGGTGCCTACGCCGAGATAATTGTCGGGGCAAAATGGCTTCAACGACTCACAGTTGAGTGGCTTGCCGCACTCGTGCGCACGCGTGCATGCCGCATCGAGGTAGGCTTCGCAAGCTTGTTTGGGCGTCAGTGCGATGGCCGCGTCGAGCGACATCGAGGCGTCGAGCGCGACCGCGGCGTCGGATGCTAGGTCGGATCCAGAGTCGGCTTTGGACCCGTGGCCGTCACCGCCGCCACACGCCGCGAAGCAGAGAGCGAGCACGCAGCACGCCGTAGTCGCAACGCCTACCCCGACCGCCCAGGAGCGCATGTTCATCGCCCAATTGTGCCCTCGGCTAGGGCCGATCGATAGCGGTTTTCGAAACACGATGGGCACGCGTGAAATACTTCTGGGCGCCGACGAGCGCCAGCGCCTCCATGACCTCGCGCGCCGCGCGCACCAGGCCATCGGCTGCGCGGGCGCCACCCGCGTCGACTTGATCCTCGGCGCGGACGGTCGCGACATCTGCCTCGAGGACAAGACGCTCCCGGGCATGACCAACCGCTCGCTGCTGCCGAAGATCGCCGCCGATCGCGGCATCGACTGCCCGACCCTCGTCGAGCGCATCCTCGCCAGCGTCGCGCCCAAGGCCTGACTCGGGTCGCACATGTCGGTGTGAAAATCGCGAGCCGTCTCGTGTGAAATTTTGCTCGGCCGACGAGCGCGGCTTACAACCGACGCCGGATGCTGCGCCCCACTTCACCGCCAGTCGCGGACCGCAACCAGCGGACGCCGGAGCCTCGCAAGCCGCGACGCTCGGGCCTGCGCCTGCCGTTCGCAGGCAAGGGCAACCGGCGCGTGCGTCTCTCGAGCACCGAGTTGCCCACGCTCGCGCTCGGCGCACACCTCCACGCCATCGGTCGCGTCGCTTTGTGCGTCCTCTTCGCGGCCTGCATCGTGGGCGCGGGCGTGGGGCTGCGCTGGTTCCTCGTGCGCGGCACGCGCTTCTCGCTCGTCGAGGTGCGCTTCTCGGGGCTGCATCGCCTCGAGGCGGGCAAGCTGATCGCTGCGAGCGGGCTGCCGATGGGGCAGAGCCTCTTCTCGCTCGATCTCTCGTCTGTCGAAAAGCGCCTCGCGAAGGAGCCCTGGGTCGCCAGCGTGCGCGTGCGCCGCGAGCTCCCCCACACCGTCGCCGTCGACATCGTCGAGCGCGATGCGCGCGTCGCGGTCGCGCTCGGTCACCTCTACCTCGCCGACGAGCGCGGTGAGCTGTTCAAGCGCGCCACGCCCGAGGAGCAGGCCGGCCTCCCCGTCGTCACGGGCCTGAGCCGCGATCGCTGGTCGGCGGAACCCGTCGCTGCCCGCGGCATCGTGCGGCGCGCGATCGACCTCGACCGCAGCTGGCGCGAGCACGGCGCGCGTCCGCCGCTCGGCGAGCTCCACCACGACAGCGGGCGCGACGCGGCGGCGATGTTCACCGCGTACTTCGAGCACGCCGGCAAGCCAGTCGCGGTGCGGCTCGGCAGCGTGGATGTGACGACGCCGGCGCGGCTCGTCCGCCTCGACGCCGTGCTCGCGGCGCTCGATCAAGACGGCGCGCGCGCGCAGCTCATCCACCTCGACCAGCGCGGCAAGCTCGATCGGATCGCGGTCCGCCTGTGGACTCAGAGCGCGCAGGACCAGGCTACGCACGACGGCGCTGACGCGCCGGGCACGCAACAACTCTAGGGAGAATCATGGCCAAGCGGGAAGAGCTCGTCGTCGGGCTGGACATCGGCACCACCAAGATCGCCTGCATCGTGGGCGAAGTGACGGACGATGGGGTCGATATCATCGGCGTGGGCACCGCGCTATCGACGGGACTCAAGAAGGGCGTCGTCGTGAACATCGACGCCACCGTGCAGTCCATCCAGCGCGCGATCGAGGAGGCCGAGCACATGGCCGGCGTCGAGATCACGCAGGTCTTCACCGGCATCGCCGGCGCGCACATCCGCTCCATCAACTCGCAGGGCGTGTGGGCCGTGAAGGACAAGGAGGTCCGCGAGGCGGACATCCAGGCGGTGCTCGAGCAGGCCAAGGCGATCAACATCCCGCAGGACCGCGAGATCATCCACGTGCTCCCGCAGGAGTACACGATCGATCACCAGGACGGCATCAAGGAGCCGCTCGGCATGTCGGCCGTGCGCCTCGAGGCCAAGGTGCACCTCGTCACCGCGTCGACGACGAGCATGCAGAACATCCTCAAGTGCCTCCACCGCTGCAACCTGCAGGTCTCCGAGGTGGTGCTCGAGCCCCTCGCGTCGGCGGAGGCGGTGCTCCACGACGACGAGAAGGAGCTGGGCGTCGTGCTCGTCGACATCGGCGGCGGCACCACCGACATCGCCGTGTTCTCCGATGGCGCGATCGTCCACTCCGCGGTGCTCGCGGTCGGTGGCAACCAGCTCACCGCCGACATCGCGTACGGCATGCGCAGCCCGCACTCCGAGGCCGAGCGCATCAAGCACAAGTTCGGCTGCGCCTCGATGGGTATGGTCGGCGAGGACGAGATGATGGAGGTCCCGTCCGTCGGTGGTCGTCCCGCGCGCCAGGTGAAGCGTCAATCGCTCACGGCGGTCATCGAGCCCCGCATCGAGGAGATCTTCACCCTCGTGAAGCGCGAGATCGAGAAGTCGGGCTTCGAGGACAAGATCGGCTCGGGGCTCGTCATCACCGGTGGCTCGACGCTCCTCGACGGCATGGTGGAGCTCGCCGAGCAGGTGCTCGGCATGCCCGTGCGCCGCGGCTTCCCATCGGGAGTCGGCGGCCTCGTCGACGTCGTCAAGACGCCGATGTACGCGACCGGCGTCGGCCTCGTGCTCCACGGCGTGCGTCGCATGGCCGCAGGCCACGTGATCCGCGCCCGCCAGAACGACAACGGCGGCATGTGGACGAAGATGCGCGGCTGGTTCGGCGAGGTCTTCTAGCTCGCGGCGGCCGGCGCGAAGGAAGACATCCACAGCTGCGGGCGCTGGGAGGCGACCCCCGCTGGCTGCTGTAGCTCGATGCCGTAGTCGCGCTTCGAGCCGTCGGCGTAGGTCTGCACGAACGGGCTCCAGCGCGGCCACGAGTTCGTGAGGTCGTCGGTGGAGTTGGCCTTCGCGACGCGCTCTGGTTGTTGCAAGCGCCGCCGGCGGGCGCGTGGTTGAAGAGACCCACTTCCCGTCGCCTCCGTTCTCATGGTGTAAGCTGGCGGGCGCTATGGTCAAGAAGGCAGCACCGCCCGTTCCAGCTGATCCGGGCGACGACGACGAACAGACCGAGGTCGGTGGGCCACCTACCCTTGGCGTCGGCGCGGACGGTGAGCACGACGGCGACGATGACGACGTGGCCGGTCCCGAGGGCGACGTGGAAGACGTCGGGCCCGTCGACGACCACGAGCTCGAGCGCATCGCTCGCACCGCGCCGGCAGCACACGCGGACAGCGAGGACGCCGACGAAGACGACGAGGCGGCCGAGGACGATGCCGAGGAGGCGCGCGAGGACACGGACGAGCATGCGCTCGTCGAGAAGCGCGAGCGCTCCATCGGCGCGCGCGATCCGCTCGCGCTCTACATCAAGGAGATCAAGCAGTACCCGCTCCTGAGCCGCGAGGACGAGCACGCGCTCGCCGCGTCGTACGTGAAGGATGGCGATCTCGGGGCCGCGCGTCGGCTCGTCACGGCCAACCTGCGCCTCGTCGTGAAGATCGCGCACGAGTACCGTCGCGCGCACCGCAACATCCTCGACCTCATCCAGGAGGGCAACGTCGGCCTCATGCAGGCCGTGAAGAAGTACGACCCGTACCGCGGCGTGAAGCTGTCGTCGTACGCGGCGTGGTGGATCCGCGCCTACATCCTCAAGTTCATCCTGGCCAACTGGCGCCTCGTGAAGATCGGCACGACGCAGGCGCAGCGAAAGCTCTTCTTCAACCTGAAGAAGGAGCGCGACAAGCTCGAGGCGCTCGGCGTCGACGCGTCGTCCGAGTCACTGGCCAAGGCGCTCAACGTATCGGAGCGCGAGGTGATCGACATGGAGAAGCGGCTCTCCGGTGGCGACATGTCGCTCGACGCGCCGGCCTCGCGCGACGAGGACGATGGCCGCAGCAAGATGGAGACGATGGAAGGCTCGCTGCCGCAGCCCGACGCCGCGGTCGAGGGTGCCGAGTTCCGCGGTCTGCTGCGCGACAAGCTGGGGGCGTTCGCCGGGACGCTGGAGGGCCGCGAGCGCACGATCTTCGAGGAGCGGCTGCTCAACGATCAGCCGAAGACGCTGCAGGAGATCGGCGACAAGTACGACATCAGCCGCGAGCGCGCGCGTCAGCTCGAGAAGCGCCTCCTCGATCGCCTGAAGGTGTACCTGCGCGCCGAGCTCGGTGACGCGGTCGAGATCGCGCTCGGTCCCGAAGGCTGATGCACGACGCGGGTGTGCTGTACGTGGTGCCGACGCCGATCGGCAACATGGAGGACATCACGCTGCGGGCGCTGCGTGTGCTCGCGGAGGTCACGCTCATTGCGGCCGAGGACACGCGCTCGGCGCGCCACCTCCTCGAACACCACCGCATCCGCGCGCCGAAGCTCGTCAGCTACTTCGAGGGCAACGAGGCCGCGCGCACCGACGATCTGGTCGCGCGCGTCAGAGGTGGTGAGCACGTCGCGCTCGTGTCGGAGGCGGGCATGCCCGGTGTCTCCGATCCCGGCGCGCGAGTGATCGCGGCGATGCGTCTGGCCGGCCAGCGCGTCGAGGTGCTGCCTGGCGCGTCCGCTGCGATCACCGCGCTCGTCGGCAGCGGGCTCCCCACCGAGCGCTTCCTGTTCATCGGCTTTCCCTCGCGTCAGCAGGGCGAGCGACAGCAGACCTTCGGCGCGCTGAGAACCGATCGGGCGACGCTCATCCTCTACGAGGCGCCGAGCCGTGTCGGCACCACGCTCGCGGATCTCGCGGCCGCGCTCGGCGGCACGCGTCGCGCAGAGGTCGCGCGCGAGCTGAGCAAGATGTTCGAGGAGCGCGTCGCCGGCACCCTCGAGGAGCTGGCGACGCGCTATGCCGAGACTCCGCCCCGTGGCGAGTGCGTGCTCGTCGTCGCCGGCGCGTCCGGCGACGAGGACGAGACGCCGCTCGATCTGGAAGCCGAGATCAAGTCGCGCCTCGCACGCGGTGAGCGGCCGAAGGAGATCGCGGCTGCGCTTGCGCTGCTCACGGGAAAAAAGCGCAGGGAGCTCTATCAGCTCGCGGTCGCTCTGGACGGATCCGCGATATAGTCACGACGCTTGGAACGCATCGGCGCCGTCCTCGTCGATACCTACCGCATCGATCGGCTCATCGCCGAGGGCGGGATGGGTGCCGTGTACGAGGCGAGCCACCTTCGCATCCCGAAGAAGTTCGCGGTGAAGTTCCTGAAGATGTCGCTGCTCGACAACACGGTGGCGCTCCAGCGCTTCCGTCGCGAGGCGGAGGTCATCGCGACGCTCGATCACGCGTCGATCGTCGACCTGGTCGACTACAACCTCACCGATGACGGTGTCCCGTACACGGTGCTCGAGTACCTAGAGGGTGAGCACCTCGGTGATCGCGTGAGCCGCGGTCGACTGCCCATCGCCGACACGCTCCGCATCACCGCGGCGATCTCGGGTGCGCTGTCGTGCGCGCACGACAAGGGCATCGTGCATCGCGATCTCAAGCCCGAGAACGTGATCCTCTGCTCGCAGGGCGAGGTGAAGGTCGTCGACTTCGGCATCGCGAAGTTGCGCGGCGCCGAGCAGCTCACCGCGTTCAACTCGATCCTCGGCACCATCACGTACATGGCGCCGGAGCAGCTGACGTCGGGCACCATCGACGCGCGCGCCGATCAGTTCGCGCTCGGCGCGATGGTCTACGAGATGCTGTCGGGCGATATGCCGTTCGGCTCCGAGGGCTCCATCCCGGAGATCGCCGAGCGCGTCCTCCGCAAGCAGCCGCCGCCCATCGCCGGCTACCCGCACGCCGTGTACGACGTGGTGCTGCGCGCGATGTCGAAGGACGCGGCCCAGCGCTACGACAGCATCGCGGAGTTCAACACGGCGTTCGTCGAGGCGTGCCGGCCGATCGCCGCCCCTGCGCCCGCTTCTTCCTCTGATGCCGAGGAGCCCGCGCGCGCGCTGCCCACGGCGGCGACGATGATCGCACCCGCGCCGTCCGCTCACAAGACGCAGGACGAGGAGCTGCCCGAGCTCCCCGGCGAGGCGACGAGCATCTCGCAGCAACCGCAGGGTGCGTCCACGATCGCCACCGTCACTGCCGCCACCCTCGAGGACGACGAGCAGCCGACGGAGACCACGCGCATCACGCGGGGTACGGCCCCCGTCGTCACGGTCACCGGGCGGACGGGCCCGCAGTTCATCACCGGCCGCTCGAGCATGATCCACCGCAGCTTCGGCCGTCGCGGCGGCATGATCGTCGGCGCGGTGATCGGCTTCGTGATCGCCGTCGCAACGTTCTTCATCTTTCGCTAAAAGCGCGCCTGCGCGAGCAGCTTCACGTCGAAGAGATCGACGTTGTCGACGAGGTAGCGACGGCCGGGCTGATCGATGACGGGGCGATACGCGGGGTTGTAGTCCGTCGGTGCGATGACCTTGCCGCCCGGCGTCGATGGAACGCCGGAGCTGTCGCCGGTGATGAGGTGCGACTGGTCTCGCGAGTACGCGAACGCGGCGCGCAGGCGGAACCAGCGCGCGAGGCGAGCGTCGAGGGCCGCCTCGAGCCCGATCGTCGCGTAGCCCTCGATGACGGTGAGCCCGGAGAATGGTTTCGCTTGATACGGGTTCTTGCCGGTGGCGGGATCGCACGCCGGATTGGCCACGTGCGTCGAGTCGCACGCCAGGCCCGTCGAGCCGGCGAAGATCTCCCACGCGTCCGAGTAGCCGCGCCCCTGGAAGTGACCGTCGAGGTGCGCGCGCAGATCGATCGCGACGCGCCAGTCGGGTCGACCGCGCTCGTACGCGATGATCTCGGTGCCGACGATGCCCTGCACCTGGTGCTGCGGACCGTTCGCCTTCTCGGCGGACCCGTAGTCGACGTACGCGGAGCCGACGCGCGCGATCGGCAGAAGGTAGGAGAGCGACACGTACGGCTCGAAGCGGCCGATGCGACGCGACGCCGCCGTGTTGAACACGACGCGATGCACGCCGTCGGCGACGCCATGGTTCGCGCCGGGTACGGTCGGATCGAACCGGCGGATCGAACCGATGGAGATGTGCGGCTCGATGCCCAGCACCCAGGTGGGCTTCGTCGGGTCGCGGCGCTGGCTGAGCGGCGCCCAGCGCAGGCCGAAGTCGAACGTGTCGAAGGCATCCGCGCCGTGTCCAGAGGCGGCACCGCGCCTGACACCACGGAAGAGCGCCGAGCCGCCCGTCGGAGTGCCACCGCGGATGGCGTCGTAGCCCGCCTTCGGCACGATGCTGTCGCGCACGGTGGTGGAGTTGTCGGCGGTGGTGCCGTCGTACGAGAAGTCCGTCTGCTCGTAGAGCACGATGGGCAGCTCCGCGAACACGGACAGGTCATGGAAGATGCCGAGCTCGCCGCGGAGCGCGAGCTCGTCGCGCGACCGCGCGAAGCGGAGATCGCGATACGTCGCGCGCGTTGCCTGGCCCGGGTACGCACCGTCGAGCTCGCGCTTCACCTGCCCGCGCGCCTCCGTGTGCCGGTACGCGGCGGAGAAGCGCAGGTCGAGCCGCTTGCCCGGTTCTTCGCCCGACGCGACGTCCGTGAGGTCCGCGAGCTGATGCCGCCACGGTGGTGACACGAGGTGAGGACGCGCGGGCACGATGACGACCGGCCCCTCGTCAGCGTTCGTCTCGTACGGCGCTGCCAGAGAGTAGCGCGTGGGGACGCGGTACAGCGTGGTCGGCGCTTCCAGGTCGGCGCGGGCCGCGCTCGCAGCGAGCAGACACGCCGCTGCGAGGGCTGACGGTACCCTCATCGTGCTCCGACGGTAGACACCGCAAGGACGACGCGTCAAGGCACGCGCGCTGTCCCACGTTTTCGCACCTCGCCGCTGATGACCGCGGCCCCACCTCGAGGCGAGCACCCCCCAACCTCATGACGACAACGTCGCGGAACGAGTCACGCCGAGAGCTGGATCGCTTCTCGCACCCACCTGTGAGCATGGGACCTGCGCTGCAGATCGCCGAACAGCCCGACGGAACGCCTCCCGGCGTGTTCTACGTGCCCTCGGTCGGCGACTCGATCGGGCCATACCGCGTCCTCGAGCAGCTCGGACAGGGCGGGATGGCGGTCGTCTATCGTGCGCGGCTCCGTGGCGGCGAAGGCAAGGACGTCGTCGTGAAGTCCATGCTTCCGCACCTCGCGACGATGCCGGCGCTCGTCGAGATGTTCGAGGCCGAGGCGCGCCTCACGTCACAGCTCCGTCACCCCAACATCGTGCGCGTCGAGAACCACGGCGTTCATGCGGGAACGCCGTACCTCACGATGGAGCTCCTCGACGGGCGCAACCTGTCGCAGCTCCGCCTCTCGCTGGCTCGCTCGAAGCGTCGGATGCCGCTGCCGATCGCGGTCCGCATCGCCCACGACCTCGCCGTCGCGCTCGGCTGCGCGCACGCCTTCGTGGATCGCAGCGGTTGTCGCATGCAGATCATCCACCGCGACGTGTCCCCGTCGAACGTGATGGTCGAGCGCGACGGCACGGTGAAGCTGCTCGACTTCGGCGTCGCGCGCCTCTCGAGCGAGGCGGGCCACATCATCACGCAGAGCCTCAAGGGCAAGTTCGCGTACATGGCACCCGAGCAGGTGAACCAGGCCCCGATCGACCGTCGCTGCGACGTGTTCGCCGCCGGCATCGTGCTGCACGAGATGCTCACCGGTCGCCGCCTGTTCGCGACGAAGGACGAGCTCGAGACGCTGCGTCGCGTGTCCCTCGCAGAGGCCGCGCCGCCGTCGACGCTCAACTCCGCAGTGTCGCCCGAGCTCGACCGGATCGTGATGCGTGCGCTCTCGCTGCGCGCCGAAGATCGCTTCGACTCCGGCACCGAGCTCGCCGTCGCGCTCGCGTCGCTGGGGCCGCTCGCGTCGCAGCTCGACATCGCGGAGTTCGTCGTGGAGGTTTCGCCAGCCGAGCCGAAGTCGGCGCTCGAGTGTGCGTCACCGCTCATCGGCGACGAGCAGATCGCGTGCTCCATCGCCTACACGGACGCGCGTGACACGGACGCGCTGCCCATCGGACCGTTCGCCGACGCCGAGCACGACGTGCCTTCAACCTACGCGAAGGCGAGTGCGAGGTTCGCGCGCACGGACAAAGTGGAGGCGCTGAGCTTCCTCGCCGTCGATCTGGACGTCGAGGAGCTCATCGATCGGCGCACGCCGCCACGCTGGGATCTCGTGGTGGTGGGGCTCGCCGTGGTGGCGATCGTGATCGCGCTCGCGATCGGGCTCTCCTGAGAGAGCCCGTCGGCGCCCGCCCTCGTGAGAGAGCCGGACGGGCAAAAGCGGGCTAGAAGCGGATCGCGCGGTAGTCGTTGCCGGACTTTGGCGCGTCCTTGACCGTCTCGACGCGCGTCGGTGCGGGACGACCGGCGTTCGACACCGGGACCGGACGCGTCGGCTGGTTGGCCGGGGGCGCGACCTTGACCGGCGCGACCTTCGCGACCGGCGCGGCCTTGATGGGCGCGGCCTTGACCGGCTCGGCGACCACAGGCTTCGGCGCGGCTACAGCGACGGGCTCGGGCCGGGGCAGCGGGACGACGCGAACTGCTGCGCGGTCGTGCTCCCTGGCGACAGGCCTGACCGGAGCGGGCGCGCGCGCGACAAGCGGGGCGACCGTCTTCGGACGGGCTGCGGCCGGCTTTTCGCCGTCCTCGAGGATACGCGAGAGGAGCTCCTCGACCACGTCGCTCATGGAGCGCTCGTGCTGGGAGCAGAAATCGCGAAGAAGGGAATAGGTGGTGCCGCGAACCGAGATGGACCGGCGAGTCTGCTTGCTTGCCATGACGATGGCCTCCGTGACGCTACCAGGCGTGACCATACACGCCTATGGCTTGCAAGATGTCGCCTCTTGGCCTTCCGGTCAAGATCGAATTCGCAATGGTTACGGCGGCTTGACACGGATTCCGGGGAAGATCAACTGGTTACAAAAGGAGTTTTTTTGCGTCGCGACGAAAATCGTGCGTGGGCGCATCGTCCCGGGCGCTTCGCCGGGGTCGGCGCATGAAAAAAGGGCGAGCCCTTTCGGACTCGCCCTTCGGAGGTGCGTGGAGGTGCGGTGACTACTTCTTCTTGAGCAGGTCGGCGAACGTGCCGAAGCGGGGCGTGCCCGTCGCGCTCGCCGCCTCGGCCGGCTCGGCGGAGGCGGAAGACGTCTCCGGTGCGAGCCCGAGCGAGATGCGGTGACGCTCGACATCGACGCCGAGGATCACGACGCGCAGCGGCTGACCCGGCTGGACCATGTCCTTCGGGTGACGCACGCGCGAAGAACCCTTGTCGAGCTCCGACAGGTGGACGAGGCCCTCGATGCCGGGAGCGAGCTCGACGAAGGCGCCGAACGCCTCGAGACGAGCAACCTTGCCCTCGACCTCCATGCCCTCTCGCAGCTTGCCCGCGGACTCCTTCCACGGATCCGCCATGAGCGCGCGCATCGACAGCGAGATGCGCTCGCGGCCCGTCTTGGGATCGGGCTCGATGCGGACGACCGCGACTTCCAGCTCCTGCCCGACGGACAGCACGTCACGCGGGTGCGCGACGCGGTCGTAACCGAGCTCGGAGTTGTGGACGAGGCCCTCGATGCCGCCGAGGTCGACGAACGCGCCGAAGTCCTTCAGCGCGACGACCCGGCCGCGCATGACGGCGCCGACGACCAGCTTCTCGCGCGTGACGGCTGCGCGCTCCGCGTTCTCTGCCTCGAGCAGGACGCGACGTGACACGACGATGTTCGGACGGGGACCGTCTTCGAACCGCGTGACGCGGAACTGGAATTTCTTGCCCACGAGCTGCGCGAGATCCTCGGCAGCGACGGGACGAAGATCGACCTGCGACATGGGGCAAAAGCCGCGCATGCCGGCGACCTGGACCTCGAGACCGCCCTTGTTGATGGCGGTGACGAGACCTTCGACCGGGATCTGGAGGGCGAGCGCGTTGGCGATCTCCTTCGCGCCTTCTTCGCCGCGACCACGGCCGAGCGAGCGGCGCAAAAGGATGCCGCCGTTCTTGCCGTCGACCTCGACCACGCGGGCTTCGACCTCGTCACCCATGTTCACGGTGACCTGGCCGTCCTCTCCGCGCAGCTCGATCAGATCGATCATGCCGTCGGACTTTGCACCGATGTCGATGAACGCGGACTCGCGCCCGATCGACACGATGGGGCCACGAACAATGTCGCCCTCCTTCGGCTCTCGTTTCTTGTAGGGGTTACCGCCGCCTCGCTTCAGCTCGTACTCGGCAAAGAGAGTGGCGAAATCTTCGGGTTCGTTTTCGGTGGGGCTCATCGGAATGGCGCAATGTAACCGCGGACCGGCTCCATGGCGAGAGCGGAGTTCACTGGATGCGTTTTTCAGGGAAGCGTGACGGTTCCGGAGCCGCCGCCGGGGCCTCCGACATCGACTTTCCCGTCGCAGAGCGCGTGGAAGTGCACGGTGACCTGCTGGATGGAGGTCAGGGCCACATGCTGCACGGTTGCCTGTCCGGCGACCGGATTGAGCCCGCAAGAGGGGTCGAAGACCGCTCCTGACACCTCGATCTGGTCCACCGAGCCCCCGGTTGCCTGGCTCGATCCCGACATCGAGAGGACGTCGTCGGC